>JBJOJI010000052.1:0-16662 GCA_046046665.1 Actinomycetota bacterium
CAACTCAAGAACGGCTTCTGAAGTTGCAGTCATGTTTACAACTGCGTAGATGCCTTCCTTGTGCTTCTTGATTTCGTAAGCAAGACGGCGACGGCCCCACATGTCAACGTTGTCAATAGTGCCCTTGGCATTACGGATTACGTTTAGGAACTTGTCGAGTGATGGTGAGACGGTTTTTTCTTCGATGGTTGGATCGAGAATTAGCTCATACTTATGCATAACTAACCCACCTCCTTTGGACTAGAACGGCCATGGGATTTCCATGACAGGAGGGTAAATTGCATATTTCTATTGCCACAAATGGAAGGCAGAGCTTCCGGGCAACCTCGCTAGTCTACCTGCTAGCCCACCAGGCAAGCAAGCGCTTTTCTGCTTCCTCCGGACCTATCGGGCCTTCTTCTAGTCGCAGTTCCATCAAGAAGTTATAGGCCTCGCCCACCTGCTTCGAAGGTTTCAACTCCAGAATTCGCATGATGTCTTCGCCGCTCAAATCTGGGCGCAGGGCATTGAGCTCTTCTTGCTCCATAATCACACCAATGCGCTGCTCAAGATCGTCATAGGCATGCGAAAGGCGGTCGGCTTTGCGCTTATTTCTGGTGGTCACATCGGCTCGGGTCAGTGCGTGCAGGCGAAGCAGCTGATCATCGGCGTCTCGAACGTATCGACGAATAGCGCTATCGGTCCAGGCTTGGTCTGAATATCCAAAGAATCTGAGGTGCAGCTCAACCAATCTGGCCACGGCTTTGATGGTGTCGTTGTCGAATTTCAGCGCCTTCATGCGCTTGATGGTCAACTTTGAGCCCACCATATCGTGATGATAGAAGCTAACCCCGCCGCCCGGCTCCAGTTTGCGGGTGGCCGGCTTGCCGGTGTCGTGCATAAGTGCAGCAAAGCGCAGCACAAAGTCACCCTCTAGGTTGTAGTCCTTTTCATAATCAATTGCCTGCTCAACTACCGTCAGGGTGTGCTCGTAGACATCTTTATGGTGGTGGTGCTCGTCTGTCTCAAGCTTCAAAGCCGGCAATTCAGGCAGAATTTGGGCTGCTAAACCGCTGTCTACCAGGGCTTCCAGCCCGGCACGGGGGTGCTTGCCAAGCATTAACTTGGTTAACTCCACCTGGATTCTCTCGGCCGAGATGATCTCAATGCGCCCAGCCATGGCCTGCATTGCCTCAAAAGTGGCCGGTTCAATCTCAAAACCAAGCTGGCTGGTGAACCTGGCGGCCCTCAGCATACGCAGCGGGTCATCAGAAAAACTGTCTTCAGGCTTGCCCGGGGTGCGAAGTACACCATCAAGCAGGTCTTGAAGCCCTTTATATGGGTCTACGAATTCCTTTTCCGGTAGGCCCGAAGTGGACGCCTTGCCGGCCACGCCAGTTAAGCGAAGTGCCATGGAATTTACGGTGAAATCACGTCTAAATAGGTCATCTTCGAGTGACTTTCCAAAGGTAACCTCTGGATTTCGTGAATCTTGGCTGTACTGGTCGGCGCGGTATGTGGTGATTTCAATGGTGTCATCGCCCATTCGAGCACCGATAGTGCCGAAGGCTCGGCCGATATCCCAATGGGCATCAACGTGTGGCTTCAAGATGGCCAGGGTTTCATCGGGGTTAGCTGAAGTGGTGAAATCTAGGTCTGGTGCTTTGCGCCCCAAAAATGCGTCGCGAACCGGGCCGCCAACCAGGGAAAGCTCGTGGCCGGCTTCATTAAAGATGCGCCCAAGTGTGACAAAGAGCGGACTATCGGTAGTCCGTTCCAGGTTGGCTAACGCCTCTTTCACATCAAGCATCTTCCAATCGTGCCACAGGCTAGCAATCTTGGCTGGTTTAGAGTTGGGTTATGAATTCGCAGGGCGGCAGCAAAAACCATGGGCGTCGCCTGACCCGCGTAGAAGAGACTTCGGCTGGCGGATTCGTTTTAGCTCAAGACGGAACCCTAAGAGTGGCACTAATTGGCCGCCAAACCCGAAACGGGCGAATCGATTGGTGTGTGCCAAAGGGGCACCCAGAGGGTGAAGAAAATCTGGAACAAGCCGCCATTCGAGAGCTTTTCGAAGAAACCGGCCTTGAGGTTGAAATTGTTGAGGCCCTCGGCGAAATTAAATACGAGTTCTCGGCCGGCAACAAACTTATTACGAAAACCGTGCACCACTTTTTGATGCGTCAAACCGGCGGTTACCTAACCGTCGAAAATGACCCCCAGCAAGAAGCTGTTGATGTTCAGTGGTTTGAAATTGACACCCTGCACGTTAGCTTGGCGCACGAAAACGAACGCCGAATTGCTCGAGGGGTTCAAGAGTGGATAGCGAGGAACGTTTGAAAAAACTAATCGCTATTTTGCTGAGCACACTTGTTTTAGGAATTAGCAGTGTGCTTTTTGCGGCACCCGCAACCGCCATGAACCCTGAAACCGGTGAAGGTGTTTACATTGTGCCGGGCTCTGCAATTAATTTGGTGGCTAGAACTTCAAACGTTCCAGTGCAGATCAAAAATGACTTTGGCTCAGATGTGGTTGTGCACGTGCACGCACAACCAACCAATCCAAGAGTTGTAATTCCTGCTGCGGTTGAAATTAAAATTCCCGGTTATACCTCTGTGACCGCAAAAGTTCCGGTTGAGGCTGTCGCCAACGGCGACGTCATCTTAAAAGTTTGGCTAACCACTTTCTCGGGTCACAAATTAGGGCCGGCAAGTTATCTTTCAATGAATGTGAATGCCGATGTTGAACTAACCATGTTGGTTGGTTTTGGCGGAGCGGTGTTTTTGCTTCTTGGTTTTGGAATTGTGCGCACAGTGCGAAAGCGACGTGCCGCATGAGCGTAGCGCGTTCATCGATGTTGATGGCCTCTGGAACTATTCTTTCTCGCGTACTTGGTTTTGTAAGAACAATTCTTCTTGCTGCTGCGATCGGAGTAACCACCGATGCCGCTGACGCTTTTGGTGTTGCGAACCAACTGCCAAACAACGTTTACGCAATTATCGTCACCGGTTTACTGAATGCTGTTCTAATTCCTCAGTTGGTTAAAGCACGAAGCAATAAAGATGGCGGCAAAGGTTATGTTGATCGCCTACTAACTTTGATTCTCAGCGTTTTCTTTGTGGTCACCCTTGCGGTAACTATTGCCGCTCCGGCTTTGGTTTCGCTTTATACCAGCGGGTGGAACGCCCAGCAGTTAGCGCTTGCCACCGCCTTTGCCTATTGGTGTTTGCCGCAGCTTTTCTTTTACGGTCTGTATTCGCTTTTTGGTGAAGTACTCAATTCACGCAGCGTCTTTGGCCCATACATGTGGGCGCCAGTACTTAACAACATTGTTTCAACAATTGGTCTTGTTGCGTTTATTGTTTTGTTTGGTCTTGACCCAACCGGTGAACGATCAATTGAAAACTGGACCGGCAACCAAATTGCATTGCTGTCGGGTGGTGCAACTTTGGGTGTTGCAGCGCAAGCGTTTATTTTGTTATTCGCTTGGAAACGAGCAGACATTAAATTCAGTTTGAATTTTAAGTGGCGGGGTTTTGGTTTGCGTCCGGCACTAAAGGCAGCAACCTGGTCTTTGGGCATGGTTGTGGTCACCCAAATTGGCGGCGTGGTGCAAACCATTGTTGCCTCTAGTGCGGTTAGTTCACGCGGCACGAATTCTGCTGTTGCTTCGGTTGCGGTTGCTGCAGTTGCCTGGTTGATTTTTATGGTGCCGCACTCGGTGGTAACTGTTTCTGTGGCAACCGCGTACTTCACCAAAATGGCACAGCACGCGCACGACGGCCGAATGGATTTGTTTCGCAAAGATTTTTCTGCCGGTCTTCGTGCCATCAGTGTTTTCGCGGTTTTCTTTTCGGTGGCCATGATGGTTTTGGCGTATCCAATGTCGCGAGTGTTCATTGGTGATTTTGATTCAACAATTTCTCTGGGCAACGTTTTGATTGCTCTAATGGTTGGCTTGGTGCCGTTCAGTTTTGTTTATATGATGCAGCGTGCTTTCTATGCGCTTGAAGATACCCGCACGCCATTTATATTCACCACAATTCAAATCGTGATTTACATCATTGGTGCTTTTGTAATTGCGCGTTCTGTTCCGGCTGAGTGGTTGGTGGTTGCTCTTTCACTGCTTACCTCTACCTCTGTAACTATTCAGGCAATCATTGCTTACACACTTTTGGTGAAGCGGGTTGGTCCACTTGGTGATCACCGAATCGCAACCGCGCTGGCGCAGTTCATTCTTTCGGGCATCATCGCAGGAGCACTGGGATACGGCGGAATCGAAATCATGGGTGGCGTGAAACCGGAATCATTTGCAGTTGATTCTGTGCTTAGTTCATCGCTCACCATTGCGCTAATTGGATTTGTAATGTTTGGCGCTTACACCGTTGCTTTGCGTTTACTTAGAGTTCCTGAGATAGACACGGCTCTGGCCGGTCTAAAGGGAATTTTGCGCCGATAAAATTGGCTGTACACCCCCTAGGAGAAAAACACATGCGCGACGTCATCATCATTGGTTCAGGACCTGCCGGTTACACCGCAGGCATCTATACAGCTCGCGCTGGACTAAAGCCTTTGCTTATCGCTTCATCAGTTGAAGCCGGAGGTGAGCTAATGAAAACCACAGAGGTAGAGAATTTCCCTGGGTTTCCAGAAGGTCTGATGGGCCCAGAGTTGATGGGTCACTTTCAGGCTCAGGCTGAGCGCTTTGGCACCGAGATTCTGATGGACGACGTCGTTGAGGTTGACCTAAAGGGTGACGTAAAGATTGTTAAGACCGGTGCTGGCGAGACTTTTGAGGCCAAGACTGTTATTTTGGCCACCGGAGCTGCCTACCGTGAGCTTGGTTTGCCTCGAGAAAAGGATCTTTCAGGTCGAGGTGTTTCATGGTGTGCGACTTGCGATGGGTTCTTCTTCCGTGAAAAGACCATTGCCGTAGTTGGTGGTGGCGACTCAGCAATGGAAGAAGCCCTGTTCCTAACTCGCTTTGCCAGCAAGGTTTACCTAATTCACCGCCGCGACACCTTTAAGGCCTCAAAAATCATGCAGGAGCGCGCTTTGGCTCACGAAAAGATTGAGGTTATCTGGAACACAGAGATCGCCGAGCTAAAGGGTGCCACCAACCTTGAGGCAGTAACTCTAAAAAACACGGTTGATGGCTCCACCAAAGATTTGGCTCTAGATGGCCTATTTATCGCTGTTGGAAATGATCCACGGGTTTGGCTTGTTGAGAACCAGGTCACCCTGACCCCTGAAAAGTTCATTCAGGTTGAAGGGCGCAGTTCTAAGACCAATTTGCCAGGTGTTTTTGCTGCCGGCGACGTAATTGACCCAACTTACCGTCAGGCAATCACCGCTGCCGGCTCTGGATGTGTGGCTGCACTAGATGCAGAGCACTATCTAGCCAACCACTAACCTCCCAAACCGGGAATTTGTACAGATTTATCGAATTTTAGGAGCACCAAATGTCAAAAGACGTAACCACTGCAAGCTTCCAGGCTGATGTTCTTTCAAGTTCAAAGCCAGTTCTAGTTGATTTCTGGGCTGAGTGGTGTGGTCCTTGCCGCATGGTGTCTCCGATTCTTGATGAGATTGCTGCCGAATATGGCGACAAAATTGACATCGTGAAGGTAAACGTAGACGACGAGCCTGGTTTGGCTCAGCAGTATGGCATCACCGGAATTCCTGCACTACAGGTATTCCAAAACGGTGCGTTGGTGAAGTCAATGGTTGGCGCAAAGCCAAAGGCTGTTCTAGTGAAGGACCTCGAAGAGTTCCTTGGCTAAACTGTCTAAATGACAAATACCGCAAGCACAGGCAATAATCTCGACCACTGGTTGGATGCTTATGCTGCGCGAGCGGAAACACTCACTGTTTCTGAAGTTCGAGCCCTTTTTTCTGTAGTTTCCCGCCCAGAGGTAGTTTCCCTTGCCGGTGGAATGCCGTATGTGGCTGCTCTTCCAAAAGACTTGCTTAGCGATGCTTACGAAAGCATGATGAAAAACCGCGGCGATTTGGCAATTCAGTATGCTGGCGGTCAAGGAGACCTAAAGCTTCGCGATCAAATTCGTGAACTGATGGCGCTTGAGGGAATTCATTCCTCGGTGGAAGACATTGTGATCACAACCGGTTCACAGCACGGCCTAGATATGTTGGCTGGTTTGTTCCTTGATGAAGGCGATGTTGTTTTGGCCGAGGGCCCAAGCTATGTTGGCGCCATTGGAATCTTTCGTCACTACGAAGCACACATTGAGCACGTTTACACCGATCACGATGGGATGAGCCCTGAGGCTCTCGAAGATTCAATCCGCGAGATGAAGAAGCAGGGCAAGAAAATCAAGTTCCTCTACTTGGTGCCAAACTTTGCTAACCCATCTGGTGTCACCCTTTCAGCCGACCGCCGCCCAAAGATTCTTGAAATCTGTAAGCGCGAGCATATTCTGATTCTTGAAGACAACCCATACGGTCTTTTGTATTGATAAGCCTGTTCCCGATGCACTTCGCGCGGTTGAAGAAGAAGGCGTAATTTACCTGGGTTCCTTCTCAAAGATTTTGGCGCCGGGGTTCCGTGTTGGTTATGTGCTGGCACCGCCTGCAATTCGCGACAAATTAGTTTTGGCTCAAGAGTCGGCGCTTCTATGCCCAAGCTCTTTCACTCAGTTCATGATTAGCGAATACTTGGCTCACGCCGATTGGCAAAAACAGATTGATACCTTCCGCGGTGTTTATCGTGAGCGCAAGGACGCAGCTCTTTCGGCGGTGCGCGAGTATCTGCCGAATGTTCAAACCACAACACCCGATGGTGGGTTCTACCTGTGGCTAACTTTGCCAGAGGGAATTGACTCAAAGGCAATGCTGCCGCTGGCAGTCAAAGAGTTGGTTGCCTACACACCCGGTACCGCGTTCTTTGGCGACGGCACCGGTCAACGTAACCTTCGTATCTGCTACTCATTTCCAACCCCAGAGAACATCAAGGTAGGCATTAAGCGTTTAGCAAATGTCATCAACTTGCAAACAGATCTTCTCGAGACCTTCAAATAACCCAACAATAAAAAGGGACACAAATGATTCCCAAGGGCAAGCAGAGCAATAAGCTCAAGATTCAAATTTTGGCGGGTGGCATCAGCCACGAACGTGACATCTCACTAAAGTCTGGGCGCCGTGTGGCCGATGCGCTAACCGACTTTGGTGCCGAAGTTGTTATGCGCGAACCAGATCACAATCTGTTGAACAACATAAAAAAAGATAAGCCCGATGTAATTTTTCCTTGCCTGCACGGAGCATCTGGTGAAGACGGCGCACTGCGCGACATTCTTTCAATTAGTGGAGTTCCATTCGTTGGCGCAACTGCATCAGGTGCGCGCTTGGCTTGGGACAAATCAGTGGCAAAGATTTTGGTTTCACGTGATGGAATTCAAACCCCGGCATCAATCACTTTGCCTAAAGACACGTTCCGTGAATTAGACGCCGACGCGGTTTTGAAATTAGTTGCGTCTTCAATTTCTTTACCGGTTGTCGTAAAGCCTGCGCGTTCAGGTTCTGCTCAAGGTGTGTCAATTGTAAAAACTCAAGCCGAGTTGAATCGAGCAATGATTGACGCCTACGTTTATTGCGATGTTGCCATTATCGAAAAATACATCGACGGTACTGAGCTAGCAATTTCAGTTGTTGATCTTGGTGCCGGGCCAATTGCCTTGCCCCCTGTAGAGATCGAACCGCGTGACGGCAAATACGGTTACGACGAGCGATACATTGCTGGCGAAACAAACTTTTATATTCCAGCCCGCATAAAGAGCTCCGTGCTTGAAGAAGCTTCTTCGCTAGCTATTCAAGTGCATGAGATTCTGAACCTGCGTCACCTTTCACGCGTTGATGTAATTGTTGACAAAAAGGGTGTGGTTTGGTTCCTAGAGGCAAACGTTTCGCCAGGGTTAACCGAGACATCACTTTTGCCACAGGCTGTTGCTGCTTCAGGTAATTCTTTGGGTGAGGTTTACTACTCACTGGCCGAAGCCGCTAAACGAAACGTTTAAGTTAAACAAGAAATCCCCCGCATGAATTTGTGGGGGATTTACTTTTTAAGTTCTAGTACTTAGTTTCGTGGCCAAGTTCCTTAAGAATGCGGTTTAGATCTGCGATGGTTGCAAAATCAATAACCAGCTGACCTTTTTTCTTGCCCAGGTTAATTGCAACCTTAGTGTTCAATTTGTCACCTAGTTGTTCAGCAATCACCTTTAGTGAATCTTGGCGACCACCGGCAATTATTTTAGCCTTGCCTGGGCCTGCTGGCTTATCCATGCCTACTAGTTCTTCAAGTGAACGAACCGAAAGTCCCTCGTTGATTACCTTGTTGGCAAAGTACTCCATGCGGGTTTCGTCAGCAGCCGAAAGAATTGCCCTGGCGTGACCAGCAGAAAGAACTCCAGCGGCCACTTTTTGCTGCACAGAGATAGGCAGCTTCAAAAGACGAATTGTGTTGGTGATCTGTGGGCGAGAACGGCCTAGTTTTTCAGCCAATTGATCTTGGGTAACTCCAAAGTCGCTCAGCATTTGCTGATATGCAGATGCCTCTTCGAGTGGGTTTAGGTTCGCACGGTGAATGTTCTCAAGCAGTGCATCTCTAAGCATGTCTTCATCGGCAGTTTCTTTGATGATTGCCGGAATCTTAGAAAGCCCGGCTTCCTTAGATGCGCGAAAACGACGCTCACCCATGATGAGTTCGTATTTTCCACCCGATAGTGGTCGAACAACGATTGCCTGAAGCACACCAAAATTCTTAATTGAGTGAACAAGTTCGGCAAATGGTTCTGCCTCAAAAACTTTGCGAGGTTGATTGGCGTTCGGTTGAATTAAATTGAGATCAATTTCACCGTAGCGAATTCCATCAACTTGTACAAGTTCTTGTGCAGAATCGCCGTTTTTGCCATTTTCGGCCTGATTTCCAAAAAATACGTCAATTGGGCGCTCACTGGGAACGGCTGAAGTTGGGATTAAAGCGCCAATTCCTCGGCCTAGGCCAACTTTCTTCTTATCTGCCATGCTGTGCTCCCTTTTGCGCGATTTCAATTGCTGCCTCTAGGTAGGCCAAGCTACCAACTGAAGATTTATCGTGTGTGATCACTGTACGACCAAAACTTGGTGCCTCAGAGACACGAACATTTCTTGGGATAACCGTGGTGAGGGTTTGAACCGGAAAGTGGGTACGAACATCGTCTACTACCGCCGAAGCCAATTTGGTTCGGCTGTCGTACATGGTCAAAAGAATGGTGGAAAGTACCAGGCTAGGGTTTAGGGCCTGTTGAATGCGCTCAATATTGCGAAGCAACTGACTTAATCCTTCTAGAGCGTAGTACTCGCATTGAATTGGAAGCAGAACCTCGGTGGCCGCCACAAATGCGTTAACGGTTAGAAGGCCCAAACTTGGTGGGCAGTCAATGAAGATGTAGTCCAAACCTTGGTTTTCAGCCAGGTAGGCATCAATTGCTGTCTTAAGTAGTGCGTGCCAGTCTTGGCGGTCAAAGGCGGTGACTATCTCAATTTCGGCACCGGCAAGGTCAATGGTGGCTGGCAGACAGCTAAGGTTTGGGTTTTCAGGGCTTACCTGAACGGCATCTTTGATAGCTGCACCCTCAATTAGCACCTCATAAATGCCAAGGGTGCCTTCCTGGTGGTCAATTCCTAGAGCCGTTGAAGCGTTACCCTGTGGATCTAGGTCAATTACTAGCACTTTTAGGCCTTTAGCTGCCAGAGAAGCAGCTAGGTTCACGGTTGAAGTGGTTTTGCCAACGCCGCCTTTTTGGTTAGAAACCGAGATAATTCGGGTTTTTACGGGCTTTGGCAGGGTAGTGGCGTTAATTGTCTTCAGACGTGAAGAAGACTGAAATAGTTCATCGCCAAGGGGAGAGCCGGTCATGCTCATGCTGAATACCCCCTTGTAGATACTGAATGTTTCACGTGCGAGGCCCGAGCACGATCGAAGCTGTGCTGAGACGGGCTGGCCGAATCTTGTGCGAGAAACAAATGTTTCACGTGAAACTACAATAACTTAGTTCGAACCACGCGAGTTGGTTCCTCTAGAAACTGTTCGCCTGTGAAAACAATATCAAAGCTTTGGATGTCCAATTTCTTCATGAGGCGCTTGGAATCATCGATTTCCAACTGGGCTTTTTCGCCCTTTAGGGCAATTATTTCCCCGCCGTGCTTGGTCATGGGAACACACATCTGCAAAAGCTGGGGTAGTGCTTTCACCGCTCGGGCAGTGACTATGTCAAAAGCCTCGCCAACCTCTTCGGCACGGGCACGAAGCACTGATACGTTTTTGAGGCCAAGTTTCTCAATTTGTTCCTTTAGCCAGTCGGAACGGCGTTCCATTGGCTCAATCAAGGTGAACTGGGCTTCAGGCTGGGCCAAGGCCATTGGGATTCCGGGCAATCCAGCTCCTGAACCAACGTCGGCAACTGTCTTGCCGGCAGCAACCAATTCAGCCACGACGGCGGAATTAAGCACGTGACGCGTCCAAATTCTTGGGTATTCGCGAGGGCCAAGAAGGCCAAGGGTTTCACCATCGGCAACTAGGGCAGCGGTGTAGGCCCGCGCTTTGTCTATGTTTAGGCCAAAAATCCGAGCAGCTGATGCTGGCTCGGATTCAATGGTTTCACGTGAAACATCCATTTTGGACTAGGCAGGCTTGATCACAATGTGACGGTCACGGCCTTCGCCCTCAGATTCAGACACAAGGCCAGCTGAAGAGATCACGTCGTGAACGATTTTGCGCTCGTACGAAGACATAGGCTTCATTGGAATCTGCTCACCGGTGTCTTTTACCTTGGCAATTAGCTTGTTTACGATGCGGGTTAGCTCGTCAACGCGCGCCTGGCGTGAGCCGCCAACATCAAGAATTAAGCGGCTGAAGTTGGTGGTTTTCACCTGAACAGCCAAGCGGGTTAGCTCTTGAAGCGCCTCAACGGTTTCTGGGTCAGAGATCAAACGCAGGTTGCTGTCACCGTTTGCGGTTACTTCGAGGTAAGCGCGGCCCTGGCGAACATCGATGTCAATATCGCCATCAAGATCGAAGATATCTAGCAGTTCCTCTAGGTAGTCAGCCGCAATATCGCCCTCTTCTTCAAGGGCTTTAGCGCTTGACTCAGGGGCTTCGGTGGCTTCTGATACTTCTTCTACAGCTGCGGTTTCGTTCAAGTTTTCAGTCATTTCTACTTCTTGCCCTTCTTGGCACGGGTCTTTCCGGTTGGCTGAGTGCGCTGACGCGGGGTTTCTTCTTCAACAATTGCCTCGGCCTCGGCGGTCTTTTTTGGCAGCTTGCCCTTCTTAGCTAGGCGAGCTTCACGTTCGTGGTGCGCCTTTGAGCCAGGGGTTGGCATGTTGCGAATAACGATGTACTGCTGGCCCATGGTCCAGAAGTTAGAAGCCAACCAGTAGAACATCACACCGATAGGGAATGAGATACCCGAGATAGCGAAGATGACAGGGAACAGGATCAGCATGATCTTTTGGGTCTGCATGTATTGGCTGTTCATGGTGTCAGGGTTTTGGTTCTTAGCCATGATCTGCTTCTGGGTGATGAACTGTGACGCAGTCATAACAAGAATCATTACCGCAGCAAGAACCTTTACCTCAATCAAGTTGCTTGAAAGAAAAGTGTCTTTTAGAGGTGCGCCGAAAAGGTCTGACTTAGCAAACATCTGTGCCAGATCAAGGTTCATTAGGCCTACTCCGGCTTTGCCGGTGGTAATTGAGTGCTGAGCGTCGTTCAAAACGAAGAAAAGGCTAGAGAAAATAGGCATTTGGATTAGCAGAGGTAAGCAAGAACTTAGCGGGTTTGAACCGGTGCGCTTGTATAACTCCATTTGCTCTTTGGCAAATTTCTCGCGAGATTCGCGGTCTGTCTTGCCCTTGTATTTCTTCTGAAGCTTGGCAATCTCAGGCTGGGCAACCATCATGTTGCGCTGGCTCTTGATTTGCTTCACGAAGATAGGAATCAAGGCGGCACGAACGATGACCGTCAGACCAACAATGGAAAGCACCCAGGTAATACCCTGAGCGGCATCCATGCCGATAGCGGTAAATAGAGTGTGGAATGCAACCAAGATAAGTTCAATTACCCACTTGATTGGCCATAAAAGATCTGGCATTTAATTACCCTTCTTTGGAACTACAAAGCCTTTATCGGTGACCCGAAAAAAGCCCAAACCCGGTTTTACCTCGTCGACGCCACCTTGCGACCACGGGTTGCAACGCAAAATACGAGCTGCGGTAAAAACCGAGCCGGCAATTACGCCACGTTGTTGAATCTGCCCCAACCCGTAGGAACTACAGCTTGGGTAGTACCGACAAACATCCCCATAAAGCGGAGAAATCAGCTTTCGATACAGCTTCAGAAATCCAATAACTAAATTTCTTGGTACCAGCCAGATTATGTAAAGTAAATTCACTTATCCGGCTGTCTTCTTCACCCCAGTTGCTGCTGAGGATCTAAGTTCATTTTGCAGGTTGGCCCAGTTAACTTCGGCTGCCCCTGGAAGTGCTCTGACTACTACGGTGAACCCCGATGGATATTCTTTGAGAAGTTCTCGGGCTATTTCACGCATTCTGCGTTTCACGAGGTTTCTTTTGACTGCCCCACCTACAGTCTTTGCCACCACAAAACCAAAGCGGGTATGAGACTGGGTCTCATCCCGCTTTATGTAGGTGACTAGGTGATCTGAGCCTATTTTCTTTCCCGACTTCATAGTCGTGCGAAAGTCATCAGCCTTGACCAGGCGGTTTTCGCGAGCTAGCACGAACTACCGGCGATTGAGACTGATTTAAGCTGAAAGCTCTGAGCGGCCCTTGCGGCGACGCGCTGAAAGAATTGCGCGACCGGCACGGGTCGACATGCGCAAACGGAAGCCGTGAGTCTTGGCACGACGGCGGTTGTTTGGCTGGAAGGTACGCTTCGACATCACGACGGCGGTTGTTTGGCTGGAAGGTACGCTTCGACATTATTATCTCCGTAAATTTTGGGGCTACTGCGTCAACAAGTGCAGAGCAACCTGTTAAACCTAGCCGTTACCTGGGGTCTGCGCAAGTTTTTTCTTCTCCACAGCTGTTAATAATTCTGTTAATAATTGGCCAGTTTTTAATTTGCTTAATAGACCAGATATCCACAACAATCAACTGTCGACGAAATTCGATTGGGGCTGTGGATAGTTTTATCCACAGGTTCTCCACAGGGTGGAAAACCATGTGGAAAACAATGACTAAAGTAAGTAAATACAGGCTTTTAGCGCCTGTGGATAAATAACAAAAGTTGGGGATTAATCATGGCCGAAGAGGAAGTAGTTGCCGCACTATGGCAACAGCTCGTCGCCAAACTTAATGCCGACGATCGCCTGACCCCTCAGCTCCAGGGCTTCATAAGTCTTGTTGAGCCAAAAGGCATTTTGGGCGAAACCCTTTATCTTGAAGTTCCCAACGAGCTAACCCGCGAAATGATTCAGCAGCGCATGCGCACCTATATTCAGGAGGCACTGGCTGAAGATGCTGAAATTGGCGGACCAACCAACTTTGCTGTAGTGGTGAACCCCGATATCGAGGCGGCATTTACCCCAGCAGCTGATGTCGAAGAAACAATCGCAACGGTCACTCCTATTGGCGCCCCAATTACTTATAGCGAGGTTAAATCTGGCGGGCCATCGGCTTCAAACAACTTTGATACCCGTTTGAACCCAAAGTACACATTTGATTCATTCGTGACCGGTGGTTCTAACCGCTTCGCCCACGCAGCCGCCTTTGCGGTTGCCGAGGCGCCTGCAAAGGCCTACAACCCGCTGTTTATCTATGGAAATTCCGGTTTGGGTAAAACTCACCTCCTGCACGCCATTGGCCACTATGCCCTGAACCTTTACCCACGCATCAAGGTGCGCTACGTATCTTCTGAAGAGTTCACCAATGACTTCATCAACGCCATTCAGAACAACAGAACCGTTGATTTCCAGGCCACTTACCGCGACATTGATGTTCTTTTAATTGACGACATCCAGTTCTTGCAAGGTAAAGACCAGACCCAGGAGGCGTTCTTTCACACCTTCAACACCCTGCACGATCACAATAAGCAGGTTGTAATTACCTCTGATTTGCCGCCAAAGCAGCTAACCGGCTTCGAAGATCGCATGCTTAGCCGCTTTGAATGGGGGCTTTTGACCGATATTCAGGCCCCCGAACTTGAGACCCGAATTGCAATTCTTCGTAAAAAGGCAGAAAACGACAAGCTTCGTGTTCCAGACGAAGTTCTTGAATACATGGCCGCCCGTGTTTCCTCAAATATTCGTGAACTTGAAGGCACTTTGCTTCGAGTAAATGCCTTTGCTGCCCTGAACCGCCAGGTTGTTGATATGCAATTGGTTCAAACCGTTCTAAAAGATGTAGTTCCGTTGGGCGAAGATTCCGTAATTGCCCCAATTGAAATCATTAATGCGGTGGCCACCTATTACAAGATCACACCCGATGACCTTTATGGCCAAAGCCGCATTGCAGCTATTGCGATTGGCCAGCTGTTTGGTGGCCGTGACCACACCACTGTTATGTACGCCCAAAAGAAGATAACCGAGTACATGAACGAGCGTCGCTACGTTTATAACCAGGTGACAGAAATTATTGGCCGAATCAAGGCTCAAGGCAAGAACTAAGCGTAAAAGCCGAATTCTTTATAAATAATTTATAAATATTCACACTGGGTACAACCCTGTGGATAACTGTGGATAAAGCTAATTAATCAGTGTAAACAAAGGTATTTACCTGTGTTCTGGTGATTATCAATTCACAACCCGAGCAGTTATCCACAATTTCATCCACAGCTGTGTAAACAACTTTCAACGTTGTAGTTCCGTGTGAAACATTGAGCAGAAGCAACTTATCCACATTTTCCACAATGGTTAATAATGTTGTTTTAAATATTTAAATATTTAGCTAACTCATAACGCTTTTGTTGGAATTACAAGAAATTTCTAGCAAAACAATTTATGCCACAATAAACCCCTAACAGAATTTGGGGATCACTTTGAAGTTCCAGGTAAACAAAGACGTGCTCAGTGAAGCAGTTTCTTTTGCTGTTCGCCTTTTGCCGCAGCGCACCACCTTGCCAATTCTTGGTGGAATTTTAATCGAAGCAGATGCAAACGCCCTGCGCCTTTCAGTATTTGACTATGAGGTTTCAGCGCAAGCTGAGATCGTGGCCAAGGTCGAGGCTTCGGGCCGAGTTTTGGTATCGGGTCGTCTTCTTTCAGAAATCGCCAGCAAGCTTCCTAATGCTCCCCCTTTTGACTATGCCGGTTGAGGAATACCCAACCCTTCCCGAAATTCCCGCAGTGTCAGGCTCAATCACTGGAGAGGCTTTCGCAAACGCCGTTAGCCAAATTGCAGTTGCCGCTTCTAAGGATGATGTAACCCCTGTTCTTACCGGAGTTCAAATCGAGGCCAGCGAAAAATCCTTGTCATTCGTAGCTACAGACCGTTACCGTGTTGCGCTTCGCGAGGCAGCTTGGAACGGAACTAAAGAAGCCGAGGGGGCAATCGCTTTGGTGCCTGCCCGCACCTTGCAAGAAGTTGCAAAAACATTTGGCAACCAGGGTGACATACAGATCTCGATTGCTAAAACAGATGACCGCGAAATGATTGCTTTTAAGGCAAACAATCGCTCGGTGACTTCTTTGCTACTAAAGGGAAACTTTCCGCCGGTTAAATCTTTGTTCCCTTCGGACATTGATAACTACGCGGTAATTGCTACTCAGGATCTAATTGATTCAACCCGCAGAGTTTCATTGGTTCTTGAGCGTGAGGCGCCGCTACGTTTCAACTTCAACGAGGGAAATGTTTCACTAGAGGCAACTGGAAACGAAACCGCCCAGGCATCTGAAAGCATCAACGCAGAACTTGAGGGAAAAGAGATTGTTGTTTCGCTAAAGCCACAGTTCCTAATTGATGGACTTGCCGGAGTGCACAGCGAATTTGTAAAGATTGCTTTCACAAATAACGACAACCCAAATAAGCCTGGACCTGTTTTGATCTCATCTCACGGCTCTAAAGAAAAAACTGAAGCAGACAGCTACCGCTACTTGCTACAGCCAAATCTTCTAGTTCGTTAAATCAAAGATGTTTATAAAACATCTTGAGCTGAATAATTTCCGAAATTATTTAAACGCAGATGTTGCGCTAACCACGGGTGTAAATCTTTTGGTTGGCCCTAACGGCCAAGGCAAAACAAATATCGTTGAAGCAATTAGATATTTATCTACCCTTTCCTCTCACCGCGTAGCCGGCTACATACCAATGATTAAGCAGGATGCAGGCCAGGCTGTGATTCGGGCTCTTGCATCACACGACGATCGTGACGTGCTGCTTGAGCTGGAATTAAATCGCGACAATCCAAATAAAGCGCGCATCAATAAAGCCCCTGCACAAAAAATTCGCGATGTATTGGGCTACGTGAACTCAGTCACATTTGCACCAGAAGACTTAGACATCATTAAGCGCGACCCATCAAATCGCCGTGCATTTATTGACGAACTTGTAATTCAGGTTTGGCCACGCTTCGCTGGCGTTTATGCCGATTACGAACGAGTTCTAAAGCAACGTAACACTTTGCTTAAATCGGCAAGAGCAACCGGGGCCAAAGGCTCGGCACTTTCAACA
>JBJOJI010000085.1:0-2701 GCA_046046665.1 Actinomycetota bacterium
TCAAATTGCTGATATTTCGCTAGCTCAAGCTGGCCGCCATCAAATAACTCTGGCCCAAAACGAGATGCCTGGGTTGATGGCCATTCGCAAAGAATTCGCGTCAAGCCAACCGCTTGCAGGCAGCAGAATTTCTGTTTCACTTTCTATCACCGTGCAAACGGCAGTGTTTGTCGAGACGTTGGTTTCACTAGGCGCAAAAGTGCGACTTTCAAGTTGCAACATTTTTTCTAGCCAAGATGAGGCCGCGGCCGCACTGGTGGTTGGTTCCGGTTCTGAGGCAAAACCTGCGGGCATCGAAGTATTTGGTTGGAAGGGTGAAAACACCCAAGAGTTTTGGAACTGCCTAGATAAGACTCTTGATTGGTCGGCTCACAACAACGGTGCCGCACTTGGCCCAACCAGCATCGTTGATGACGGCGGCGATGTGATTTATTTAATTCACCAGGGCAAACGATTTGAAGAAACCGGTGAACTGCTTCAAGAAGAATCTTGGGACACCTCAGAATTCATGATCGTCAAATCACTTTTGCAAGACTCAAAGAACAACGATGCAAAAAGATTCACGAATCTTGCAACCAATTTGATTGGTGCATCAGAAGAAACCACAACCGGTATTCAAAGGTTGATTCAACTTGAAAAGCAAGAGCCGCTGCTGTTTCCGGTGATTAACGTAAACGATGCGGTTACCAAATCTAAATTTGATAATAAGTACGGAATTCGCCACTCACTTGTAGATGGCTTAAACCGCGCAACAGATGTACTGATTGGTGGCAAGGTTGCCTTTGTTGCCGGCTACGGAGATGTTGGCAAGGGCTGTGCCGAGGCCATGTCTGGGCAGGGTGCGCGAGTTATAGTTTCTGAGATTGACCCCATCTGTGCTCTGCAGGCAGTAATGGATGGTTACCAGGTTGCGGCACTTGAATCGGTTATTGAGCAGGTTGACTTTTTTGTGACCACAACTGGCAACAAAGACATCTTTAGGCCGGAACACTTTGTGCGCATGAAGCACCAAGCAGTTCTTGCCAATGTTGGCCACTTCGATAACGAAATAGACATGATTGGCTTGGCTGCAATTCCTGGAATTGTTTGCACCGAAATAAAGCCACTGGTTCACGAATGGGTGCTGCCGTCAGGAAAGTCGCTGATTGTGCTCAGCGAGGGTCGCGTGATGAACCTTGGTAACGCCACCGGGCATCCAAGCTTCGTAATGAGCGCATCATTTACCAACCAGGCCCTAGCTCAAATTGATCTTGCTCAAAATGGCTACCAAATGACTAAGTCAGTGCACCTAATCAGTAAAGAGAATGATGAGAAGGTTGCTCGCTTGCACCTTGAGGCACTTGGGGTTGAGTTGACCAAACTAACCAAAGATCAGGCGCGCTACATTGGTGTGCCTGTTGACGGGCCGTTCAAGGCCGGTCACTACCGCTATTAGCGAGCTTTTAGCCGAGTTAAAAACTCTTTAGTTCTTGCTTCTTTAGGGTTGGCAAAAAACTCTGAAGCCTCTCCCTCTTCGGCAATCACGCCCTTGTCTAAGAAGATCACCCAGTCGGCAGGCAACGTCTCTGGCAAAAGAAAGCTCGTGGGTGGCCATCACAATTGTGGTGCCAGATTGCTTTAGGTCTTTGATTAGCTCTAGAACTTCACCAACTAATTCTGGGTCAAGCGCGCTGGTTACCTCGTCAAGCAGGAGCAGCTTTGGGTTTAGCGCCACCGCTCGAACAATTGCAGTTCGCTGCTGCTGGCCACCAGAAAGTTTGTCTGGATAAGAATTTGCTTTATCAGCCAAACCAATTCGTGCTAGCCACTGCAGCGCAATCTTTTCGGCTTCTTCTTTTGTCTTGCCCTGCACGTGCTTTAGAGCAAGGGTGATGTTGTCAAGAATGCTTAGGTGAGCAAAAAGATTGAACGATTGAAAAACCAAACCAATCTCTTGGCGAATTCTGTCTTGATCTACCTCTGGTGCACTGATGTCTTCACCTTCAAGCCATATTTGCCCATCGTTAATTTCTTCAATCAAATTCAAGCAACGAAGCAGGGTAGATTTTCCGGAACCCGATGAGCCAATTAGCGCAACGATTTGGCCCGGGTATACCTCTAGGTCTACTCCACCAAGAATTAATCTGTCATCGTATTGCTTGCGAATTCCGCGGGCAAGCAGTCTTGGCTTATTCCAATCAATCTGGGTCATAGTGCACTTCCAGACTGTTCCCGTTTTGCCAGCTTTGCCGAAATACGATCAGTAAATCGCACGGTTGGAATGGCTAGCAGCACAAAAATTAATCCAGACAAAACATAAGGCGTGAAGTTTGCATACTTGGCTACTTCAATTTGCGCACCGCGCACGGCGTCAATTGCACCAAGCACAGATATCAATCCAACATCTTTTTGCAGAGCAACAAAGTCGTTCATTAGCGGTGGCGCAACTCTTCTAACCGCTTGTGGAAGCACCACCAGACGCATGGTTTTTGAATAACTCAAACCAAGCGAGCGAGCAGCCAATCTTTGCGAGGGGTGAATTGATTCAATTCCGGCTCTAAATACCTCTGACACGTAGGCGGAGTAGGTAAGGGTTAGCGCTACAGTTCCTAGAACTTCAACCGGAATGCGGCCAAGCCATTCAAGTCGCAGACCTGGAATACCAAAGCCCACAATGTACAACACAATAATCAGCGGTAGCCCGCGAAAGAAGTCAACGTAG
>JBJOJI010000053.1:0-6334 GCA_046046665.1 Actinomycetota bacterium
CGCCTGAACATCATTACCAACATTAAATTGCTGTTCATATCTGGATTCAAAATAACTGTAACTGGCACGAATTTGTTATCAACATCAACTTGGCCGGGCTCATATATTATCTTATCTCTTTGGCCCTGAAGAAGATTTACCATTGCTTGTGCATGATATTTGTGTATCAACCTAGAATACTCCTGATTTTGACTTGCATCAGGACCTATCAATACGTTTAATTCCTTTATAAGTTCAGTTATAAAAACTTGACTGACTTCTCTATCAATAAAAATATAATCAGTGGAAGGACATGTCTGGCCACAGTTTAATGATTTTGTGTTGGCAATTCTTTTTGCCGCATCCATGATTCTTTTCTTTAGAAACCAACCGATGATCACCGTTCGCGAGATCCCCTGGCCGATGTGGGCGGTGTTTGCTTGGATGGCGCTCAGCACAATATGGTCCGCCTATCCGGCGATAACTGCCCTGGCTGTTTTTTCACAGGTTGCAACTTCCGCTTTTGCTTTGTTCTTGGTTGCCTTGTTTAGTTGGCGTCACCTGCTTCGAATGTTTGCCAACGTGATCAGGTTTATTCTTGGCGCTTCGTTGGTTTTTGAGTTCGTTGCCGCCGTAATTGTGCAGGGCCCGATTGCTCCGCTTTTCAAAAACTACTCAGGAGAAAAGCCTCCGGCCGCCGCCTTCTATTGGACCCAGGGACATCTCTTTGATGGCGAGAGAATTCAAGGCATCGTTGGCAACTCCAACCTCCTAGCCTTCGTTGCCATGCTCGGCGTTGTGACCTTCGCAGTTGAGTACGCCATCATCGGCACCAAGCGTTGGATCAGCGCTGTTTGTATTTTGGCCTCGGTAGTGACCATGTTGCTTGCCAAGTCTGCGGGTATTGGTTTCGCAATGGCAGCAATCTTGGTCGCCGCTATCGTCTCTATTGCTGCCGAAGGAAAAGAGCGCGATGTGCGCCACAAGTATTACCGAATCGCCTGGGCCTTCGCCGGCACCATCGGTGTGATTGTTCTTTTCTTCCGCGCAACCGTTTTTGAATTCTTTGGCAAGAGCCCTGACATGACCGGGCGAAGCGGCATCTGGAAACTTGTGCTTGGTCTTATTGAACAGCGCCCGATTTTTGGTTGGGGCTGGACAAGTCACTGGATGCCCGGAGTAAAACCCTACGAGGGCTTAGTTGTAATCAATAACGTGCCTTATTACCAAGCGCACAATGCCTACCTGGACATAACCCTTCAACTTGGTTTTGTTGGTGCAGCGCTTTTTGCGATTTTGTTTTTGACCACGTTTATAAAACTTTGGCGTTTAGCGGTTAGACACACTGTTGCGCTTTACTTGTGGCCGATTCTGATTTTCATGGGGCTCGCTGTTTGGAGTCTGACCGAATCAAGAATCCTTATTGAAATTGGTTGGGTGCTATTGGCCCTGTTTGTCGTAAAGGTAAACCAACCTGAAGAGATGCTTGAACCCCGCGGGCGATCCCCCAAACGTGTGAGATTGTTGAGCCTTCGCAAACGCAAAACTAATTCTTAGTTGCCTAAGGAATTACTAGAACCTGCCCCACTTTGATGAGGTTTGCATTGATTATCTTGTTTGCAGTCATCAAGGCTGTGGTGGTCACGCCAAACTTTGTAGCGATCTTAGAAAGTAAGTCGCCGGCTACAACCGTGTAAGTCTTTGGCTTGGCCGTTGCGGTCGGCTTAGGTGAGGCGGTCGGCTTAGGCGAAACAGTCGGTTTTGGTGACGCGCTTGGCTTAGGCGACGCGCTCGGCTTTGGGCTGGCCGAAGAAGAAGGGCTAGAACTCGAACTCGGGCTTGGGCTAGCTGATGGTGACGGAGAAGCGCTTGGTTCCGGCAAGACAATCGGCGGTTCAACGTTGAAGCGCTCAACGCTCACGCTTACCCCGGCCGCTTTTCCGGTTGGAATCTGTGACAACAGGTATGGCCCAACTAAAACTGACTTGGCCGAGGTACCACGAAGCTTTTCGTACGCAGCAACATTCTTGATTGCTCGCTTGGTCTGACCTTCAATAAGGAAATAGTTTTTATCTGCGGTTCTAACAAAACGTCCAAGCGTGGTGGTTGATTTGGTTAGCGCTGCACAGGTTGATTTGTCCAAGGTGATGCCACGGCCCGGGTAGTGGCTGGCATCGATATCTGAAACGGGATACAAAGCGCCGGTAATTGCAACGTAGTAGCTTGCATCACAAACGAATTTCATTCCGGTGATCTTGCTTGTTTTGGCATAACCCTTGAATTGCGCCGCAGGAATTGTTCGCAAAGTCTTTAGCCCAAGCAACGCAGCCTGATTTGCGTCATTCACAACCAGTGCACGCTTCAAACCATCAATCAAGTAGGTCTTTGTTGAGTCACTCGATCTAACGTAGGTACCAGGCGCAATAACCGGGTGACCGCTTGGAATCTGCGCAACCGCTGAACTTGACAGCGTCTCAGCCTTGGTGGACTTGACCACCGGTGCAAGCTTTGAAACATCAGCCGAGTTCAAGACCAAACGCTTTTCACCCTCTGCGATTAGATAAACCGCTTTTGCCGTTGCGGTCTTTACAACCAAGGTTGAATCAACAGTTGTTGGCGCGTCAGGAATTAGAGCTAGGAATTCATTAGAAACGACCGGAGCGTTCTTTGAAATTACTTTGGCATCTAGAACTTTTCGTTTGCCATCCTTGGTGATCAAGTACTGGTTTCCGGCAGCATCATTCATGATGCTCTTAATCGTGACCGGTGCTGCCACCGAGGCAATTGCCTCGCCCAACATGCTTCCGGTCGACTTAGGGAACCACTTGGTGAAATCGATATCCGCCGCTGTGGCTTTATCGATGTCGTAGTAATAGGTGCCGTCAAATAGCGAGGGCTTTCCGGTTGCCAAGTTGGTAAATGAAACGCCCTTGCGGATGATTGGCTTGCCCCAAGGAAGATTCTTGAACGCTGAGACCTTCACGGCAGAAAGAGCTGGAACACCAATGCGTGAATCGGCTAACGAGTCAGCGTCAAGAATTTGTCGCTTGGCGCCGTCTTGAATAAAGAAGGTCTGACCATCGTCTCCAGATAGGTACTCAGTGATGCCTGGAGCAGATGGCAATGCGTTCATTTGATTCTGAGTCAAAGTGATTGCGTTGTTACAGTCCAGCCCAAACACTGCCACCTGGGTGCAGTTAGTGAACTTGTACTTCTGCCCACCGTCGATGAAGTAATAGTTGCCAAGCGCCGGCGACTTAACCAAGCGACTTGCCTTACCCGTATCTACGAACGAATCCAGATATGCCTGCGATACCGTGCCCAGCGGACCAAGTGGTTTCAATGCAGCAACGGTATCGGCGTCATCAATCAGGAACTTTTTACCTTCAACGATTAGGTAGGTTTCAGACTGCGCGCTCTTCAGTAAGAAGCCACCACCGATTGGATCGCCAAACCAGTCTGAATAGAACCTCCAGAAATTGCGATTTCCGTAGGCGCTGCAGGAGTCCCCCGTGCCATAGAGGTTGGCAAGCGCCGCATCATTTGGTGTGTAAGGCGTGTAGTAGTAAAGCGCAGCGGTGGCACGGCTCTTTATCGTCACGCTCTTTTTGCCACAACCTGGATTATTAGCTTGGTAGGAAATCTGCTTTGTTGAACCAACCGCTAAGTAGGTGAAAGATCCGCGAGGATCCCCGTACCACTTGAACTGTGAAACTCCACGCAAAACCTGCCAAAACAAACGGCTCGAAACAAGCGAGTCTTTTCCACAAATTTCTGGGTGAGCATCCGGGCAGCCGTAGCCCATTGCCGCTTTATACATGTACTCGGTTGGATTTCTACCCTGAACCAAACCTTGCTCTTTTTGCAGGGTCACCAAAATCACTCGAGGATTTACTCCACACGCTTGGGCAACTTTAAAAATAATTTGTGCAGCAGTTTGGTTCTGAGCCGGAGGTATATCGGTGCAGACTTTTGGGTTTTCATCCCACCAGTGCAACGTGTCTGCAATTGCGGCAGAACCAACGATATCTTCGGTGTAATCCTTTAGGCACTTTGGTCCGCCATCAGCATCATTACACGACGGCACCTGGCTATTTAAAAATCTTTGGATCTCCGTAACCGACATGGCACCGAAGTCATAGAACACGCTGTCGCTGATGATTAGACCCGGGTCAAATTTCGACGCATCGGCGGCTTGTGCTTTAGGAGCCGCAGACAGGGCAATAAACCCGGTCGCGACTAGTAGTGCTGAAACAACTATCGCAACCAGTCTCGAGAACTGGTTAACGATCACGGTATGGTGACTCCCGCACTAGTGCTGCCTTCGTAAGCTGCTGAAGAGTAAGACACAGTTACTGTTGCCTTACCTTTTGGGAAACCTGCAGTTGGCAACATTGCCGGGTAGCACTGTGTCGTGGAAACATTCGCCTCAGCTTTCACAGCAACCGTCTTAGAGACCGAACCGCTACTCAAAACAAAAGTGCATTTTCCGCCGTCTTCAGCGGCGTTAGTAACTTCAACCACAGCTGAAACAAATCCGGTGTTGCTATCCACACTTAGGTCAATGAAGTTGAACTTTGCGATGCCCACTGTTGGCGCAGCAGATGCTGATGCTGAATCAGTTGGGGTTGGTGAAACCTCAGATGCCGATGGGGACTGTGAGGTCGAGGGGTTTTGGTCGGTGCCCCAGTTCGGATAAAGAAGCGCACAGCCACTCAGCGAAACTAACGCCAAAGAACTGATTGATAGAGCTGCGATGGAGACCTTCAGAGTCTTCTTCATAATTACTCCTTTACTTCGTCAATAACGAAGGACTTTTTTACCATTTCATGAATTGCTGAGAAATTAGGGTGAATCACATCAACATTCGGTGGCACCAAACTTAATTCTTTAATGCCAAGTGCGCGTGCCTTGCCGGCGAGCTCTACATACTGAGAAAGCATCGCGCTCGGAATATCGGTGCGAACCAATTTCTGCCCCGCCGAGGCAATCCCCTGGAAGCGAGTTAGCACGGTGCCCGGTTCAATCTGGCTAAGCACTGCCTGCTCCACCTCGTGCTGGCGACGCATGCGGTCGTAGTCGCTGGTGCTGTGACGACTGCGGGCGTACCAAAGCGCGGTGTAGCCATCCATGTGCTGCTGGCCGGCTTCAATCCAACCCTTCACATCTGAAAGGTCGTCAAGTTGACCACCGATAGGCAAGCGCTCTTTCACATTGATGTTGATGCCACCAAGCGCATCAATCAACTCGGTGAACGAAGCCATGTCAACCAAAACGTAAGACTGAATCTCAAGCCCGGTTACATACTCAACCGCATCGCGAGTTGCCTCGGTTCCCGGTGTTGAACCGTGCTTTTCCGCATCTGGATAGGCGTCGGCGTGGGTGTCTTCGACATCTTTATAGATTGCGTTGATCAAACAGTCGATGCCGCAGTTCCAGCCATTTGGGTAGATCTTGTTCATTGGAGAACCTGATGAAAAACCCACGTGCTGCATGTTGCGCGGAATACCAATGTTGACGGTTTGACCGGTGGCTGCGTCGATGCTGATCACAGAGATTGAATCTGGTCGAATACCAAATCGGTCGGCACCTGCATCTGCGCCTAGCAACATGATGTTGTAGCGACCATCTACTGGCGAGGTGAATCCGCCCTGATTAAAGATGCTGCCGATAAAGTTTGCCTGCACACCTGCCAGGTTTCCAGCGTAAGAAATTGCAGAGGTTCCAAGAACACCGGCAAGAACAACCGCGCCAAAAGTAATCCAGCGTTCGCGGTTGTAAAGACGACCAAGACGCATCAATCGAAGCGTGTCCAGAGTTAGCACGGCAAAAAGAATTGAATAAGCAATCAGCGCTCCTGAAAGCACCCAAATTAGCACCGGCAAAGTTACCAACCAAATAACCCAACCTTTGTTGATTAGGCCAATGATCAATAGCAGCAAGAAGAAAATCCAGAAACCAATTGTTGCGGTAAGGCCGATTCGTGCAAGCCTGCGATTGCCGGCAACCAGCTGAGCCGAGCCAGGTACTAAAAGCGTTAGTAGCAGCAACCACCAAGCGCGGCGATGCATCTGCTGCGGCGTTGCACGCTCAGTGTTTCGAAAAGGGCCGGTCGCACGAACACGAGGAGAATTTCGCTGTGGTGTTCGCTGACTCAATCTAGGGTTTAGATTTGTGATTTCAGTTTCGCATTCTTCTCAGCGACCTGAAGCTTTAGGTCTTCACTGTAGGCAGCTACCGCAGCCGAAAGCTTTTCATCAAACGCGCCAAGAATTCGCGCGGCCAAAATTCCGGCATTCTTTGCGCCACCGATAGAAACCGTAGCTACTGGAATTCCGGCAGGCATCTGCACGAT
>JBJOJI010000008.1:0-41834 GCA_046046665.1 Actinomycetota bacterium
ACCAACGGTAACTAGGTTCTTTACTTCTTCATCTGGAATCTTTACGCCGAACTTGTCTTCTGCGTTTACAACGATGGTCATCATTGAGATTGAGTCGATGTCTAGGTCGTCAGTGAATGACTTGTCTAGCTGAACTGCGTCTGCTGCAATGCCGGTCTCGTCATTGACGATCTCTGCTAGGCCTGCAAGTACTTCGCTCTGTGAAAGTGCCATTGGGTTTCTCCTTTAGGGGTTATTTGACCGAGGTTAAGTTTACGGTAGGACTACTACTTGAGCGCCGAAGGCAAGGCCGGCGCCGAAGCCTATTTCAAGGGCCAAACCACCTGATTTGACCTCACCAGACTCAAGAAGAGCATGCATGGCAAGTGGGATAGAGGCTGCCGAAGTGTTGCCGGTGTAGACAATATCTCTAGCAACGACCACATTTTCTGGCACTTCAAGTTGTTTAGCTAGTTCATCGATAATTCTGATATTTGCCTGATGAGTCACGATTGCTGCTAGGTCTTGGGCTTTTACACCGGCTACCTCAAGAGCTTGGCGGGCAACCTTTACCATCTCCCAAACAGCCCATTTAAATACGGTCAGACCTTCTTGGCGAAGGGTTGGCCAACTGTGCTCTCCATCGCGAAACTCTAGAAGTGAAGCGTTCATGCCAACTGCATCCCAGTGTGAGCCGTCTGAACCCCAAACTGAGGGGCTAATGCCAGGGCTATCTGAAGGGCCAACAATTGCTGCTCCGGCACCGTCACCAAGCAAGAAAGAGATGGTGCGGTCTGTTGGGTCGATAAAGTCTGAAAGCTTCTCGCCACCAACAACCAGAACGTATTTTGCTACGCCAGATCTAACTAGCGCGTCGGCTTGAGCGATACCGTAGCAATATCCTGCACACGCGGCGGAAATGTCGTAGGCAGGGGCAGGGTTGGCTCCAATTTTGTCAGCTAGCAAAGTAGCAGCTGATGGGGTTTGATAAGGGTGCGTAATGGTTGAGAAAATCACCGCACCAATTTCAGAAGGTTGGATGCCTGCTTTCTTAATGGCCTCGTTTGATGCGCTTACCGCCATGTCCATGAGGCTCAAGTCCTTGCTTGCGCGCTTACGAGTGATGATTCCCGTGCGCTGGCGAATCCATTCGTCACTTGAGTCAATCGGGCCCGCAATATCCTCGTTGGTCACGGTCAGATCACCGCGAGCCGCGCCCAGAGAGTAGATACGAGAGTATTTGACAGTCTCGTACTGATTTAGTGTGGGTTGTGACATCTTGCCTCTCCTGCGAATACTTCTAAATTTACCGTCGAATATTTATCGGTGGTTGTTGATAAGTGACAAAGCCGCTTCGAGATTTTCTGGGGTCTTCACAGCAAGGGTTTCTATTCCGGGCATCGCACGTTTGGCCAGGCCAACCAAGGTCCCAGCTGGGGCCAGCTCAATCAAAGCCGTGACACCAGCCTCAACCATTGCCGTCATGCATAGATCCCAGCGAACCGGAGACGAAACCTGATTTACCAACAGTTCAACAAACTCAGAGCCCGATGTTATAAGGCGGCCGCCATTGTTGCTCCAAAGATTTATATTTGGGTCGTTAATTTCTATTTTTTGAGAATAATCGTTCAGAGTTTCAACTGCTGGCTTCATAAATCGCGTGTGGAAAGCCCCAGCCACCTGAAGTGGAATCACTCTTGTTCCGGCCAATGGATTTGCCTGCAGCTTGTTGATGGCTGACACTGAACCGGCAGCAACAATTTGACCCGAGCCATTGTAATTCGCAGGTTCAAGCTCTAACTCGGCTAGCTTGGCCTCAACTTCTGCTTGGTCGCCGCCAAGAATCGCAGCCATAGAAGTGGGCTCGAGCGCAGCGGCCTTTGCCATTGCTTGGCCGCGCTCGTTGACAAATTTGATACCAGTTTCTGCGGTAAATACACCAGCGGCAACAGCAGCGGTGATTTCACCAACGGAATGTCCCGATACACCAGCGATTCCGGCCTCGGCCGCTGTCTTGCCCCCAAGCAATGTATTCAAGGTTGCTACTCCGGCAGCCACGATCAGCGGTTGGGCCACAGCTGTATCGCGAATGGTATCGGCGTCGCTAACTGTGCCATGTCCAAAAAGGTCAATTCCAGACGCACTCTGCATGAGTTCAATGGAGGATTTGAAGCTAGGAATTTCAAGCCACGGGCTCATAAAGCTTGGCGTCTGAGAGCCTTGACCTGGGCAAACAACTACGATCATTTTTTTACTTACGCTTCCTTATTTCGGGTTCATTCATGGAGCCAAGAACCATAGCAACCTGAAGCACGAATGCCTCTCGAGAGCCAGTTGCATCCCAGCCAATAATTTCAGAGATTCTCTTTAGACGATAACGAACGGTGTTTGGGTGAACAAATAGTTCACGGGCGGTAGCTTCCAACGATCTACCTGATTCAAGATAGGTGGAGAGGGTTTCAAGTAGTTCAGGGGAGTTGGCGCTTAGTGGGCGGTAAATTCTCTCAACCAGAGTTTGCTTAGCAAGCATGTCACCGGCTAGTGACCTCTCGGCAAGGAGGTCCTCAGCAAAAATAGGTCTTGGGGCTTTGGGCCATGCCTTAACCACAGCAAAACCGGCCAGGGCTGCTTTTGCGGAACGATTTGCTTCAGCAACAGTCGCAACCTCAGGACCTAGCACCATTGGCCCAGCACCAAAATATCCATCAAGGGCCCCTGCGATTTTCATAAAGCTAGGAGTTTCGTTATCACTGCCTTCGCTCTCAATTCGACCTATCACCACGATTAGTCGATTTCCATGAATTCCAATGAGCACATCTGCACTATTTTTACGCGCAATTCGGCGAAGTGAATCTTGGTCAACGGGTTCCGAGGCAACGCCAATGAGAGCAGAAACTGCTCCGCCGGCACGCCATCCAAGCGCAGCGATGCGTGAAGCTAGCTCCTCTTCATTTTCTCCACTCAGAATTGAATCAACAACCAGGGCTTCGAGTCTGGCATCCCAAAGGCCTCTTGCTTCTGCGGCTCTTGCGTAAACATCTGCAGCCGAGAAAGCAATTTCTCGAGAATAAAGCAAGACAGCTTCGCGTAGCGAGTTGTCTTCATGTACCACCCGGTCTTCAACAACCTGAACCACAACTCGAATCAGTTGAAGTGTTTCTTGCAGAGATATTGAACGCAAAAGTTCACGCGGTGCAACACCAAAAACATCAGCGGCCACCCAGGGTTGAGACTTTGGATCTTTGTACCAAGAAACAAAAGAGGTGATACCTGCTTGAGCAACCAGACCAACAGAAGATCGGCGCGAAGCAGGCATCTCTCTGTACCAGGGCAATAAGTCATCTAGGCGCTTTAGCGTTGTGGTCGCTAATTCACCAGAGATCGACTTAAGCCAGTCGAGAGTGGCTTGCTTAGTTCTCGCCACCGGTTGATCCAGAAGTTCCGGCGTTCACATCGTGAAGGCGGTACTTATCTATTGCCTGCTGAGGAACGCTAGGGTCCATTTCTCCGCGCTCTACCAATTGTTCAAGAACACGCACCGCAATAGAGGGCCCATCGATTTTGAAGAAACGACGTGCCGCAGCACGAGTATCTGAGAATCCAAAACCATCGGCACCAAGGGTTGCGTAGTCACCTGGAATCCATGCGCGAATTTGGTCTTGAACCGCGTGCATGAAGTCGCTAACGCCAAGGAACGGCCCAGGGGCATTCTTTAATTTTGCTGTTAGGTAGGCATCTGGAATTTCGTGATTTGGATTCAAGAACTTTGCTTCATCGCGAAGTAGTCCATCTCGGCGAAGTTCGCTCCATGAAGTTACAGACCAAATATCCGCCGAAACTCCCCAGTCATTTTGTAACAGCTGCTGAGCTTCGTAAGCCCATGGAACCGCAACACCCGATGCAAGAATCTGAGCCTTGCGCCCCTCTGATTCGTTTCGTGATACCTGGTGAATTCCTCGCACGATTCCCTCGGCGTCTACGCCTTCTGGTTCGGCAGGCTGTACGTAAGGTTCGTTATAAACGGTTAGGTAGTAAATGCAGTTTGGGTCTTGGTGCTGTCCGCCATACATGCGGTCGATACCACTCTTAACAATGTGTGCAATTTCGTAACCGAACGCAGGGTCAAAACTGATTACCGCGTTATTAGTTGATGCAATTAGTGGAGAGTGACCATCTGCGTGCTGAAGGCCTTCACCGGTAAGTGTTGTGCGACCAGCTGTGGCACCAATTAGGAAACCACGTGAGAGTTGGTCGGCTGCTGCCCAGATTGAATCAGCTGTTCGCTGGAAACCAAACATTGAGTAGAACACGTAGAACGGAATTGTTGGTTGGCCTTGAGTTGCGTAGCTGGTTGCCGAAGCGGTGAACCCGGCGATCGAGCCGGCCTCGTTGATTCCAGTATGCAAAATTTGACCCGATGTACTTTCCTTATACGCAAGAAGAAGTTCGCGATCTACAGAGATGTAGTGCTGACCATTTGGGTTATAAATTTTTGCAGAAGGGAAGAAAGCATCCATACCAAAGGTGCGTGCCTCATCGGGAATGATTGGAACTATGCGCTCACCAAATTCAGGGGAGCGAAGAAGGTCTTTGAAAAGTCGAACGAACGCCATGGTGGTTGCAACTTCTTGAGTACCCGATCCGCCCTTGGCTGACTTATAAACATCATCGGTTGGCAGCTTGAAGTCAACGTACTTGCTTCGACGCTCAGGCAGGTAGCCACCAAGTTCGCGACGGCGTTCGTGCATGTACTGAATTTCAGGAGCGTCTTGCCCAGGGTGGAAGTAAGGCGGCTGGTAAGGGTTTTCTTCTAGCTGCGCATCTGAAATAGGAATACGAAGTTCATCTCGGAAACCCTTTAGGTTATCTAGAGTCAATTTCTTCATTTGGTGGGTTGCATTGCGACCCTCAAATGATTTTCCAAGTGTGAAACCCTTGATGGTCTTCGCAAGAATTACGGTTGGCTGACCCTTGTGTTCCACAGCTGCTTTGTAGGCTGCGTAAACTTTTCGGTAATCGTGACCTCCGCGCTTCAAGCCCCAAATCTCTTCATCGCTCATGTGCTCAACAAGTTTTGCGGTGCGAGGGTCTCGACCAAAGAAGTTTTCACGAACGAATGCGCCATCTTCGGTCTTATAAGTTTGGTAATCGCCATCAGGTGTCTTGTTCATCAAGTCAACTAGTGCGCCATCGGTGTCATTGGCAAGCAGTGAATCCCACTCTCGACCCCAAACAACCTTTATTACATTCCAGCCAGCACCGCGGAAGAATGACTCAAGCTCCTGAATAATTTTTCCGTTACCGCGAACTGGACCATCAAGACGCTGAAGATTACAGTTCACAACAAAGGTCAAGTTGTCTAAGTTGTCGTTTGCGGCAAGTTGCAGAGCGCCGCGAGACTCAACCTCGTCCATTTCACCATCGCCAAGAAACGCCCAAACGTGTTGTTTGGCGGTGTCCTTTAGTCCGCGCCCAGCAAGGTATCGATTGAACTGTGCCTGGTAAATTGCGTTAATTGGCCCAATGCCCATAGATACGGTTGGGAACTGCCAAAAATCTGGCATCAATCTGGGGTGCGGGTAAGAAGACAGAGACCCGGCCTGATGTGATTTTTCCTGACGGAAACCATCAAGTTGATCAGCGCTCAGGCGGCCTTCTAGGAATGCTCTCGCGTAAGGACCAGGTGAGGCGTGGCCTTGGATAAAAATCTGATCTCCACCCGATGGGTGGTCTTGGCCCTTGAAGAAATGGTTGAATCCAACTTCGTAAAGCGATGCGGATGAAGCAAAGGTCGAGATGTGTCCACCAACACCAACTCCTGGACGCTGCGCTCGGTGAACCAGCATGGCAGCATTCCAGCGCATCCACGCGCGGTAGGTGCGTTCAATTTTTTCGTCACCAGGAAATTCGGCTTCGTTCTCTGGAGCAATTGTGTTCAGGTAATCGGTTGTCGGAACGATGGGTACGTTCAGCTGAAGCTCGTGCGAACGACGAAGGAGATTCAGCATAATTTCGCGTGCACGACCGCGGCCATGAACACGAGCCACAGCATCTAGCGATTCAAGCCATTCGCTAGTTTCTTGTGGGTCAAGGTCTGGGGTGTTGACCGCGTACGCATCGTTGTTGTTTATTGACAACTGACATCCTTTTCGTGGGGGATGGACAAAGGAAACTCAAAAGCTTTGGTAAAGCCTCTAAAAGTTTACGCTGACCAAGGGATGTAAATGTGTGGTTTGCTGGTTGCTATAGTCAAACCCAAAACTTTTTACAGAGGAGAAACAATTGAGCCCAATTATCGGTGACCCAGCCCCACATTTTGACTTGGTAAATCAGTTTGGCGAAACCGTAACTCTGGCTGAATTCAAGGGTAAGAAGCCGGTAGTGATTGTGTTTTATCCACTGTCTTTTTCAGGAATTTGCACCGGTGAACTCTGCGAAATTCGCGATAACTTTGCCAAATTTGAGAACGAAAACGTTGAATTACTGGCCATTTCTGTAGATTCCAAGTTCGTGCAGAAGCAGTTTGCAGAGCACGAAGGCTACAAATTCAGTGTTTTAGCCGATTTTTGGCCTCACGGTGCAGTAGCCAAACAGTACGGCGTGTTCATCGAAGACGCGGGCTTCGCAAACCGAGCCACGTTCGTGATAGATGTCAACGGCAATTTGGCTGCTAAGTTCGTCACCGCGCCTGGGCAGGCTCGCAGTCTTGACGAATACGATCGTGCTTTGGCATCGCTTCAGGCATAAAAGCAGCCTGAATTGGCGTAAACCCACTCAAATGGGATAGGCTCTTCGAGTTGCAGTTGACTGCAAACCTCGAAAGAGGGGCCTTTAGCTCAGCTGGTAGAGCGCCACGCTTACACCGTGGATGTCATCGGTTCGATCCCGGTAGGGCCCACGCAGTTGAATCCCCAGTCTTAGGGCTGGGGATTTTGCTTTGTCTGTTGTGCCTTGGTTGATACTGCCTTTTCTCCAGCGGCTGGGGCGGTCGAAATCTAGCACGGCATTAGTATTTGGGTATGGATTCCACTAATTTCACCCCTCCGGTTCGCCGTTCTATGACAGATGCACAGATTCACGAGGCACTCGGCAATGCCCAGGCAGATGAAGCAGGCATTACCGCGGCCATGGAACTACTTGAGACCCAGGCTCAACTTAGAGACATCGAAAAAATGGAGTTCGCCTCTTGGGTAATTGAGATGGAGCGAATTGGTAGCCCTGAAGCTCTTTTGGCTGTTGAGAATGCGAATCGTGCTCAGCAGGGGTTGCCGCCGGTAGATGCACCAACTCTGGCGCCTCAAGGTGTTGAACCAATCGAAGATGCTGTTTCACGACTAAATCAGATCTATGCGACTCAGGTTATCCCTGACCCAATTCAGCAACCTGAGCCTGCAATTGAGTTGACGTCTGAGCTTGCAATTGAGTTGACGTCTGAGCCCGAATCAGAACCTGATATGGCACCCGTACCTGAAGCTACGGTAAATTCCAACCAAAATGACTTTGATGAATTCGAACGCCTTCTGGCAGCTGACACCGTTGTTGGCGCAGAAGAGGAACTAACCGCTCTTGAAGAGTCATTATTTGAAAACGAGCGAGTGGAATCGCCAATAACTCAAGACGAACCCCAGCCAATCAGTATTGTCGAAGACGACCCAGGTGTTGATTTTGCTTCCGTTTCGGCAGTTGAAGTTGTAACCACAAATTCTGCGCCAAAGGCAGCTCGAGGCAGTCGAGCTTTTTCTCAATTTTGGGCATGGCTTGGATTAAGTGGTTCAGTGTTGCCGCTGGGTTTGGCCTGGTATGTGAGCACAACTCAAATTGCATACTCACAGGCAGTGCTGGCAATTTTCCTTGGAGCAACGGCATCGGCACTGGTAGTTGCCGTCGGCGCCCTTGCCGGAAAGCGAAGCGGGCTACCAACGTTGATGCTTTCCCGCGCACCCTTTGGCGTATTCGCCAATGCCGCTCCGGCATCGCTACTTACTTTGATTCGAATTTTCTGGTCAGGTGCAATTCTGGCTGTGTTGCTTTCCTTTGGTTCGCAGTATTTTGATGTGCAGTCAATCACAAACTTCACGAACCCAAATTCGATCACGCTCACGGTGGTTGCCTTGTTTGTCCTAGCAAGCGCTGTAACTCTGGCTATTTTTGGTGGCAGAGTCTTGTTTAGGGCTCAGCAGGTGGCCGGGCTTTTGGGTTCTGCTGCCCTCTTAGCCTTTGTTGTAACCACTGCTGGCTCGTTCTCTTTGGCTGGCCTACTTGCACAACCAACCTCTAATTGGTTGCCGGTGTTTGGCATAGCAGTGTTGACCTTTTCAATTTTTGGTTTGGTCTGGACATCTGCCGGTGCGGATTTTGCAAGAAAGTTATCCACCAGCGCCCGAGGAGCTTCCGTAGTTGGATGGGGTGCCTTGGCGCTAGCGGTTATTCCAACACTTGTAGCTGCATACGGTTTGGCTTTGCTGGGAGCAGCTAAGGGTGCTAACCAAATTAGAACTGAATCGATTACCTTGCTTCAAGAATTCTCAAACCTTTTGACTCCATGGCTTGGTCAAATACTTGTGGCATCGCTAGTGGTATCGGTTGTTGTTGTTTTGGCAATGAATCTTTATTCCTCAAACTTGAGTTTGCATTCAATTGGAGCCAAGTTGCGGCCGGCACTCGCTCAGCCTCTTCTTGGATTGGTTGCGTTGGCATTAGCCGTTGGCGCCCAGTTGCTTATCGCGGATCCCATTTCTTTGATAGCGGATTATGCAATTATCTTGGCTGTTCCGGTTGCAGCTTGGTCTGGAATATTTGTTTCAGACATTTTGATAAGGCGAATTGCATATCACGAAATTTCTTTGAGCCGTGGGTACGGTTTCTACAAAGCTGCTAACTGGGTAAACCTCTCGGCTTGGTTCGTGGCCACAATATTAGGGTTTGGGCTCATCTATAGTGACCAAAGCGGCTTTGGCTGGACAGGTTACCTTGCGAATCAAATGGTAAATCAGGATTTTTGGCGAGTTACTTCCCTTGGTGTTGTGATTTCATTTGCATTCGGCTCCCTCATTCCGGTGGTTTCTGGAATTCCTAGAATTAAGCGTCAAGAGGCTGAGGTTCTCGCCATTGAATCTAGGCGAGATGACCTTAAAGACATTTTTGGATTGGTTGATTAATGTCAGTTGAACTTTCGCATTTGGTTAGTGCATTTGAAAAGCTATGGCCAATTGAGGGTGCTGAATCTTGGGACAGCCCTGGTTTGATTTCTGGCTATGACAATCAACGCGTATCTAGAGTTTTGCTTACTGTAGATGTGACCAGCGAAATCATAAGAGAAGCTCAAGATGGCGAGTTTGATTTGGTGCTTGCGCACCACCCTTTTTTACTAAGGGGAGTGCAAACAATTTCCGAGTCAAACCCTAAGGGCGCGTTATTAGCTACCGCCATAAGATCTGACATTTCTATTTATGCCGCACATACAAACGCAGACATTGTTGAAGCCGGGGTCTCGCAAGCTTTAGCCCAGGCATTTGGCCTCGATAACATTGAGCCTCTTGTGCCAACTGCCAACCACAACGAAGGGCATGGACGCCTCGGAAGCCTTCCAGCGAAAACGAAATTGGGTGATTTCGCAAGAATTCTTGCCAAAGTTCTTCCTTCAACGGCTTCCGGAGTTCGCGTATCGGGTGATTACGAACAAATGGTTGAACGTGTAGCTTTGTGTGGCGGTGCGGGGGATTCCTTCATTGCAAACGCGTTTGATGCCCAGGCAGATGTGTATGTAACCTCGGATCTTCGTCACCACCCCACTCAAGATGCCAAGGAGCGCTCTGGCGTAAATCAAAAGCCCTTGGCTTTGATAGATGTTTCGCACTGGGCTAGTGAGTGGATTTGGCTAGAAGTTGCTGCAGCGCAATTAGCCAAGATTTTTCCAAACGTGCAATTTGTGGTTAGTCAAATTCGCACAGATCCTTGGGACTTTACTGTCACGCAATAGTGGGCAGGCAATGTAGTTTTGAACTAGTCAACTAAAAAGAGAGCAGTAAATGAAAGCTTCAGAGAGTCAACAAGCTGAACTGCTTGCTTTGGCAAATCTTGATTTAGAGATAACGAAAGTCAAGAATTCACTTGCTGTTCTGGCATCTGCAGAGGCATTTAGTGCTCTAAGAGCTGAACAAAGAAATGCCGCTGCTGCATTGATTGAAGCTAGGAATTCTTTAGACTCTGTTGAGCTTGAGCTTTCTCGTGCTGAGGCAGATCTCAACTTGGTTGAACAGCGAATCCAAAGAGATAAAGTGCGCATAAATCAAACCGCATCAGCGAAAGACGCCCAAGGTATTCAATCTGAGCTAGATACATTGGCAAAGCGTAAGTCTGAACTTGAAGATTTAGAGCTAGCTGTTTTGGAGCGAAAAGAGCAAAGCGAAGCTTTGTATAAGACCGTTCTGGCAGATAAACAAATCATTGATGAAGATCTAGCTTCAAAGGAAGCTACCAACGAAGCAGAAATCATGAAGTTGCGTTCCGGCTTGGATCTTTCAACCAATCAACGAAATCAACAGGTAGCACGAATTGATGAAGAGCTCATTGAGCTGTATGTAAAAAAGGCTTCTCGTGGTGTTGCTGTTGGTCGTCTACTTGGTCGCGAATGCGGTGCCTGCAGAATGACCATTGGCGCAACTGCGCTAGTTGAAATTTCGAATCAACCTCGAGACGAGATTGCTACCTGCCCAGACTGTCAGGCTATTTTAATTCGATGAGCAAGCCGCAAAACTTAATCATCGAAGCCGATGGCGGCTCTAGGGGAAACCCCGGTCCGGCAGGAAGTGGTGCTGTAGTAATTGACGCAGACACCGGTGAAGTAATTCTTGAGATCGCGAAGTTCATTGGTGTGGCCACCAATAATGTTGCGGAATACCAGGCTCTTAAAGCGGGGCTTGAAGGTGCCATCAGCGTTAATCCGTCAGCCAGAATTCTGGTTCGCATGGATTCCAAGTTAGTTATTGAACAAATGTCTGGCACTTGGAAGATTAAACACCCCGACATGATTCAACTAGCCGGTGAGATACAACAAATTGCTAGGGGTCAAGAAATAAAGTGGATGTGGATTCCACGTGAAGAAAATTCAAGGGCAGACGCCTTGGCAAATAAAGCAATGGATGAAACTGCCGATTCGACGGTTTCTTCAGAGGGTGAAACACCAAAGTCTCCGGTTGCCGAGTTTAATCAGAATCTACCAAGTTCAGTGCGTGCGCCCGGTGGGGTCACCGAATTAGTTACAACGGTGGTGCTGATTCGGCACGGTAGAACACACTTAACGGAATCAAAACGAATTTCCGGGCGCGGTGGGGAAGATCCTAAGCTTTCAGATCTTGGTCGACTAGATGCACGCATGGCTGCCGCTGCGGTAAAGGAAATTGGCAATTCTGGCCCGTGGTCTTTTCTTACTCCGGTTTCAGCAATTGTTGCCTCACCAATTCAGCGCACCGTTGACACCGCCAACATCATTTCAAATGAGCTTGGGCTTAGCGTGAGCACAAATGAGAACATTGCCGAGATTTCATTTGGAGACTGGGACGGCCACACCAACGATGAGGTACGGCAAAAATGGCCAGAAGAATTTTCTGCATGGCAGGGCTCTTGGAATGTAGCACCACCAAACGGGGAATCATTAAAAGACTTTGATGAACGAGTAATGGCTGGCCTATTTGAAATTGTTGGTGCAAATCAAGGAAAGACCGTAGCGGTCGTTAGTCATGTGATGCCCATCCGAGGTATGGCAAGAAGGGCTCTAGATGGCGGTATTTCTGCCTATTGGGCGCCGCAGATCTCGCCATGTTCTATATCTATTCTTAGATTCTGGGGCAAGCAGGCAGCAGAGGTGTTGGCTTTGAATTCCACATCTCACCTATAGGCAGTGATTGCCAGTGCTCTAAGGCTTCAAGTAGTGTTGAGGTGGATGGGTCGGCAAGGCGATCGCGATGGCAACATCGAGGAACGTCCGGGCTCCGAAGAGCACAGCGGTGGTTAACAACCACCCGGGGTAACCCGCGAGAAAGTGCAACAGAAAGTAAACCGCCGAGAAATCGGTAAGGGTGAAACGGTGGTGTAAGAGACCACCAGTGGGGCGTGTGAACGCCCTAGCTAGGTAAACCTCGCTTGGAGCAAGGTCAGACAGGAATCGCATAGAGCTGCTCGCTCTTGGTTTCGGGTAGGCCGCTTGAGAGTGTTGGCAACAGCACCCCTAGATAGATGATCGTCGCCTGGAAACAGGTACAGAACCCGGCGTAATAGCCGGCCCATCCACCTTCTATTTAGCCGCTTTTTTAGCCAGTGCTGCAGCACCCAAAATTCCTGCGTTGTTGCGTTTTGCGGCTGGAACTATTGGAGCGTTGAGCTTAAGCAGTGGCAGGAACTCTTCATGCTGCTTGGAGACCCCACCGCCAACGATTATCAAGTCTGGAGTGAAAAGGCTCTCAAGAGTTGAATAATACTTTTGCAATCTTTTGGCCCAGTCAACCCAAGAGAGGTTTTCTCTTTCTTTGGCAGCAAAGGACGCCATGGTTTCGTAATCAACGCCATCAATTTCAAGGTGGCCTAATTCGGCGTTCGGCACAAGCTTTCCATTCATGAAAATTGCCGATCCAATTCCGGTGCCAAGGGTAGTCATAATCACCAACCCAGCGACATCTTGTGCTGAGCCAAATTTAATTTCGGCTACGCCGGCCGCATCGGCATCGTTTATAACGTGTACCGGGCGTCCTAACGTCCTGGTGAAAAGTTCGTCAGCGTCTAGTCCAATCCAGTCTTTTGAAACGTTCGCAGCAGACATGGTGATGCCGTCTCTCGTGATGGCTGGGAAGCAGATGCCAACTAGCATGTCTGACTTTGCTTCTGGAAGTTCCTGAACCAGTTGGGCAACAACAGCTGCAATGTCTTGAGGCTTGCCGCCGGAAGGGGTTTCGAAGCGAACGCGCTCACCAATAAGCGAACCAGATTTAAGGTTTACGACTGCACCCTTAATACCTGTGCCGCCAATGTCGATACCAATTGCCTTCTTGCTCATAAGTACCTATCTTGCTATGGAAGGGTCAAAATTTCTGGACCATTCTCAGTGATGACTATGGTGTGTTCGAACTGAGCGGTGATGCTCTTGTCTTTGGTGACTACAGTCCAGTTGTCTGGCCACATATCCCATTCATGTGTACCTAAAGTAAGCATTGGTTCAATTGTGAACACCATGCCAACTTTGATTTCATCGTTGTATAGCGGTGCAGAATCGTAGTGGGGAATAATCAACCCAGAGTGGAAAGATTCGCCAATTCCATGACCGGTGAAATCGCGAACAACACCGTAATTGAATCTTTTGGCATAGGTCTCTATTGCTCTTCCAATTATGTTGATTTCGCGGCCGGGTAGGGCTGCGTTTATGCCACGCATCATTGCTTCGTGAGTGCGTTCTACCAAATCTTTAATCTCAGGTCTTACTTCACCCACCATGAAGGTTTGATTGCTGTCACCGTGATATCCATTTTTGAATGCTGTGATGTCTATGTTTACTATGTCACCTTCTTGAAGAGCAGTGTCGTCGGGAATTCCGTGGCAAATAACTTCATTTACCGACGAGCAAAGAGACTTTGGATACCCGCGGTAACCCAGTGTTGAGGGGTAGGCATTGTTCGCCAGAAGAAATTCGTGGCCAATTCGGTCTAGTTCATCTGTCGTAACTCCAGGCTTTGCATGAGAGCCAACCAGCTCAATAGCCTGTGCTGCAATTTTGCCGGCTGCCCTAATTTTCTCTACTTCTTCGGCGGTTCGAACATCGCCTTTAGTATTTTTGGCCGGTGCTGGTTTACCGACGTACTCGGGTCTGGAAATTTCGGGTGGCACAAATCTGGTTGGGCTCAACTTTCCCTGAATTAAATGTCCGGTTTGCGAATCACGTGGCATAGAGTTCAGTCTATGCAAGAACAACAGGCTGAATACTGGTTCAACACCCACACGGGCCAAGTTGAGGTAGGTAAGCAATCTCTAGCGTTGTACCGCCTTGGGCCTTTTTCGACTCGCCAAGAGGCAGAGCGTGCTCCCGAAGTTATCGCACAGCGCGCAGCTGCTTGGCATGCCGAAGAGGAAAACGAGAATAACTAGCGTTACTTCTCGAAGGTGTGTTCCTTGGCAGGAAAGACACCTTCTGCAACCTCAGCTCGGTACTGCCTGGCAGCTGAAAGCAGTTCCTCTTTCAAATTGGCGTACAACTTAACGAATTTTGGAACAGCATCGCCATTCAACCCAGCAAAGTCGGTCCACACCAAAATTTGCCCATCGGTGTTTGCCCCGGCACCAATACCAATCGTTGGAATCGCAAGCTCCTTAGAAATCTTTTGCGAGATAGCAGTTGGAGCCATTTCAATCACTACTGCAAAGGCACCCGCTACTTGCACGGCTAGAGCATCGGCTAGCAGTTCGTCGGCGCTGTCGCCTCGGCCCTGAACCTTGAATCCGCCCAGGCCATTTACGCTCTGCGGGGTAAAACCAATGTGGGCCATCACCGGAATGCCAGCCTCGACTATTGCCTTGATTTGTGCCGCGCTTCTAATCCCGCCCTCAAGTTTTACCGCAGCTGCGCCGGTTGCTTTCATAATTTGAATTGCATTCTTGAGCGCATCTTTTGGTCCGGTTTCATACGAACCAAAAGGCATGTCAACTACAACTAACGCACGCTTTGCAGCGGTTGCAACGGCTCTTCCAAAAATTACCAACTCTTCAACGGTGATTGGGAGTGTGCTGGTGTAGCCCAAAGAATTATTTGCAGCCGAGTCACCAACCAAAATAACTTCAATACCGGCCTCGTCAAAGATTCCAGCGGTTAGGTGATCGTAGCTTGTAAGGCAACTGAACTTGTGCCCAGCATCCTTAAATTCCTTCAGGTGGGCTGTACGCACTAACTTTGGGTTTGGTGCCGAGTTTACGGTCATTTATTAAGCGCGCTTCCAAGCATCTACTTCGATTTCCACAAGCATGTTTTTATTGATGAATTGGATTCCCGCAAGCATAGTTGCAGCTGGTCTGATGTCTCCAAAAATTTCACCGTGTGCCTTGCCAACCGCATCCATGTCCGATGCGTTAGCCAGGTAAACACGCGAGCGAACAACGTCTTCTAGCGAGTAATTTACCTGAGCAAGAGCCTTAGCAATAACTTCCCTTAATGTCACTAGGGTTTGCCCGTAGGCATCGCCTTCGTGCTGGAGCTGCCCGTCAATTGTTGCGGTAGAACCAGATACGTGAACGTACTCGCCGGCCACTGTTGCACGAGAATAACCAATTACGGATTCCCAAGGTCCTCCGCTAGAGATTAGTTTGTCTGCTGCCATGATTACTCCTGTTTATTGGATGATTACTTTGAGTGTGAATGATTTGTGATTGGAAGCCTGCGGTCGCGACCAAAGGCCATGCCTGTAATTTTTGGGCCAATTGCACCCTGTCGTCGTTTCCATTCTGCACGGTCAACCAGAGAAATGATTCGATCTACCACCGCTACTTCAAAACCAAGTGCCAAGATTTCGTCTCGACCAAGACGCCTTTCAACATATGCATCTAGCAGCTTGTCCAAGAGTTCGTAATCGGGAAGGCTGTCTTGGTCTGTTTGATCGGGGCGGAGCTCGGCTGAAGGCGGCTTTGAAATTGAGTTCTGAGGAATCGGTGCAATTTGGCCTGATGATTCTGAAAGCTTGTTACGCCACTTTGCCAATTTCCAAACCAAAGTTTTTTCAACGTCTTTGATTGGGGCAAAGCCACCTACTGAATCTCCGTATATGGTGCTGTAGCCAACGGCAAGTTCAGTCTTATTACCCGTAGTTAACGTCAGGTGACCTTCGGCGTTGCTTAATCCCATCAAAAGAACTCCGCGCATACGCGCCTGAAGATTTTCGGCCGCAATACCATCAAGGCCAAGTTGGTTTTCAAATACCGAAACGAAATCTGCAATCGGTTCTGTTCTGAAATTCAAACCGATTCGCTCTGCTGAATCTTCGGCATCGCTTCTTGAGTGCTCAGAAGAGAATTTGCTTGGCATTGAAACACCAAACACGCGATCGGCTCCGATTGCATCAGCAGCAATTGCGGCACAAACGGCTGAATCAATCCCACCGCTAAGTCCCAAAATTACCGATTTGAAATTATTCTTTTCAACGTAGTCTCGAAGCCCAAGGACAAGAGCATTCCAAATCTGGGCAAGGTCATCGTTTTTCATCACTCGCGCAGTGGTTAATGCATCAATTTGGTCTTTTGACTCAACATCAAAAAGCAGCAGGTCAGACTCGAATTGTGCGGCACGACCAATTAGCTTTCCGGTGCTGTTAACCAAAAGCGAGTCTCCATCAAACACCAGGTCATCCTGACCGCCCACTAGGTTCACATAGGCAACAGCGGAATCGCTTGAGATGGCCAAATCCCGAACCAGTTCAAAACGCTGGTCATCTTTATCAATCTCAAAGGGTGATCCGTTTAGCACTAGGACTACATCGGTGTTTGAATTCTGCAGCTGAGCAACCGGGCCACCTTTTTGCCATATGTCTTCACAGATTAGGGTTGCAAACTTCAGCCCATTGAATTCGAATGTCAACAGGTCGTCGCCTGGAACGAAAATTCGATATTCGTCAAAAACTGAATAGTTAGGCAAATGGTGTTTTGCATATTTGCCTACAGTTTTGCCACTAAGAAGAACGCTCGCGCAGTTCTGTGCAATGGCCCAGTTGTGAGAATCCCGTTTTGTTGCAAGTGCGGGATGACCAATTACCACTGCAATTTCACCGTAACCTGCGGCCTGAAGCTTTTGGGCAAGGTCTTGGATGGCAGCTTCGGCCTGATGTACAAAGGATTCGCGGGCAGCTAGGTCTTCAATTGGATAGCCGGTAATTGCCATTTCACCAAAAAGCACCAAATCGGCGCCTAATTTGGCTGCGGCTGCAACGGCCTCAAAAGCTAGGTTTGAGTTTGCATCAATATCGCCAACGACTGGGTTGGTCTGAGCCAGAGCTAGGCGAACTTTAGGCATAACCATTAGCCTAGTAGGAGCAAGAGAGAGGATTTCCCGATGGAAAGACAGCGCGATTTCGTACTTCGCACAATTGAGGAGAGGGGCGTTAAGTTTGTGCGCCTTTGGTTCACTGACGTAGCGGGTACTTTGAAGTCCGTGGCCATTGCCCCAGCTGAGGTTGAGGGCGCTTTTGCTGAGGGTTTGGGCTTTGACGGGTCAGCGATTGAGGGCCTTGCCCGCACCTATGAGGCCGACATGTTGGCCCAACCAGACCCAAGCACATTTCAGATTCTGCCTTGGCGCGGAGAAATTGACCCCACCGCTCGTATGTTCTGTGACATTCAGACCCCAGATGGTCAGCCTGCAGCAGCTGACCCACGAAATGTTTTGCGCCGAGCGTTGGCTAAGGCTTCAGATCGTGGTTTTTCTTTCTACATTCACCCGGAAATCGAGTTCTACCTGCTTAAGTCGACTCAACTTGACGCCAAAGGGGAGCCTGTTCCTGTAGATAACGCAGGCTACTTTGACAATGTTCCTGGTGGAACTGCTCACGACTTCCGTCGTCGTGCGGTATCGATGCTTGAGCAGTTAGGTATCTCTGTTGAATTCAGTCACCACGAAGGTGGGCCTGGCCAGAACGAGATTGACCTTCGCTACGCCGATGCCCTAACCATGGCCGATAACATCATGACATTCCGCACCGTTATCAAAGAGGTTGCCATCGAACAAGGGGTTTACGCAACCTTTATGCCAAAGCCTTTTACTCAGCACCCTGGCTCTGGAATGCATACTCACATGTCTCTTTTCGAAGGTGATACCAACGCGTTCTTCGATCCAAGCTCTCAGTACCACCTATCAAAGACCGCAAAGCACTTTATTGCCGGTCTTTTGAAGCACGCACCTGAAATCACAGCGGTAACTAATCAGTACGTGAACTCATATAAGCGTCTTTGGGGCGGTGGAGAGGCACCAAGCTTTGTTTGCTGGGGTCACAACAACCGCTCAGCTCTCATTCGCGTGCCTCTATACAAGCCAGACAAGGGCAACTCGTCACGTATCGAATATCGAGCAATCGATTCAGCAGCAAACCCCTACCTTGCGTACGCTTTGCTGCTAAACGCAGGCCTAAAGGGTATTGAAGAAGAGTACCCGCTACCGGCAGAGACTGAAGACAACGTTTGGTCGCTGAATGATGCCGAACGTCGCGCTATGGGGATTCAACCGTTGCCACAGAGTTTGGATCATGCGATTCGAAAACTAGAAGAATCAGAGCTGGTTGCCGAGACTCTTGGTGAAGAAGTGTTCTCTTACGTGCTAGCGAATAAGCGCCGCGAATGGAGTGAATACCGTTCACAGGTAACCCCATTTGAATTAAAGCAAAACCTAGAGACTCTTTAGTTCTAGAGAGTTTGTATCTAAATGGCCAACGAACGTTCGCTGGGTTTATCAGAGCTAGCGCGCTTTGGTTTCGTTGACCTTAGTGCAACCATCGGAAGACTTGACGATTTAGTCAAGTTAGTTGGCGACTCTGGCAGATCGGCGCTTGCTGCTCTTGGCGTAGCCGCAGACCCTGATCAAGCCCTTATTGCACTGTTGAATCTATCAACCGCCTATCCCGCCAAAGCGAAAGCCCTTCTAAAAAAAGATGATTCTGCACGTAGGCTCTGCGCGCTACTTGGGGCATCTAGTGCTCTAACAGATTTTGTGATGCGTCACCCTGAACATCTTGATGTTTTCGAAAAGCCGCAGGTGCTTGCGTCACCAGCTGACTTTAAAACCTCTATATCCCGAAACGTTCAACCACTTCTTGTTGAAGGATTCGATTTGGTGACCGTTTGGAATTCTTTACGAATTGCTTACCGTCGTGAGTTGTTGAAAATTGCGGTATTTGATTTAAGTCAGACTGACCCACAAATTGGGCAACCATTGGTTGCAGCAGCCCTAGCAGATATCGCTGCTGCAGCTATTGAGGCAGGTCTCATGGTTGCCCGAGCAGAATTAAAACTGAGCAAAGAGCATGGAATCTTTCTGCCGACCGAGGTAGATGCAACAGCTCTCTCAGTTATAGCCATGGGAAAATGTGGTGCCAGGGAGTTGAATTACATCTCAGACGTTGACGTAATTTATGTTGCCGAATCTATGTCAAAGGATGTGGATTCACAACGCGCTGTTGAGATTGCCACAAAACTTGCCACTCGAATGATGCGAGCCATGGATGGAACGGCAAGCGAGCCAATGCTCTGGCAGGTTGATCCAAACCTGCGCCCTGAGGGTAAGTCCGGTGCTTTGGTTCGAACGCTTGAGTCTCACGTAGCTTATTACGACCGATGGGCGCAAAGTTGGGAGTTCCAGGCCCTGCTTAAGGCTAGGCCGCTAGCTGGCGACCTAGATCTTGGCCAGCGATATGTTGACGCCTTAGCTCCCAAGGTTTGGTCTTCAGCGGCTAGAGAAAATTTCGTAGAGTCTGTTCAACGCATGCGCGAGCGAGTCACCGAGTTCATTCCTGCTAATGAACTAGATTTACAAATCAAACTTGGCCCAGGCGGTTTACGAGACATTGAATTCACTGTGCAGCTTCTTCAGCTTGTGCATGGAAGAACAGACGAAAGCGTTCGCCAGCGCGATACTATCGGCGCAATTCAAGCTCTGTCTCAGGGAGGGTACATTGGGCGCAGTGAAGCAAGCGAATTTGCTTCTCACTATAGATTTCTTAGGTTATTAGAGCACCGAATTCAAATGTCTGACATGCGAAGAACGCATCTGATGCCAACATCTGAGCCAAAGCGGCGTGCCTTGGCTAGGGCTGTTGACTTGAAGCTGACTGCAGACTCCTTAATTCAAAAATGGGAAGGCGTGAAGGTAGAGGTGCGCTCTCTGCATCAGAAGATCTTCTATCGCCCTCTGCTTTCGGCAGTTTCCAAACTTGGAGATGACAGCCTTTCCCTAAGTACCGATCAAGTTCGCGATAGATTACATGCCATTGGTTTTAGCGACCCAAAGGGTGCACTTGATCAGATTTCCGCTTTGACATCGGGTCTCTCTAGGCGTGCCGTTATTCAGAAGCAATTGCTTCCGGTTTTACTGCAGTGGTTCTCAGAGGGAACTGATCCAGATGCGGCTTTGCTTGCATTCCGCCGCCTCAGCGAGGACCTGGGTGAGTCACATTGGTATCTTCGAATGCTTCGGGATTCAAGTGGCGCTGCAGAGCGAATGACCCAGGTGCTCTCAAACAGCCGGTTGGCAACCAATCTGTTTGAGAAAATTCCTGAGGCAGCTGCATGGTTTGAGCGATCTGAGGATCTGATTCCAATGACTGCCATGGAGCTAGCCGTTGAGTTTGATGCCGTTATCTCAAGGCACGAGCATGTCGATACCGCGGCAACGTCTATTCGTCACATTAGGCGACGGGAAACCTTAAGAATTGCAATGGGTGCGGTACTCGGCGATCTATCCATAGCTCAGGTATCACAGGGACTCAGCGACCTTACCGCGGTTTATTTGCGAGCCATGTTAGAGATAGCCACCGATTTAAACGGCTCTGACATCGCCGCTCAGAATGTTCAAGATGTTTTAGATTTTGGCATTATTGCAATGGGAAGATTCGGCGGAGAAGAGCTGGGTTTTGGCTCTGACGCCGATGTGATGTGCGTGTATAAAACCAAACCCGGCGCAGATAGTGCTGTGGCTCAGAAGGTTGCCGAAAGAATTATTTCGGAATTGAAGCGTTTGACAACTGACCAAGTTTTGGAATTTGAACTCGATATGGATTTGCGACCTGAAGGCAAGAATGGACCAGTGGCAAGGTCTATCGAGTCTTATTCCGCATACTACGAACGCTGGGCAGACACCTGGGAAGCACAGGCACTTCTTCGTGCAAGACCCATCGCTGGAAGCGACCAGTTGCGTCAAGAGTTCTTGGAGCTAATCAACACCTATAGATACCCAAGTCAAATGTCTGATTCTGCCGCCACAGAAATTAGACGCATAAAGGCCCGAGTCGAAACTGAGCGACTACCTTTAGGGGCAGATCCAAAGCGACACCTAAAGCTAGGTCGTGGTTCACTAAGTGACGTTGAGTGGCTAGTCCAGTTATTTCAAATGCAGCACGGCAGCGAACATCCAGCAATTAGAACTCCAAAAACTCTTCAGGCACTAGGTGCCATGGTTAATGAGGGGCTAATTGCGGAACATGACGCACGTGTACTTAGCGAAGCTTGGTTGCTGGCATCGAGATTGCGCTCAGCAAGCGTTCTTTGGGCAAATAAACGAATTGACGTGTTACCGACAGATAGGCGCCAGCTTGAAGGCATGGCCCGTATTCTTGAGTATCCAAGGGGGAGCGCAACCCAACTGGAGGACGATTACCTGGCGTTCACTCGTAGGTCTCGTAGCGTGTATGAGCGCCTTTTTTATGGTCAAAACCAAAATGCCCAAGACGACTGAAATTTTTGCACAAAAAAGGACCCCACCTTTCGGTAGGGTCCTTTTCACTGCAACTTATAAATTCAAGATTTACACGCCGTAGTAAAGCTCGAATTCGTATGGGTGAGGGCGAAGTGCAAGAGGCTTGATTTCCTTCTCGCGCTTGTAGTCAATCCATGTTTCGATTAGGTCCTTGGTGAATACGTCTCCCTGAAGAAGGTAGTCGTGGTCAGCCTCTAGAGCCTTTAGGCAGTCCTCAAGGTTGCCCGGCACCTGAGGAATCAGCTTTGCTTCCTCTGGCGGCAACTCGTATAGGTCTTTGTCAACTGGAGCGTGTGGCTCGATGCGGTTCTTGATACCGTCAAGACCAGCCATCAGCATTGCAGCGAAGGCTAGGTAAGGGTTTGAAGATGCATCTGGCGCACGGAACTCGATGCGCTTTGCCTTAGGGTTTGTTCCAGTCATTGGGATGCGAATCGCAGCCGAACGGTTACCAGCCGAGTAAACAAGGTTTACTGGAGCTTCGTAGCCTGGCACCAAACGGTGGAAGCTGTTAACTGTTGGGTTGGTGAACGCAAGAAGCGATGAAGCGTGCTTCAAGATTCCACCAATGTACCAACGAGCGATGTCTGAAAGACCGCCGTAGCCTGATTCGTCATAGAACAAAGGCTTGCCTTCTTTCCACAATGACATGTGAACGTGCATACCTGAACCGTTGTCACCAAAAAGTGGCTTAGGCATGAAGGTGGCAGTCTTGCCCCAACGCTCAGCAACGTTCTTCACGATGTACTTGAACTTTAGGATGTCATCTGCAGATGAAAGAAGAGTGTCGAACTTGTAGTTGATCTCACCCTGACCGGCAGTTCCAACCTCGTGGTGGCTGCGCTCTACTTCTAGGCCAACTGCAAGTAGCTCAGACACAATGTCATCGCGCATGTCAGCGTGCTTGTCAGTTGGAGTTACCGGGAAGTAACCACCCTTATAAGGAGTCTTGTTTGCTAGGTTGCCGCCCATTTCTTCGCGACCTGAGTTCCAGGCTGCTTCATCTGAGTCGATGAAGTGCATAGAGCCATTCTGCTTGTACTCGTAGCGAACGTCATCGAAGATAAAGAATTCTGCTTCTGGTGCAAAGAATGCAGTGTCAGCGATACCAGTAGTTGCTAGGTATGCCTGAGCCTTCTTAGCGGTCTGGCGTGGGTCGCGGCCGTAGATTTCACCATTGCGTGGGTTGTATACGTCGAACACCATGCATAGGGTCTTCTGAACACGGAAAGCGTCTACATAGGCTGTGGTCACATCAGGAATCAACTGCATGTCTGACTCGTTGATAGATGCGAAACCACGGATAGATGAACCATCAAACAATTGGCCATCAACGAAGAACTGCTCGTCAATTTGCTGTGCTGGAAGGTTGAAGTGCTGCTGCACACCAGGTAGGTCTGTGAAGCGGACGTCAAGGAACTTTACATCGTTGTCCTTGATGTACTTGACAACCTCTGAGGCGGTCTTGAACATAGAGAGATTTCCCTTCGAAGGTGAATTGGGGAGCCTGGCGCGTCTTTAAGCCACCGAGCCTTACACACCTTGATTGTTCACTTAATGTTTCGGCAATGTAAAAAGTTTGATTTAGGCTCAATTTATGACTGAAATTGCAAACTGGGCTGGCAAAAGACTGGGCCTGCCACAGTCTGGCCCAGGTTCCCTGGCTAAAATGGGGCGACGCTCTTTGGGCTTAGCGATTGATTGGGCCTTGGCGTTGCTGGTCTCGGGGGCATTCTTTGGCGGTGACAACACTGCCACACTGAGCTTCTTCATGCTTGAGCAATGGCTTCTAATAGCAACATTGGGCAACAGCTTCGGTCACTTGATCGTGGGAATCCGGGTTAGGAAGCTGGAAGGTTCGCACGTTGGACTAGTTCCATCGCTTATTCGTATCGGGCTAATTTTGTTGGTTATCCCAGCTGTAATTTGGGACAACGACAACAGGGGATTGCATGACAAAGCAGCTAAAACGGTTCTCGTTTTGCGCTAGCAAAGCAAGTAGGGGGCTGATAATTAGCCGCGGCGCATCTTGCCGAGTTTGCTTGGGTCAATTCCCTTTGGAATAGGAATGTTCATACCCAATGATTCGAGTCGCTTCGCAACGACCGATATCTCGCCGCGACTCATTGATTTTTTCATTTTATATAGTGTTCTTGAAAGATCAGGCAATGTAGTTGCCTCGCTGTCATTAGTGACGTAAACAAATTCAACCGGAGCACCGGGAGCGACTCGATTGATTTTTCTGCGCTCATCTTCGAGCAGCACTTTCACACGAGAACGTGTGCCTTCGCCAACTAAAACGACGCCGGCTGGTCCAATGGCACGATAAACAGCGTCTTGAGAACGAGGATTAACGGCAACTGGCATTTCGGCAGCTCGCCAACCCTTTCGGATGTTAGCCAGCACGGCACCAACCGCGCCCATCTGGCCAGAAATTCTTGAATAGGCTGCGCGCTCAGCCTTGCGACCCATAACGACCATGGCTGCAATTAGACCAAACATGGCACCCATGATGATAAAGATGACTAGGTTGAATACGTTTCCAGGGAAAGCAATTACCTCAAAGCCAACGAAGGCACCCAAAACCAAAACAAATGCAAGGGTGGCCCACATCAGAGAGGTCTTGTCTTGCTTAGCCGTCATCTTGTAGACGGTCCACATCTGTGCGATTTGGCCCGGAGCCTTGTTCGCCTTGGTCTTTTTAGTGTTCTTTGTGTCTTTAGCCATTTGTAAAGCCTACCTGTTTAGTCCTAGTGAACTGCCTGACCAAAGCCTTCGCGTGCCGCGGCTTCGGCCAAATGTTGAAGGTGACTTGGAATTTCAAGACCCTTTTTTTGCATTGATGTTGCCCAAAGTCTTCCTGCACGATAGGAGCTTCTAACCAATGGCCCTGAAAGAACGCCAAGGTAGCCCATTTCTTGGGCCTCCTCAGCCATTTCGGCGAACTCGGTTGGTTTTACCCAGCGGCTAACCGGGTGATGTTTTGGTGTAGGGCGCAAGTACTGGGTGATGGTCAAAATATCTGTGCCCGCGTCGTAAAGATCTTGCATTGCCTGTGAGATCTCTTCGCGAGTTTCTCCCATTCCTAGAATCAAATTTGATTTGGTCACAAGGCCCGCATCTCTGGCTTGGGTAAGAACATCAAGTGACCGGTCGTATCGAAACGCTGGGCGAATTTCTTTGAATATCCTCGGCACGGTCTCAACATTGTGTGCGAATACTTCTGGTTCTGCATCAAAAACCTTTTGAAGAAGGTCTGGCTTACCCGAAAAATCAGGTACCAGAATTTCAACTCCTGTTCCGGGTGACTGTTGGTGAATCTGCCGAATTGTCTCGGCATAAAGCCAGGCACCTTCGTCTGCTAGATCATCACGCGCAACACCGGTGACTGTTGCGTACCTAAGTTCCATGCGCTTTACTGAGTCGCCAACTCGGCGAGGCTCGTCCGCATCAAATGCATCAGGCTTGCCGGTATCGATTTGGCAGAAGTCACATCTGCGTGTGCACTGAGATCCGCCAATCAGGAAAGTTGCCTCGCGATCCTCCCAACATTCAAAGATGTTTGGGCATCCGGCTTCCTGGCAAACCGTATGAAGATTCTCACCTTTTACCAGCGCTTGAAGAGCCTGGTACTCGGGCCCCATTTTTGCTGTGGTCTTAATCCACTCGGGTTTCTTTTCTATAGGAACAGAGCTATTTCTTGCTTCGATCCTTAGGAGCTTTCTTTCGGGCTTCTGGTGAGTTTCGTTTTTATCTAGGGTCATAGCGCGACCTTGCCAATCTGGGTTAGATGTTTCTGCACAATCTCTGCTGCCATCGCCGGCGTAATTTCGATACCTAAAAGTTCCGATAGAGTGCTGGTCTTTGCGTCGCGAATTCCACACGCGATTATGGTTTCATACGGGTCCAAAGAATTGTTGCAGTTCAGGGCGAAACCGTGCATTGTGGTGTGTTCTGCCACCCTTATACCAATAGCGGCTACCTTTACATGGGTGTCACCAATTGGCGCCCACACACCGCTTCTGCCTTCAACGCGTTCTGTTTTCAGACCCAGCTCTGAAATAGAATCGATGAGCACTTGTTCGAGCCATCGAACATAGCCAACAACATCTATCGGCTGGGGTAGCTTCATTATTGGGTAGCCAACTAGCTGTCCCGGGCCATGCCAAGTTATTTTGCCACCGCGGTCGACGTCAATTACAGGAGTGCCGTCTGTTGGGCGTTCCGAGTCCTCTGTGCGTTTGCCGGCGGTAAATACGCTGCTGTGTTCAAGCAAAATCACGGTATCGGCATTTGCACCAGAGGCAACCTTGGCATGTATGTCTCGTTGCATAGCCCAGCCCTGCTCATACCCAATAAAGTCTGGGGCCAAGCCGGCGATAATGAAGTCGGGCATTAGTCAATTCTAAGTTGTCTGGCTGTATGGGTTTATCAACAAACCTTCTAAGGGAACTATTTCCTGGGCTTTGCAATGACAGGCTTCAGTGGTGTTTAAGCCGAATCTAAGAGGAATGCCCGCTTCGCAAATGATCCTGAGCTGGTGCGGCTGGAAACTCAAGAACCCTCAATTCAAATTGCTGCTTTTTCGTGTTCCTTGGCGCCGAAACTGGGTATCTCAACTCTATTCAAACGAATTTCTTGACGTTGCTATTTCAAGATCAGGAAACGCTCACCTTATTGTTAGGAACAAAGAGGCAATACCCCAACAAGAGGAACCCAATAGGCGGTTGACCTCTCTGGTTTTAATTGCTTGTAGCGTTGTCTTTGTTTCACTTGCAATTGCATTGACTTGGGTTGACTCGCCTAAAGTGGCCGGCAGTTCAACGGCCAAAGAAATACCTGCAGGCTCTGCTTCAAAGGACTCTTGTGAATCGGTTTTCAAAAAGTCCAAGCAGCACATAGAAGAGTTTCTAATTGACCCAACAGCTTTCAATTTCAACATTCAGTTTGGCGCCGAACTAAAAATTGGGGGAGTCAGCTCGCAAATTGCGAGAATTTCGTGTGGCTTGAACACTGAACAATTTCGAGTTACCAAACAGAAAATTGAGGGTAGTTGGCAGGTGACGAAATCGGTCCAACTAAATAACTAGTTGAACCGATTTCTTAACTGAATTTGAAACCTTGTCTAAATACCTAAGACCGAATCAAAATTCGCTTCTTCAAGTCTTGACTTAACATCAACCAAGAATCGGCTGGCGTCTGCACCGTCTACTAAACGGTGGTCATATGAAAGCGCCAAGTAAACCATGCTGCGAATCGAAATTGAATCCATTCCGTTAGCATCTGTGACAACAACCGGACGCTTGCTTACAACACCAGTTCCAAGAATTGCAACCTGAGGAAGGAATACAACCGGTGTATCAAACAAAGCACCGCGTGAACCTGTGTTGGTAAGTGTGAATGTTCCGCCACCAAGTTCATCAGGCTTTAATTGGTTGTTACGTGTACGGGCCGCTAGATCTGCAATCTGCTGAGCAATCTGCGCAATGTTTAGGGTTGACGCATCGCGAATAACTGGAGTTAGTAGACCTTTTTCAGTGTCTACGGCAAAAGAGATGTTCTCTGTTCCGTGATACACAATGTTCTCTCCATCGATTGTGGCATTTAGCTTTGGGTGCACTCGAAGTGCTTCGGCTGCGGCCAATGCAAAGAACGGCATGAAGTTAAGTTTGCCACCAGTTGCAGCCACAAACTGAGGCTGAACGCGAGAGCGAATGTTTGCAATCTTGGTTACATCAACTTCTACCACCGTGGTCAATTGAGCGGTTGAAACCATAGACGCAACAGCACGCTCAGCTAACACTTTGCGAAGTCTTGACATTGGTTCGGTGGTCCCGCGAAGCGGAGATGCTGCTCCAGGCACAAACGGCGCAGCTGGTTTAGAAGCGGCAACCGGTGCCGCATAGCTGCTGGTTGCAACCGGTGCTGAGTTAGAAGCCAAAACGTCTTCTTTGCGGATGCGTCCGCCAACGCCGGTGCCGGCAATCTTTGAAAGATCAATTCCGATTTCTGAGGCAAGCTTTCGAACTAAGGGAGTTACGTAGCCAGCATCAACTGCTGAACTTGCGGGCGCGGCGACAGGTGCTGCCACGGGTGCTAGGGGAGCTGCCACAGGCGGGGCCACAGGAGCTGCCACAGGCGGGGCCACAGGTTCGGCGATTGGTGCTGCAACAGGGGCTGCAACAGGAGCCGGAGCTTCTGCAACCGGTGCCGCAGCCGGAGCTGGGGCACCAGTGCCGCTGCCGATAACTACCAGGACTGCACCAACCTGAACGGTTTCGTCTTCTTGAACCAAAATTTGCTCAATCACACCGGCAACGGGTGAAGGAATCTCGGTGTCTACCTTGTCTGTAGAAACCTCAACCAGCGGTTCGTCTACTGCAACGGTGTCGCCAACCTTCTTTAGCCATCGGGTCACGGTACCTTCGGTAACGCTCTCGCCAAGTGCTGGAAGAACTACTTGTTCGCTCATTTATTGTTTGCTCCTGTTTGGATTTCTAAATTTATGCGTGTGCGTGAAGTGGCTTACCGGCAAGCGCTAGGTGTGCCTCGCCAATAGCTTCGTTCATGGTTGGGTGTGCGTGTACCAAGGTGGCAACGTCTTCTGGGTACGCTTCCCAATTTACAATTAGTTGCGCTTCACCAATTTGTTCACCAACACGTGAACCAATCATGTGAACACCGATAACTGGGCCGTCGTTCTTGCGAATCAATTTAATGAATCCAGCGGTGCCAAGAATCTGACTCTTTCCGTTTCCACCAAGGTTGTACTCGTAAGTTGAGATGTTTCCGGCGCCATAAGTTTCAACTGCCTTGGCTTCGGTCAGGCCAACTGATGCAACTTCCGGTTCGCAGTAAGTGACCTTAGGGATTCCTGTTTCATCAATAAAGGCAGGCTTCAATCCGGCAATTTCTTCAGCAATGAAAATACCCTGCTGGAACCCACGGTGAGCAAGCTGCAAGCCAGGAACGATGTCTCCCGCGGCGTATACGTTTGGCAAGTTTGTTTGCAGGCGATCGTTGGTAAGAACGAAACCTCGATCCATTGCAACGCCTTGTTCGTCGTAACCAAGTCCTGCAGTGTTTGGACCACGACCTACCGCTACCAGTAGCAAGTCTGCCTCAAGTTGTTCTCCACTTTCGAGGCTCACCACTACTCCGGTTTCACTCTGTGTTACACCTGAGAAACGAACTCCCAGTTTAAAATCAATTCCACGTTTGCGGAAAGCGCGTTCCAGGCCCTTACTCACTGCTTCGTCTTCATTTGGAACTAGGTGAGGAAGTCCTTCGACAATTGTTACTTCTGTTCCAAAAGATTTCCAGATTGATGCAAATTCAACACCAATAACGCCGCCGCCAAGAACGATGGCTTTTTTGGGTACGAAGTTCAATTGCAAAGCGTGCTCGGAGGTGATTACTCGGCCGCCAATTTCCAATCCAGGCAATGTGCGACTGTATGAACCTGAGGCAAGAACAACGTTCTCACCGGTGTAGTAGTCACCATTTACCTGAATGGTGCGCGGTCCGGTTAGGCGGCCTTCACCTGAAACAACGGTTATGTTCTTTGAGCCAACTAGGCCGGTAAGTCCCTTAAATAGGCGATCAACGATGGAGTCTCGGTATGAATTAACGGCTGGCATGTCGATTGCGCCGAATGTTGCCTGCACACCGTAGTGGGCAGCGTCCTTAACATTGTCAGCAATTTCAGCTGAGTGAAGCAGCGCCTTGGTTGGAATACAACCACGGTGTAGGCAAGTGCCACCCAACTTATCTTTCTCAATCAGGGCAACAGATTTACCAAGTTGCGCCGAGCGAAGAGCGGCTGCATAGCCACCACTTCCGCCACCGAGAATAACAACGTCAAAGTTGTGGTCAGCCAATTAATTTCTCCTAAAAAGAGGTTCGTCAATACCTTCAAACTTTACTACTGAAATGTTCCTATTTATTGCTTGATAGTCCCTCGGCAACGGATACCAGCGTTCTCAGAATCACGCCTGTACCACCTTTGGGAGTGTAGCCGTAGGCTGATCCGCTGTTATCGGCTGGTCCGGCGATGTCAAGGTGAGCCCAATCAACCTCATTTGGAACGAATTCTCTAAGGAAGTGCCCACCAACCAGCATTCCACCTGCACGATTTCCGATTTTTACGTTGGCGATGTCTGCTACATCGGAATTCAATAGAGAACGAAGTTCGCTTGGAAGTGGCATGTGCCACACCAATTCGCCAGCTTTTTCTGCCGCTTTCTCAACTGCTTTCACTGCCTTTTCGGCCCCCATAAGACCGGCGTATCGGTTGCCTAGGGCAATCGTTGCTGCTCCGGTCAGTGTTGCAATGTCAATAATCATGTCTGGCTTCGTCTCGACGGCAGCTGAGAGCCCATCGGCAAGCACTAGACGACCTTCAGCATCTGTATTCAAGACCTCAACGGTTTTTCCGTTCCTGATTCGAATCACATCATCGGGGCGTTGCGCGGTGCTAGACGGCATGTTTTCGGCTAAACAAAGCCAAGCGGTGACCTGAATTGGAAGTTCAAGTTTTGCAATCGCCACAATTGCCTGAAAAGAGGTTGCGGCGCCAGTCATGTCGTATTTCATGCCAACCATTGACTCAGCTGGTTTCAGACTTAGCCCGCCGGTGTCAAAAGTTATGCCTTTGCCAACTAGTGCCAAATGCTTGCTGCTGCCTTTGGGTTTGTATTCAAGTTTCACAAGACGAGGTGGGCGGCTAGAGCCCATGCCAACGGCCAAAATGCCACCGAATCCATCTTTGGCAAGGGCTTTTTCATCCCAAATCTGGATCTTGAGTCCGAGACCCTTAATTCCTTTTTGCACAGCCTTCACCATTGATGTTGGGTACATGTCATTTGGGGGAGTATTGACCAAGTCTCTGGTTTCTCTAACGGCTTGGCTCAAGATTTCAATCTGGTTGAGCTCGTTGGTGCTGATCTTTGAATCGGTGACCATGGTGACCTTGTTTAACAAGACAGGTTTAATGCTGTTCTTGCTCTTTTTGCCGTTGTATTGATAGAAACCAAGTTGCAGCCCCTCAATTAGAGACAAGCTCAGATCTTTGTTCAATGGGCCAATGTCTACTACCAGTTCACTGAACATGCCCAATTGCCTAGAAATGACTCCACCAAGTTCGCGCGCCAAGTTTTGGTGGATTTTGTCTGAACCCACACCAATCAGTGCGAAAACTGCTCCGTTTGGTGCTGCCACCTTGGTAATGCTTTCTAAAGCAGCGCTCGCCCCAAGTTGTTCCAAATCGTGCTTCGCCAGGCTTGTGAGATCTGTAGACGTTTTTGTCAGTTGAAGCTTCTTAGATTGCTCTTTAACGCCAACAACATAGACAGTGTCTTTTTTGAAGGCTGGGGTCTTGGTGGCAATCGTGATTTTTAGTGTGCTCATGTCACCATGCTAATTGTCGAGAGTTAGGATATTTCAATGACCCACTCAAGAAAACTGTTCGAATTCAAAGACGGATTTGTTGACGTTCCAAAGGGCCTTCATCTAATTGCTGGACTTACCGGATTTACTGATGCCGGAGCAACCTTAAATCAGGTAGCAGATCACATTTTTGCCAATCTCACCGCAGAGCTAGTTGTTCAGTTTAAGAATGACGAACTCTTGGACTACCGATCCCGACGTCCAGTGATGTTTTTTGAAAGAGATCATATCGAGCACTACGAGCCAGCGATTCTGGGCTTGTACTTGGTTTATGACGAGGCGAATCAGCCTTTTCTTTACTTGCACGGATACGAACCCGATTTCAAATGGGAAGCCTTCGCGGAGGCGATTCTAGAATTGGTTAGAGGTCTTGAGGTCGAAGACTTCACTTGGGTCCACTCAATACCTTTTCCGATTCCACATACACGTTCGGTTGGAGTGACTGTCTCTGGTAATCGCCTTGACATTATTGACGCTGTTTCTGAGTGGAAACCACAAACTCAAGTTCCTGGCAATGTGCTGCACCTTTTGGAATACCGATTGAGCGGAATCTCCTTGCCAACGGTTGGCTTTGTGATGCTGGTACCTCACTATCTAAGCGAAAGCGAATTCCCGCAAGCTGCTGTTGTCGCATTTGAACAAATTTCATCTGCAACAGGGTTGGTTTTTCCAACGGATGCGATTCGTGAAGACTCTGTCCAGTTTCTAGCCAAATTAGATTCACAACTAGAGAAGAACGAAGACCTTCAAAAGCTTGTTAGGAATTTGGAGCAAGGTTACGCAACTGAGAGCAGCGGTCCGAATCGCGCGCCCATTGCTAAACCAATTGCAAAGATGCCGACTGCCGAAGAAATTGCCGCAGAGCTTGAAGACTACCTAGCTATTAGACGACGCAATTCAATGGACGATTAGTCGCTTAGGAATTTTCGCCCGGTCAGCATTTCGCTTTTGTGCCAGAACTTTTCGAACTCATCGTTACCTATTAGATGATGTTTTGCTTCGCTTGGTTTTCCCCAGAGTTCAAAAACCCCGGGCGCTAAATACGTGCCGTTTTTTGATGTGCTAGCTTCAAAAATTGACATTGCGCCGGCTTTTGCGGATTGGGCAAGGATGTACTCTGCGATTCTGATTCCTAAATTTCCATAAGCATCAGCTTTAGCGAATCCAGGATGAGCAGCGGTTGAAACTCTGCCCGTACCTCTAAGTTTCTGGGAAAGCATCATTGCGAACGCATAATTCATCAATTTGGAGTTTGCGTACTGCTTTGCCTGGTGAAATTGGCCATCCTGAATCTCGAAATTTAATTTACCCTCTCTGGCCACTACAGAAGAAACGGTTGTCACGGTTGCGTTCGTGGACGCGGTGCTCCAAAGATCGGCTGTCAAAGCAAAATGTCCAAGATGATTAACGCCTAAATGCCATTCGTACCCTTGTTTTGTAAGTTTCAATGGTTTCTCTATTTTTGCTCCGGCGTTGTTCACCAAAACATCCCATTGTTTTGACTGGGCTATACCGAACCTAGCTACCGAATCAAGGTCCGAAAGGTCGAGCTTTCGAACCTCGACCGACACTTCGGGAAAGCGCATCATTATTTCCTCAGCAGTTGCAGCACCTTTTTTAGTGTCGCGGCAGCCAATAAGAACATCGTGGTTTGCATTAGCTAGCATGAGGGCAATTTGTTTGCCGATTCCAGAGTTCCCACCCGTAACGATTGCCAGTTTCTGCATAGAAGCAGACTATTCCTTTGCCAGAATGAACCGGTGAAGAAAACAAACGCATTTTGGGTGCTGGCTGCTGGTTCGCTCTCGTATTTAATGGCTGTAACCAATAGGTCAAGCATGGGCGTAGCTTCTCTTGAAGCATCGGAAAAATTTCAAGTAGCGGCTACAGCATTGTCTACCTTGGCGGTTGCTCAACTTATTGTTTACGCGGTTATGCAAGTACCTGTGGGCATTTTGCTCGACAGATTTGGCGCCAGAGCCCTTTTAGTTTTCGGGGCCGCTTCAATGAGTCTTGGTCAGTTTCTGGTTTCAATTTCGGAAGTTCTATCGGTTGCTGTTCTCGGCAGAATGCTTGTTGGCTTCGGCGATGCCTTCGTTTTCATTTCGGTGATTAGGCTAGTTAACGGCTGGTACGAAGGTGCAAACGCAACAAGAGTTCAGCAACTAACAACCAACATTGGTCAATTAGGTCAAGCTGTTTCGGCAATACCCTTTGCAGCTATTTTGGGTTTTGCCGGTTGGAGCAGCGCCTTCATGCTACTTTCTGCTGCGTCCCTTGCCGCAGTTTTTATCGGCTTGGTTTTTATCCTCAATGACAGACCGGGCAGTCACATGAAATCGACTAATGCAACTTTCAAAATTGTTTTGGCTCAGCTTGTTGAAAATGTAAAGCATCCGGGCATTCGAATGGCATTCTGGACTCATTTCACCCTGCAATCTGCGCCATCAGTGTTTTTGCTTTTATGGGGATACCCTTTCTTGGTTCAAGGTCAAGGTTTCTCAACCGTAGCTGCCTCTTGGCTGTTGAGCGGTTTCGTGATCATTGGGTTTTTCGTTGGTCCAGTGATCAGCGCGTTTTGTGCCCGCTTTCCAAAACGCAGATCCTTTTTAGTGCTACTTACCGTTTTCGCTCTTGCAATTTCCTGGTCACTGGTGATTGGTTTACCGGGGCGGGCTCCATTTTGGTTGGTGGTGGTGCTTTGTACAGTCTTGGCAACCAGTGGGCCAATGTCGATGATTGCATTTGACTATGCAAAGGGGTTCGTGAACAAGAGTCGGCTGGGCTCAGCGAGTGGTTTTGTAAACATTGGCGGTTTTGTTGCCACTTTTAGCATGATGTTTTTTGCTGGTGTCATTCTTGATGTCGTTAAGGCACTAAACAGCAGCGCAGAATCAAAAGCCGACCTTTACAGCCTGCAGGGCTTCAAATGGGCCATGAGTGTTCAATTCGTTGCTTTGACTATCGGAACAAGCATGTTTTTGGTCGAGAGGCGAAAGGCCCGGGCCAAGCTGTTCTTGGATGAGGGAATAGTTCTTAGGCCTCTAAGGGTTGTTTTGAGAGAGAGAATTAGTCGCAAAACGCACTAAATGGCTTTATTTGGCAGGTTTCGCGGTTATAATTTGTTCAAGACCCAGTCGTTGTTCTTTTCAAGAACTTGACATGGGTCTTAGTAATGCTCGGAACGGTATAAATCGGTTCGGTGGGGGCGTCGAAAGGTATCAATTGGCTAAGAAAGAAAACGAGGCAAAAGCTGGCAAAAAGCGCAGCGGCCTTCTCTCTAGCCTGTTGCGTGGCTCAAACGATAAGAAACCAGGGATAAAGCCCGCTAAAGCTAAGGAAACTCCAGTCATTTCTGCCTCAACTGCAAAAGCCGCTTCAGCCAAGTCTTCTAAGGCAGTTGTCAAGCCTGCCTCTAAAACAGCCGCAAAACCTGCCACTAAATCTGCAGCTAAACCTGTCGCTAAGGCTGTGGCAAAAACCACCGCAAAGCCTGCAGCGAAGACCGCATCGAAGGCAGCGGCTAAGCCTGTTGCCAAGGCAGCGGCTAAGCCAGCAGCTAAGCCTGTTGCCAAGGCATCGGCAAAGTCAGCAGCTAAGCCTGTTGCCAAGGCATCGGCAAAGTCAGCGACTAAGACCTCTGCAAAACCAACAGTCAAGCCTGTTGCCAAAACAGCTGTAAAGTCAACCAACAAGGCTCCTGCAAAACCTGCTACGAAAGCAGCCGTAAAGGCTGTCGCTAAGCCTGCTGCAAAAGCAGCAATCAAGGCCCCAGCTACTAAAGGTAAGGCTGCAGCAGTACCGGCCAATAAGGCAAAACCTGCAAAAGCAAGCAAACTTCCTAAGGGAATGGGCGACGACGAGGAAGAGATTGACGACGACGCCGAACTTGATTCAGTCGAAGAGATCGTTGCAGAAGCTGCCGCAGTAGTAGACATCGCAGCCGTTGAAGAGGAACTTCCAGAGGAAGAACCAGAAGACGACAAGAGCAAGGAAATTGAAAATCTAGGCGGTATGGTTCTTTCGCACCGCGAAGAAGACGACATTCCTGCGCAGACAACTACTATCACCGGCGCGACCGCTGACCCCGTAAAGGATTACCTCAAGCAAATTGGTAAGGTCGCGCTGCTTAATGCTGAGCTTGAAGTAGAACTTGCAAAGCGAATCGAAGCTGGTCTATTCGCTGAGGAAAAGTTAGCCACTGATAAGAAAATCTCACGAGATGTTGAGCGTGACCTGAAGTGGGTTGTGAAGGATGGGCAACGCGCGAAGAGTCACTTGCTTGAGGCTAACCTTCGATTGGTAGTAAGCCTTGCAAAGCGCTACACCGGAAGAGGTATGCAGTTCCTTGATTTGATTCAAGAGGGAAACCTAGGCCTTATCCGTGCGGTTGAAAAGTTCGACTACACCAAGGGGTACAAGTTCTCTACTTACGCAACTTGGTGGATTCGCCAGGCAATCACCCGCGCTATGGCCGACCAGGCAAGAACCATTCGTATTCCAGTGCACATGGTTGAAGTAATCAACAAGCTGGCCCGTGTTCAGCGTCAACTTCTTCAAGACTTAGGTCGCGAACCTACCCCAGAAGAGCTTGCTCGTGAGCTAGATATGACCCCTGAAAAGGTTGTTGAGGTTCAGAAGTATGGCCGTGAGCCAATCTCACTTTCAACGCCATTGGGTGAAGACGGTGACAGCGAATTCGGTGACCTAATTGAAGACACCGAAGCCGTAGTACCTGCTGATGCTGTTGGTTTCACCATGTTGCAAAGAGAACTTGAGCGCATTCTTGACTCATTACACCCAAGAGAAGCAGGAGTAATCAGAAGCCGCTTTGGCCTTGGAGATGGCGTTCAGAAGACTCTTGACCAAATTGGTGAAGAGTTCGGTGTTACTCGTGAGCGTATTCGTCAAATTGAATCAAAGACTATGTCTAAGCTGCGTCACCCATCACGTTCACAGATGCTGCGCGATTACCTAGAGAACTAAGTTCAACGTGTTCTACGTACCAGCGATTCTGATTGGGCGTTTAGTACGCACGGCTGTTCGCATGTTGCGGCCTGGTGGCGGATCGGCGTTGCCTGGTTTAGTGCTCAGCAAAGTTGCACCCGGACTGTTGGCTAAGACTCTTTCCAAATTCCCGGAAGGCCTTCTTGTTGTAACCGGTTCGGCTGGAAAATCAACTACAACCAAAATGCTGGTAGCAATTGCAAGAGCTCACGGCAAAACTGTTTTTACTAATCCATCAACGGCAAACATTGCGCAGGGCTTCTTCTCTTCGATAATTGAGCGTTCAAGCCTTGGCGGAAAAATTTCCGGAGACGTTGCAATTCTTGAAATGGATGAAGGCCACGCCGCAGAGATAACCAAGCGAATCAAACCAAGACAAGTGACAGTGCTCAACGTTTTAGATGATCAACTTGACCGCTTTATTGACCCGGCGCTGGTTAGGGACAAGCTGGCAGCTGTTTCGGCAAGGGCTACTGAGTCCCTCGTACTGAATGCAGACGATCAAAATGTTTTGCTAATCGATAAAAAGGTAAAAAACCCAAAAACTTCGTGGTTTGGAATCGAAAAACACATTATTGCAGCCACCGAGCACGGACTTGGAAATGCGCCAACTTATCTAAGTGAGTTGCCAAGACCACAGGTAGACACTGAAATTCAAGAACACGGTACGGCCGTCACAAAGTCTCGTGTCGGATCTGTCGATGTTTCCTTTGAGTTGCCAAATAGAGGCATTCATTTTGCCTTGGATGCGGCAGCGGCTTTGGAGAGCGCCCGCCGATACCTTGGTAATACTTTCGACGCTCAATTGGCGGCTCAAACCCTTGCCGAATTGCCACCAGTATTTGCTCGTGGTGAAATAACTCAGGTAAACGGGGTAGACGTTGAATTCATTCTGGTTCAGAATCCAATGAGCTTTCAGCTCAACCTTGACAACTTGCCTAAAAATCAAGAGCAGGTGATGCTTGCCATCGGTCGAGACGTGCATGACCCGTCCTGGCTTTGGACAGTGGACATGAAGCACATGCCGGCTGTCGATATCATTACTGGTTTCAATTGCGCAGAAATAGCACTTCGATTGGCTTACGACGAGATTGCTATCGGCGAAATCATTCCCGAGTTGGATGTTGCGTTGGATAAATTCTTTAGTCTGCCAGCTCCTAAGCTCGGCCGAAGAACGGTCATCTTCTCTGCGGATGCAATGCGTCGTACTCGCAGAGCATTGGGTTTTGTTGACCCAGAGGCGGTTGAACGTTGATCAATTTAATTGCTCTATTCCCTAAGCACCTAGATCTAAACGGTGATCAAGCTAACCTAAAGGTTGCCAAAAAACGCCTTGAGTGGCTCGGTTACGAGGTAAGAATCACATCTATTGATAAAGGTCAATCGATTCCATCAGATGCTGATTTTGTTTTTCTTGGCCACGGTTCTATGGCTGCATGGGCAGATTTGGAAAACGAAATAGAGAAAATTGCCCCTCAACTCGAGGCGTGCATCGCTCGAGGTACATCGTTCATGGCGGTAGCAAGTGGTTATGAAAGAGCTATCGCACTAGGTCTTTTTGAAGGAAGCCTTGAGCCAACTGAGAGAGTCTCTAAGTTTGAGGTTGCTGATTTAGATGGAAAAGAGGTTCTTGGTTATCTGAACGCAGCTTCCAAGGCTCCTTACATTCAGCGTCAAGGTTTGAGTTTGGGTACCCAGTTTCACGGTCCTGTTTTTAGTAAAAACCCAAAATTAGTTGACGAGTACTTTGCTGATATTTTGGCTGCCAAGGGGGAGTCTGCTTCCTCAGCAAATAAATCAGGTTCAAAAAATATTGAATTGATTTCCCAGATTGTCGACTCGGTTTGGAAGCTCGAAAGAGATTTAGCGAGCGAGTAGTTTTTGAGTTTCGTCGTGCCAATTCACTGCAATCGGCTCAAGCTGAGACTTCTTTTCGTTGCCGTGGTGTGCGCAGAACATAAGCTCTCCGGAGGCTAACTCAACACGAATGTAGGCCTGTGCGCCACATACGTCACAACGATCGGCAGCATTTAGCTGGGTAGGTTCGCTAATTTCGGCGCCTGGTTCTACTGCTTCGTTTACTGACTGCATAAATTGCCTTTCGTTCTCTCAATCTCAACACAGGATTGCCGTAAAAAGTCCCAACCTGGCCTGTATTTCGCTAACTGCGAAGTTCACCGACTTAGATTGAAATCGTGTCAGATCAAGCCTTCGGGGCAGGTGCGGTTAGCATTTTGAAGTGCCAAACAATGACTATTCAGCTCGCCACCTTTCCGTCCTAGAAGGATTGGAAGCGGTTCGAAAGCGCCCAGGAATGTACATTGGATCAACGGACAGCCGCGGTCTTATGCACTGTTTGTGGGAAATAATCGACAACTCCGTAGATGAGGCATTGGCCGGCCACGGTAATCGAATAGAAGTTGCGCTACATAAAGATGGCAGCGTAGAGGTAACCGATAAAGCCCGCGGTATCCCGGTGGACATTGAACCAAAAACCGGTTTGAGCGGAGTTGAGGTTGTATTCACAAAGCTTCACGCTGGTGGAAAGTTTGGCTCAGGCTCTTATGCGGCATCAGGTGGTCTGCACGGGGTTGGTGCATCGGTTGTCAACGCGTTGTCGCAAAGACTCGACGTGGAAGTAGATCGCGGCGGTAAAACATATGCAATGTCATTTCGGCGAGGTGAGCCTGGAGTCTTTGATGACAAAAAAGGCATAAAACCAGACAACCCGTTCAAACCATTCGAAGACGGCTCGGTACTACGCGAAGTGGGCAAAGTCGGCAAAAATGTCACCGGTACACGTGTTCGCTATTGGGTTGATCCGCAAGTCTTCATTAAGGATGCGGTATTTGCCCTAGATGAACTTGCTGCAAGAGCGCGTCAGACTGCGTTCTTGGTTCCTGGTCTCTCGCTTGGTATCAACGACCTTCGCGATGGGAAGTCAAACAAGCAAGAATTTAAGTTTGATGGCGGAATCATTGAATACGCGGAGTACCTAGCCAAAGATCCTGCCTTAACCTCAACCTGGAGGCTTTCGGGCTCTGGCTCATTCACTGAGACGGTTCCGGTTTTGGATGAAAAAGGCAATATGGTGTCAAAAGAGGTCGAGCGCAACTGCGAGGTCGACATTGCCGTTCGTTGGGGAACCGGTTACGACACAGAGGTGAAGTCGTATGTGAACATCATTGCAACACCCAAGGGTGGAACACACATTCAAGGTTTTGAGCAATCACTGCTGAAAACCCTGCGCAGCCAAATTGATGCCGTTGCGAGAAAACTAAAAGTGGGCAATGACAAGGTTGAAAAAGAGGATATCCTTGCCGGCCTCACCGCAGTAGTCACGGTACGACTTGCCGAGCCTCAATTTGAAGGCCAGACCAAAGAAATTCTTGGTACACCAGCAGTGAAGAATATCGTGGCAAATGTCGTAGCCAAAAGTTTGAACGCAAGATTCTCAAGCTCAAAGCGCGATGACAAGGCTCAATCTGCACTTCTTTTAGAAAAAGTAGTCGCCGAGATGAAGTCGCGTATCTCGGCACGCAGTCACAAAGAGACTCAGCGCCGTAAAAATGCTCTTGAAAGCAGTTCGCTACCCACCAAACTGGTTGATTGCCGAACTCAAGAAACGTCCGGTTCTGAATTATTTATCGTTGAGGGTGACTCTGCGCTAGGTACAGCAAAGCTGGCCCGCGATAGCGAGTTTCAAGCTCTACTTCCAATTCGCGGAAAGATATTGAATGTTCAGAAAGCTTCCATTTCAGATATGTTGTCGAACGCGGAATGCGCCTCGATTATTCAGGTCATCGGAGCGGGTTCTGGAAGAAGTTTTGATCTTGAGTCCGCAAGATACGGCAAGGTTATTTTGATGTCTGACGCTGATGTCGACGGTGCCCACATTAGAACTTTGCTTCTTACACTTTTCTTTCGCTACATGCGCCCTCTGGTCGAGGCAGGAAGGGTCTACGCGGCCGTACCCCCGCTTCACCGGGTGGAGGTCGTGAACGCTGGCTCAAAAGCGAACGAAGTGATCTACACGTATTCTCAAGCCGAACTCGAAGAGTTGCTAAAGAAACTTGAGAAGGCTGGAAAGCGCTACAAGGAACCAATTCAGCGATACAAGGGTCTCGGCGAGATGGACGCAGATCAGCTTGCGGAAACCACTATGGATAAAGGTGCTAGGAGCCTTCGCAGGGTGCGTGTTGAAGACGCTGCAGCGGCAGAGACTGTTTTTGAACTTTTGATGGGTAACGAAGTTGCTCCACGTCGCGACTTTATTATTGATTCTGCTGATGGCTTTGAGCGCGAGCGAATCGACGCCTAAAAAACTTTTTTCTAACTAAGTTTGTGCCCTACAGAGCCGATTGCCCCCGATGATTTTGATCCTGATGCATCGCGCTTTCCAGGTTCAATAGGAAGATCCGACGGTTTACCATCTGGTGAAAGCGCAATTGCCTCGCTTGGACCGGCCCAGCCAAAGTACAACTGATCTTCAGAGCGAGTGAATTTGTGAGCGCGAACACCACCGGTAGCTCTACCTTTTGCGGGGAAGTCGCCTAGCGGAGTCCACTTAACACTTCCGGCATCGGTGCCCGCAATTGCACCTGAACTATTGGCTGCGGTTACTGCAATGTTTTCTTGACCAGCCTTGGCAACGCAGAAGGCTATAGCTTCAGCCCCGTCTGAAAGATTGATTCCAGCTACACCGGAAGCTCCGCGACCCTGTGCACGGACGGATTTCGCTGCGAATCTCAACAGCTGGGCATCGTTTGTTATGAAGACAAATTCATCGTCATCGCTCGCTAAGTTAGCGCCAATTACTCTGTCGCCGGCCTTCAGTGAAATCATTTCAAACTCGGCCTTTGGCGCAAAGTCTGCCGAAACTCTCTTAACTACACCTTGAGCTGTACCAATCGCGATTGCTGCATCTTCATTCAGCTCGAACACGTTGAGTACCTTCTCTGATTTTGGCAGACCCAAGAATGAACTAGCAGAAACCATTGAACTTAGGTCAAACACATCGTTTAGCCCTGGTACATCCCCAACGTGAATTCTGTGCATCACACCGGTTGAGGTTATGAAGCCAAGATCAGATCGGGTCGTTGTTGCTATCACAGTCTTGATCGCATCGTGTTTTTTACGCTTGCTTGGCGGTGCTGCGGTTGTATCCCACACGTTTGTCTTTCCAACCATGCCCGATGAAGTGAAAACAATAACACAAGGAGTATCGGCGAGCTCAGCGTTTACTGCAGCTGCCTTTGCCGATGTCATCGGCTTTACCTCTTCAAAATTATTCACCAGGGTAGTCCGGCGGTCGTCTCCATATTTATCCGCGACGTCTCTTAGTTCATTTGAAACAAGATTCCTCAGTTCAGTATCTGAACCAAGAATCTTTTTTAGTGCTTTGATTTCCTCAAGCAGGCTTGCTTTTTCAGTTTCAAGCTCAATTTTCGAGAATTTTGTGAGACGTCGAAGTCTTAGCTCAAGAATGTACTCTGCCTGAATCTCGCTCAAGTCAAAAACCTTCATCAGCTTTTGACGCGCTTGCTCTACTTCGTCACTTGCGCGAATGACCTGAATAACTTCATCTATAGAGAGAATTGCAATTAGCAAGCCTTCTACCAGGTGAAGGCGAGCCTGCTTCTTACCGAGTCTGTTTTCGCTTCTGCGCCTAGTCACCACAATGAGTCTGTTTTCGCTTCTGCGCCTAGTCACCACAATCCGGTGTGCCAGGTAAACACCAAGCATGTCTCTAAGTCCAAGGGTCTGTGGCCGGCCTTCCACCAGAGCAACGTTATTAATTCCGAAACTGTCTTCCATAGGTGTGAACCTGTAGAGAAGATCTAGTACCGTTTGCGGGTCGAATCCTGACTTGAGTTCTATAACTAGTCGAAGACCATTGGTTCTATCTGTTAGGTCCGTG
>JBJOJI010000054.1:0-6107 GCA_046046665.1 Actinomycetota bacterium
TCTGTGATGCCAGCCGCATCAAGCATGTCTAGAACAACCTGGCCAATAAGTGGCGCTGCCTCGTGGTGCAGGGTCGCACGGCGAAGATCAACGTAGTAGTCAGCCTCAATGCCACTGGAAAGGGTCACTTTGCCATGCACAACGGCAAGTTCCTTAATTAGTTCAACAAGGCGTGGCTTGGCAGCAGAGGTGAAGGTCATACCGCCAGTTTACCTCGCTGTTTATGGGTGTCTCAGAGGCTGTGATTTAGGCTTATCGCATGCGCATCGCCACCCACAATGTGAATTCAATCCGCACCCGCGTAGACCGCGTGGTTTCTTGGCTTGAGCGAACCAACACCGATGTCCTGGCCATGCAGGAGATTAAGTGCAAGCCAGACCAGTTTCCTTATAAGCAATTTGAGGACGCCGGTTACCACGTGACCATGCACGGTTTGAACCAGTGGAATGGGGTGGCCTTTGCCAGTCGCATTCCAGCCGAGGATGTAGAGATTGGCTTTAGCGGCATGCCCCCGTTTGGAAAAGAAGGCAAAGAGGCAGTCGAAGAGGCTCGCGCACTTGGCGCCACATTTAACGGCGTTCGGCTTTGGAGTCTTTACGTTCCTAATGGCCGCGAGGTTGGCGACCCGCACTTTCACTACAAACTTGAGTGGCTAGATCGCCTAGCCAGCAATGTGGCCGAATGGGTTGAGCACGAACCCCACGTTCCGCTGGCGCTGATGGGTGACTTCAACATTGCGCCCTTAGACACCGATGTCTGGGACATTTTGGATTTTGCTGGTTCAACACACGTCACTCCAGAAGAGCGCCAGGCATTTGAAGCGTTTGAGCAAATTGGTTTGCAAGACGTTGTTCGCGGCCGAGTGCCCGATGGTTACACCTACTGGGATTACCAGCAGCTGCGATTTCCACGCAACGAAGGAATGCGCATTGATTTCATTTTGGGTTCAGATGCGTTTGCCGAGCGCGTAACCTCAGCAGTGATTGATCGCGATGAGCGCAAAGGTGAAGCGCCAAGTGACCACGTTCCAGTAGTCGTAGACATTTCTGACTAGCGCTTTAGCCACATCTGTCGCTCGCGCTCGCTCATTTTCTCAATCGAATAGCGCAACATAGTTCTTGGCATCTTGGTTACGTTCTCTTCCAAGAAACCGCGAAGTGCACCAAGATCTTGTTTGCCAAGTTCACGAAGCATCCAACCGCAAGCCTTGTGCATTAGGTCGTGCTCATCACCTAGAAGCCGCTTGCATAACCTAAGCGTGTCATTTAGTTCAAATTCTCGAATGAAGGCAAAGGTAAACATCACAGCAGCTCTGCGCTCCCACAGAGATTCGCTCTTGGCAAGTCTGTCTAAGAAAGTTGTAGTACCAGGTTTACCTAAAAGGTAGTAACCCAGATAGGGTGCCGTGGAATCAATCAAATCCCAATTGTTCACGCGTTGCGCGTAAAGGTTTGTCATGTAGAAATCAAAAGTCTCTTTTTGCATTTTGGTGTCCAGTGACTTCGGCTTCGATGCAATCTTGAATCTATTTACTAAAATCACGAGACCAACAAAACGTTCTTCATGAATTTTGGAATCCAAAAGCTTTTGTATTTCAACCAATGACAAATCTTTGTGATTCTTTGCTACCTCACGTGAGTCAGGCACTCGCACACCAATGAACTCATCACCCTCTGCGTATTCACCTGGGCCAGCCTTGAAGAATCTTAGGTAATCACTAACCCGGTTGAGGCGTGCAAAAGCGGCCAGGTCTTTTTGAACACTGGCCGCCGTTGACATACTTTTAGATTACTGGAATCCGACTTACTTGAGCTCACCGATCACAACAAGACCGTCACCCTCAGCAGGCTTGAACTTGGTTGTCTTTGCCGGGTTTAGATTCACACCAGAAGCAGAATCATGCTTTGAACCCTTAAGTGTTCGGTAACCAATTACAGATTCACCGTGTGCGCGACCTATTGCAACAAGCTCGGCGAACTCAATTGATTTGCCCACTGGCGCGTAAAGCTCAATAGGGTTCACATTGATCGATGCGCCATCTGCGTCAAACAGGTCGTCGAATACCGGTGCCAACGCTGGGTTCTCAGAAACCTGAGCAATCAATAGAGCCCCTAGGTTGTCGCTAACTACCATGTCGTCGGCAGCTGCCACACGGGCCAGCTCTGCCTTGCGGCTGTCTAGAATTTCAGCAACTAGGCGGGTTGGCTCAACGCCATTGCCCTTTGCCTCGAACAGCTGGTTCATCTGCAGCATCGTCAGCATGGTCTGAGCATCTGCTTCAGTCTCACTGATTGCCTCGCGGTAACCAAGGATGATCACCTCGTTGTACTTCTTGGCCGATGCGGCAGCGATCAGTTCATCGATGTCACCAGACACCGATGCATGTGTCACCTTGATGTTTGAGCCAAACTTCAACCCCTTAAGTTCCTCTGGATCTACGTGCTTCTTTTCGGCAACGATGTGCACTGTTGAGCCCTTAGGCAGGAACTGTGCCAGCTCCGAAACAACGGAACGACCCATTGAAGACCAACCAATAAACAGTAGATGCTCTGGTTTGCGAACAGTAGCCTTGCGGGCAGTGATCTTTTTCTTGGCAATGTCGTCACGCACACCGGTGTAAACAACTTTGTCGTCATCTTCTGCGATTGCAATTATTTTTGCCCCGACACCAATCTTTGAAGTCTGAGCAGGGTTGATGTTCGTTTTACCCTTGCCATCAACAACACCAATTACCGATGCTGTGTTGAATGCAAGAAGTGCATCTGCGTAAGTTTTTCCTTCAAGAGCTGGGACGCTGGCAAAGTAGATTTCATCGCCGGCAAAATCAAGCAGATCAAGAGTGACTGCCGCAAGACCTGGTTGGCGTGAAGCCTGAGCGGTAACGCGTGCAATCACATCGTGTGAACGAACAGCAATTACTTGACCATTTGTTGCCGACGTAATTGCCTCCGCAGTGTTTGCATCATCAAGCTCAGCAATTATGCGAGTGTTTGGATTAGCGTTTACAGCCTTAACCGCAAGCACGGTTGAAATAACAGTTGCGTCACCTGTTTCATCAGCGTCAAGAATAATTATTGACTTAGCACTAGAAACATTTGCACGTTTTAAGTCTGTCGGATTAGTCACGTCACCGGTACGAGTGATGACCTTGAGCTTTCCAAGATTAGGTACACGCGAAGCAATTTCTTCATCCATTGCTGCGCGTTCTTTGTTTGCAAAAATAACCACACGTGGCTTACGAATATTTTCGTTTGCAATAGCAAGCTCAGAAAGAATTGGGAAAACGCGGTTTGACCAGCCAAGAATAAGCGTGTGGTTGGTTTCAATAACTGCCGACTTGCCAGACTTCAACTTTGTAATAGCCTGGCCAATTGCATTAGCAACAAAACCGATGATGGTTGCAGTTACTGCAGTGGTGATGAGCCAGAAAAGAATCGAAATAAGTCGCTCTCCCCAAGTTGCATCTTTTGCCTTATCAAGGATGATCGAGAAAGCCGACCAAACTTTGTCGATGAAACTACCTTCTGGGGCTGGGTTAACCAACGCTGTGGTGAAGATGTAATCTTTGAAAATTGCCATCAAAATTGAAAGCAAAATCAGAGCAGCAAATACATAGCCCGCAAATGAGCCAGGGCGGCTTAGAGAGTTGTCGAAGCTGTAGCGAAGGCGCTTGCTTAGTGAGATTTTTTCAGCCTTTGGTGCCTCAGGCTCGCCCTGTGCACCCTGGCCATATGATCGGGATTCTTTGATTTCAGTCATGAACCAAAGTTTATCTAGCCCGATAAACCACGATTTCTGTATGTCGTGCTGGCCTCTTACCGCGGGCCAGTGATTCAACCCCCATGTCACCTGCAGCGAATATTCTGGCCCCCGGGCGGTTCATCAACTCGTTAGCTAGGGCCTGTTCTAGGTCTCTAACCCGCTGAGTAAGCTCAGAGTTCTGGTTTTCAAGCTCAAGAATGCGTTTGATGCCCTCAAGACTTACGCCCTCGGCCGACAGCCTGGCGATTTCCCTGAGTTGGGCCACGTTTCGCATTGTGTAGCGGCGGCTTTGCCCACCGGTTCGTCCTGGAACTACTAGACCAAGGCGGTCATAGTCGCGCAGGGTCTGCGGGTGCATCATGGCAAGCTCAGCGGCAACGCCAATTGCAAACAGCGGCGTATTTTCGTTGAGTTCTTCCATGCTTCACCCCCTATTAGAGGAGCCCGGCCTTATTCAGTATTTCGCTGCGTGGGTCCTCGTCTGGCAATAACTCCTCAAAGGCCTCAAGTGCTTTTTTAGCTTTGTCGCTGACGTGTGAAGGCACGGCAATATCTACCGTTGCCAGCAGATCTCCCTCACCCTTTGAAGTTACAACTCCGCGGCCCTTTACTCGCAGTACTCGCCCATTAGGTGTTCCCGGTGCAACCTTTAGTTTTACCGGATCACCTCCAAGAGTAGGAACCTGAATGGTTGCACCAATTACTGCCTCAGCAAAAGTTACCGGCACGGTCACGCGCAGGTTCATTCCGTCACGAGCAAACACCGGGTGCGACTTTACGGTTACAGAAATAATTAAGTCACCGGCTGGGCCGCCATTTGGTGAAGCTTGCCCCTTGCCTGCAATTTTGATTTTCTGGCCATCTTGCACACCGGCAGGAATCTTGATTGTGGTTTCACCATTACCAAGACGTACCTTTAGCTGCGTTCCCTTAACTCCGTCAATGAAATCCAGAGTTGTGCTCATGGTTAAGTCGGAACCACGTTGCGGCCCGCGATTAAATCCACCGCCACCAAATAAGTTGGCGAACACATCTTCAAAACCTGCGCCACCCATGTTGCCGCCGTTGAAACCACCGGGGAATCCCTGGCCGCCACCGGCACCTGGATTAAATCTTGGTCCAGGTCCCATTGCGCGCATCTGGTCGTACTCTGCACGTTCTTTAGAGTCAGAGAGAACCGAATAGGCCTCGCTAATTTCTTTGAACTTTGCTTCCGCTTTTGCATCACCTGGATTTGTGTCTGGGTGATACTTTCGCGAAAGCTTGCGATAGGTCTTTTTCAGTTCTGCTTCTGACACGTCTTTAGCTACGCCAAGGACTTTATAGAAATCCTTGTCGAACCAATCTTGACTTGCCATTTACAAATTACTTTCTTAAGCCGGAATGAATACTGCAACCATTGCAGGACGTAGCAGTCTGTCTCCAAGCATGAAGCCAGGCTCAACTACATCTGCAATTACGTTTTCGGTTACTTCTGCGTTTGGTGTCTGCACGAGTGCGTTATGAATTTCAGGATCAAACTTGTCACCCTTTTCGGCAAACTGTTTTAATCCAAACTTGTCACCCGCGTTACGCAACTTGGTAACCACCGCAGCAAAAGGTGAACCCTCAAGATCTCCGTGTGCTTCAGCGCGGGTCAAGTCATCGAGTGCAGGTAGCACCGCGCGCAGAACTTCTGCAATCGCGGCACTACGTGCAACATCACGGTCACGCTCTACGCGTGCTTTGTAATTCACAAACTCGGCTTGCAAACGCTGTAGATCTGCCAGCAACTCAGCCTCTTTGCTTTGGGGTCCCATGTCTTCGACTAGATCCGCCAGAGCAGCGTCTATAGGATCAACAGGGTTTTCCGCAGGCGCAGAAGAATCCGTAGAAACGGAAGGCTCCCCGGATTCGAAGGGTTCTTCGGAGCCTACGTTTCCTTTTTGTTCTTCAGTCATTACTTCTTAGCCTCTTCGTCATCAACAACTTCGGCATCAACAACATCTTCACCAGAGGCTTCAGCTGCTGCTTCCCCTTCGGCTGGCTGCGCTGCGTAGATTGCCTCGCCCAGCTTCTGCTGAGATGCGTTCAAAGTATCGAACGCGCTCTTGATTGCATCAAAGTCTTCACCAGCAAGTGCAGTCTTCAAAGCGTCAACGTCTGCCTGCACTGAAGTCTTTACGTCTTCAGGTAGCTTCTCGTCGTTCTCTTTGATCAACTTCTCGATCTGGTAAACAAGACCTTCTGCCTGGTTGCGAGTGTCTGCTTCTTCGCGACGCTTCTTGTCTTCAGCAGCGTGCTCTTCACCTTCGCGAACCATGCGCTCGATGTCTTCCTTTGAAAGTGAAGATCCACCGGTGATG
>JBJOJI010000009.1:0-21701 GCA_046046665.1 Actinomycetota bacterium
ATGGGTGCAGACCCGGTTGCCACCGCAATTTTGCACCAGGCTGCAGCACGCGGCCGTGCGGTTGATGCATTCGTTGTTCGTAAAGCAGCCAAAGCTCACGGCATGGGTCGCTTGGTAGAAGGCCCAGATGTAAAGGGTAAAAAAGTAATTGTGGTTGAGGACACCTCAACAACTGGCGGGTCACCGTTGACTGCTGCCAAGGCACTTGAAGAGGCAGGCGCAATTATTGTTGCGGTTGCCACCGTTGTAGATCGCGACACCGGTGCCGACAAAGTGATCGGGGATGCTGGCTACCGTTATCTGTCAGCGGTAAGTCTTGACGATCTTGAGCTCCGCTAAAAACCCAACTGAAAAAACCAGCGCCGAAAAAGTAGCTGCTGAAAAAACTACCCGTAGGCCATTTGTCTACACCCAGATTTCTTCTATTCTCAGCGTGATGGCTGGCTCCATGGTTTTCATGGCGTTCCCTTGGCTTGCGATTCAACTAACCGGTTCTGCGACCAGCGCCGGCATTCTTGTTTCAGTTACTGCAATCCCTGGTTTGCTTCTTGCGCCGGTCATGGGTTCAATTATCGACAAAATGGGTAGACGCATCACCGGAATATGGATTGAAATTCTTACCGGTGTGGTCACACTTCTAATTCCGTTGGTGGCCAACACCTGGACAATGACTTTGCCATTGCTGATTATTCTGGGAACCATTCGTTCAACTGTTGGTTCAGGCTCCGGCACAGCAAGAAAATCTTTTGTGCCTGATGTTGCTCGCATCGCGAATATTCCGCTGGAGCGAGCTAACTCAATTCAAGAAGCGGTGTTTGCTTCTGGCTTTGCAATCGGCCCGGCGGTAGCAGCCTTCTGCATTGGTTGGATGGGAATCTACAACACCTTCTATGTGGTGGCTGGTGTTTGCATTCTTTCTGGTTTGTTCATGATTCCAATTAAGGCTCACGAGCACAAAGAAGATCACGAAGAAGAAAAGAACTTGTTCAAGTACGCGCTTGAAGGGTTCACTATTTTATTTAAGACCCCATCGGTGTTTATCATGCTTGCCGGTGTGATGACTTTGGCGATGATTTATCTGCCAACAGAAATGATTGTGTTGCCGGCTTACTTCAATAGCACCAATAACCCTCAGGGGCTAGGCCTTTTGCTTTCTGGCATGGCTGGTGCCTCGGTGATTGGAGCGCTTGCTTTTGAGCGCCTTGCACGCAAGCTGCAGTACAGCACAATTTTTAGAATCGCGTTGCTTGGTATTGCCGGCTGCATGATTCCAATGTCGTTCTTGCCGCCGTACTACGTGATGATCATGTTTGGTTTTGTTTTGGGTGGCGTGTGGGGGCCAATGATGCCACTGCTAAACACTGTGATTCAACGCAAGATCCCACCATCAAAGCGTGGCCGTGTGTTCAGTCTTGAAATGGTGATTTGGTCTGGCGGGCCAATGATCTCTATGATTTTCGCGGGTGTAGCGGTAGATACTTTTGGTGTGCAGCCGGTTTACATGTTCTTAGCTGCAGTGGTTACTCTTGCCGGAATGCTAATTACTTTTAGTAAGTACATGAAAGAAATCAACACCGCAGATTTTGAAGCCTAAATAAATTAGTTTGCAAATCTTTCATTAAATACTTCAACGCGCATCTCAAAGATTTCTTCGGGGCCGTCTTCTGCATCAATTTGTTGACCAACATGTGTGAAGCCAAATTTTTGAATAATGCGCATCGACGGGTGATTGGTTGCCGAAACGGTGTAGCGCAATACTTTTACCTCAGGTTGTTCACAAGCCCATAACCAAAAGGTTCGTAGTGCTTCTTGTGCAAATCCGTTGCCACGGTAGATTCCTAGAATCTCGACCCCAACTTCAATCGTGCCTTCAGGTGTGAACTCATCGCCGGCAGGTGAACGGTGAAAATTGATCTCACCAATTTTGATTTGCTCTTCGCGTAGATAAATTTTGCAAAAATACCACTGCGTTGGGTGATCTACTTTTCTTAGCTCTAGGTGTTTAGAGAAAAGTAAATTTTCTAACTGCAAGGGTTTAAACCAAATCCTGAACTGACTGAAGAATCTCAGTTGGGCGGAACGGATACTTTTTGATTTCCGCATCGTCGGCAATACCGGTAAGTACAAGTACGGTGTGTAGGCCAGCCTCAATTCCGGCAACGACATCGGTGTCCATGCGGTCACCAATCATTCCGGTTGATTCAGAGTGGGCGCCAATCTTGCGCATTGCACTTCGGAACATCATTGGGTTTGGCTTGCCCACAATGTAAGGCTCCATGCCGGTTGCCTTAGTAATAAGCGCTGCCACAGAACCTGTTGCCGGTAGCGGGCCGTCGGCTGATGGGCCAGTGGCATCGGGGTTGGTGGCAATAAAGCGCGCGCCAGCATTAATCAGGCGAATGGCCTTGGTTAGGTTCTCAAAATTAAAGTTGCGGGTCTCACCAAGCACAACGTAGTCAGGGTTTGAGTCTGTTTGGGTGTAGCCAATATCGTGCAGGGCCTGGGTAAGGCCAGTCTCACCAATCACAAAAGCGCTGCCCTTAGGCATTTGCTTGTCTAGAAAGGCAGCGGTGGCAAGGGCCGAGGTCCAGATGCGGTCCTCGGGCACATTTAAACCACCCGATACCAGCCTGGCCGAAAGATCGCGAGGGGTATAGATGCTGTTGTTGGTTAGCACCAAGAAAGGGGTGTCATCTGCCTGCCACTTGGCAATCAGCTCAGCTGCGCCAGGTAGTACATGGCCTTCGTGCACCAGCACGCCATCCATATCGGTGAGCCAAGAGGTTATTTTGCTGCGATCTGCCATGGGTCAAGGCTACCAGTGAGGCAAACCCACCCCCAGGTAAGTTCACTTAGGCTTAACCCGTGCAAAAAAGAAATCTCAAAGAATCTCTTGGCGGTATTGCCCTTATTGGCGCGGCAGTCGTTGCCCTTATTTGGGCAAACTCACCGGCCGCAGCCCTTTACGAAGGCATGATCCACCAAGAGTGGATAAAAGGCATAGCCATTTTCTTGTTTTTCATGAGCATCGGCATTGAGCTTCGTCACGAGATTCAGCACGGCTCACTGCGAAGCGCAAAGAACGCCATTGTGCCAATTTTTGCGGCTATTGGTGGAATGACCGTACCGGTATTGGTTTATTCGGCATTCAACTTTGGAAAAGGTACAGAAGCTGGTTGGGGAATTCCAATGAGCACCGATGTTGCCTTTGCACTTGCCGTCTTTGCAATTGCTGGTTCGTTTTTGCCACGGGCGATACGCTCTTTCGTACTCACCGTTGCTGTAGTTGATGACTCGCTAACAATTTTGATGATTGCAATTTTCTACGCATCTTCATTCCACATGCTCTCACTGGTTTCACTGAGCGGTGTGATTATTGGTTTGTTCTTACCAATGGGTGAAAAGCTTTTGCCAAGGCTGCAGCCGATTGTTGCCTTTGGCGCGTTACCAGTCTTTGCATTATTCAGCGCGGGCGTAAACCTTTCAAACATTGACTTCAATGTGTTTGCAACTTCTTCAATCACCATAGGAATTTTGGTTGCCATGATTATTGGTAAACCACTTGGTGTGCTTGGTACAACGTTCCTGGTTACCAAGAGTGGTCTGGGAAAGCTTTCTACAGACATTAAGTGGGCAGATCTAATTCCAACTGGTTTGCTATTTGGAATGTGCTTTACCGTTGCGCTTTTAATGAGCGAATTATCTTTTGGTGACCTAGAAGTCGAACACTCAACTGCAAACCTAAGTGTTTTCATTGGCTCAACTATTGCCGCACTTCTAGCCACCACAGCACTGCAGATTCGTAAGCGTGCGCATGTCGAGCACTAACGAAGACAACCCATCGCCAGAGCTAACTACCTGGGGAGTTGGGCCTTGGCAGGGTGAGTGGCCAGAAGACGCCGGCACACCAGATGAACCAAATCCGGATTCAATTCTTGACCCAGAACTACTCATCAATGGCGACACCAGAAACGTGCTGGATAAATTTCGCTACTGGAAGATGGAAGCAATCATCGCCGAGCTTGATCGCCGCCGGCACAAATATCACGTTGCAATTGAAAACTGGCAGCACGATCTAAATATTGGCTCTATCGTTCGCACAGCAAATGCGTTCTTGGCTGAAGAGGTTCACATCATTGGTAACCGCCGCTGGAACCGCCGCGGTGCAATGGTGACTGACCGGTACCAGCACGTGAGCCACCACCCAACCGTCGAAGAGTTCGTTGCCTGGGCAAAATCAAAAAATCTACCAATCATCGCAATCGATAACGTGCCGGGCTGCAAAAAGATAGAGGAATACGCCCTGCCTGAAGAGTGCGTGCTGTTGTTTGGCCAAGAAGGGCCAGGATTATCAGAGGCAGCCATCGAGGCAGCTGAGGTTGTGCTTGAAATCACCCAGTTTGGCTCAACCCGCTCAATCAACGCTTCGGCAGCAGCTGCAATAACCATGCACCAATGGATCATGCAGCACGTGTTCAATAAGCGGTAAACTTGGCTGTACGCCATCGCGCACAAGTCCTTTCTATTAAGAGGTACGCATATGCCTGCAGTAGTGATTATTGGAGCCCAATGGGGCGACGAAGGTAAAGGCAAGGCCACAGACCTTCTAGCAGAGCACATCGACTACGTAGTCAAGTTCAACGGTGGAAACAACGCCGGCCACACGGTAGTCATTGGCAACGAAAAGTACGCACTGCACTTGCTTCCTTCAGGCATTCTTACCCCCGGCGTTGTGCCAGTTATTTCTAACGGTGTGGTGATTGACCTATCGGTGTTGTTCCAAGAAATTGAAGCTCTGAACGCTCGAGGCATTGACACCAGCAAGCTTCGCGTTTCTGCAAACGCACACGTTATTACCCCTTATAACGTGACAATCGATAAAGTTTCTGAGCGCTTCTTAGGCAAGCGCGCAATTGGCACCACCGGTCGCGGCATTGGCCCAACCTATGCCGACAAGATCAACCGAGTTGGAATTCGCATTCAAGACTTGTACGACGAAAGTATTTTGCGTCAAAAGGTTGAGGCAGCTTTGGTTGCCAAGAACAACCTACTGAGCAAGGTCTACAACCGTGCAGCGATTCGCGTTGACGAGGTAGTTGCAGAGCTACTTTCATATGCCGAGCGTTTGCGCCCAATGGTTGCTGACACCGCACTTGAACTATATGAAGCACTTGATGAAAAGAAGGTTGTTTTGTTTGAGGGTGGTCAGGCAACAATGCTTGATGTTGACCACGGAACCTATCCGTTTGTGACTTCATCAAACTCAACTGCTGGTGGTGCATCAACCGGCTCGGGTATTGGCCCTGGTGAATTCAAAACTGTAATTGGAATCGTAAAGGCCTACACAACTCGCGTTGGCGCCGGCCCTTTCCCAACCGAACTCTTTGACGAAAACGGTGAGTTCCTTCGCGCAACCGGTTTTGAATTTGGAACCACAACCGGGCGCCCACGTCGTTGCGGTTGGTATGACGCACCTATCGCTCGTTACTCAGCACGCATTAACGGTGTTACAGATTTTGTTTTGACCAAGCTTGATGTGCTTACTGGATTGAAAGAAATTCCGGTTTGTGTTGCTTACGAAGTAAACGGCAAGCGCTTTGATGAAATGCCTGTTTCACAAACAGACTTTCACCACGCAAAGCCAATTTACGAAAACTTTCCTGGATGGTCTGAAGACATTACTGGTTGCCGCACATTTGCAGATCTTCCAAAGAACGCGCAGGACTACATTATTGCGTTAGAGAAAATCAGTGGTGCACGCATCAGTGCTATTGGTGTTGGCCCAGGCCGTGACGCAATTATCGTGCGTCACAACATGCTAGCTAATAGCGTGGGGCGTTAAAAAACTCTGAAGTTATTAGAGTTTTAGCAACACGGTAAGCGCAGAAGTTTTTTAAACTACAGCCCCAGACGGTATTGAACTTTGCCCGCTTCTTGCACATAGGTGTCATAAAGTTTGCGCGCAGTTTCGTTGGTGCGATCTGTGTCCCAGTAGAGCCTTGAACATCCCGCGCCTTCGGCTGCGCTTTTTACCGCATCAATTAGCGCTCGGCCAATGCCCTTGCCGCGAACATCACCCGAAACAAATAGGTCTTCAAGTAGCACGAAACCGTTTTTAGAAATCGTTGAATTCTGAAAGTTGTAGTGCACGATTCCGACGAGCTGGTCGGCGTCAAAGGCACCAAAGCCGTGCAGATTGAAATCAGCAGCAATAATGCGCTGCCAAGAAACTTCAGTTAGCCCATCAGGCAGGTTCTCACTGTAGAAATCTAGGTAGCCATTCCACAGCACCAGCCATTGGTCAAAGTCTTTTGCCTCAAGTTGGCGCACCTGAATAGTCATATGCCGATACTACTTATTTGTGGCAGCCACCGATTTAGAACTGTTTCGCCCCGCTCTTTGGGTGTAGCCAACGGCAACCATAATGACTATGGCGGCTCTCCAGGTGTCAAGCGCAGCCTGTTCGCCAATCAGCAAAATGCCCCAGATCAAAGTCAAGATTGGCTGAGCAAGTTGCAGCACGGTGGTCTTGACGGCGCCAATTCTGTCCATGGCGGCATACCAAATGAAGAAAGCCAAGAACATAGAAATGAATGACACAAAGAAGAACCCAAACCAGGCACTGGCAGTTGGCCAAACCGTAATTGGGTTAGCAACCAACAGGTCGTAGCCGGCGATGGCCGCGTTTAATGGCGTGGCTAGCAAAATTGCCCAAGCCAAAATGTGAATGCTGTGATGCTTATTGGTTAGTGAGCCGCCGGTTACCTGACCCCAAGACCACAAAGACACCGATACCAAAAGCGCCGCATACCAAAATAAACTTTCGGCGCCGCCTTGACCAAGGCCGCGGGTTAGAGCAAAAACAATTGTTGCAACAGTGCCGATTGCCGCTGCAAACCAAAATTGTTTACCCGGGTGCTTGTGACCGTAGAGCACGGCAAGAGCAGCGGCGATAATTGGGCCAAGCGCACCAATGATTCCAGCCTCACCGGCGGTTACGTGTTGAAGACTAAAACTTGTAATTGCTGGAAAGGCAATAACCACACCAATGGTTAAACCAAGAACCTTGTGCAGATCTTCTTTTGGCGGCAAGAGTTTTTTGCCACTTAACTTAAGCGCAATTAGGCAAACAAGACTTACTGGAATTACTCGCCCAAAACTCATTACAACTGGCGTGAATGATTCAAGACCAAATTTTACTGCAACAAGTGTGAAAGAAAAAAGAAGCATGCCAATTGCTGCTAATACATAGCCAGTCACTTTAGATTGCTTCACCACTCAAGGGTAATCTATGAGTATGAATACAAAGCCTGATCGCAACCTTGGTGTTGAACTTGTTCGTGCAACTGAAGCTGCGGCGATTAAGGCAAGTGCCTGGATTGGCCGCGGTGACAAAAACGCAGCAGACCAAGCAGCGGTTGAAGCAATGCGAGATTTCTTAAACACAGTTGATTTCAGCGGAACCATTGTGATTGGTGAAGGTGAAAAAGACGAAGCACCAATGCTGGCCAATGGCGAAGTGGTTGGTAACGGCAATGGCCCTAGCTGTGACATTGCGGTTGATCCGGTTGATGGCACCAGCGTTACTGCGGCTGGGCGCTCACACGCACTAAGCGTGATTGCAGTTAGCGATAAGGGTTCAATGTACAACCCTAAAGATGTCTTCTACATGGATAAATTAATTACCCGCGCAGAGGGCAAAGGCGTAGTTAGCCTTGACCAATCGCCTGAAGATAACGTGCGCGCACTTGCCAAGGCTTTGAAAAAAGATGTCAGTGAAATTACTGTGGCAATGATTGACCGCCCAAGACACTTGCCACTGCAAGAAGCCGTTCGTCGCGCTGGCGCAAGAACCAGACTTTTTCTTGATGGCGATGTTGCAGCCGGGGTAAACGCAATTACCGGTGGTGGCGAGATTGATATGTTGCTTGGTATTGGCGGAGCACCAGAGGGTGCCATTAGTGCGTGTGCAACCAAAGCCCTTGGTGGCTACATGCAGGGCCGCATCAGCCCGCAGGCAGAAACAGAAATGCAGCGCACCTTGGCCGCCGGCCACGATATCAACAAAATCTTTGAGCTAGATGATCTGGTAGCCAGCGATAACACCTATTTTGTGGCCACCGGAGTAACCGACGGCCTGCTGCTAGATGGCGTGCACAAGCACGGTAGCTACCTGCGCACTGACAGCATCATTCTTCGCGCCCGCTCTGGCACCATTCGCCGGGTTCAGGCCGATTACCTGGCAGCGCGCTGGCTCTAGCCACTGGACGTCAAATAATTCACCGATAACAATCGGTTGCCACTAGGCAAATCACAATAAAACATTGGGTTACAGGGGAGTTACCAAACCGTTATCGCAAATATATGGAAATCGGTTGCCAAACTAAAAATATTCCCCTAATCTCATTCCTGAGCTGGAATAGCAATACCAACCGGATCCAGCAGAGCTAACTAAGCAAAAGGAATAGTAATGAAGCTAACCAAGCGCTCAGCAGCCATTTTGGCTGTAGCCGCTGCAACAACTTTGGCTCTAGCTGGTTTAACACCAGCTCAAGCGGCCAACAAGACAGACCTAGTTATTGGTGCTGTTGCAGAACCAACCACCTGGGACCCAGCCGGTGCAAACATCGGCCACTTCTTGCCTTATTACCAGGCTGCTTACGACAACCTGATTCTTCGCGACCCAAATGGAACATACAAGCCAAACTTGGCTACCAAGTGGACAGTTGCAAAAGACTCAAAGTCTGTGACCATTGACCTTCGCAAGGGCGTTAAGTTCACCGATGGTGAAGTATTTGACGCTGCAGCAGCCAAGGCAAACCTTGACTCATACATCAAGTCAACCGGCCCTTACACTTCAAAGCTTGCTGGAACATCAGTGGCAGTAGTTGACACTGACACCATTCAGTTGACCATGGCTAACCCAAACCCTGAGATTGTTTATTACCTATCTACTACAGGTTCATTCATGGCAAGCCCTAAGGCTCTTGGAACCCCGGGTCTTAAGACCAAGCCAGTTGGCTCAGGCCCTTACATCTTTAAGTCAGGCACCACTGGTTCACAGTACGTGTTTGAGGCAAACCCAAATTACTGGGATAAAGCAAAGCAGAAGTTCAAGAAGGTGACCTTCAAGGTTCTTGTTGACAACACTGCACGCTTGAACGCCTTCCTTGGTGGCCAGGTTGACGCAGCTAACCTGTCAACCGCAACCATGTCTGCAGCCAAGAAAAAAGGTATGACTGTTGTTTCAAGCAACGTTGACTTTAAGGGAATCTTGCTATTTGACCGTACGGGTTCCAAGAACCCTGCGCTAGGAAAGATGGCGGTTCGTCAGGCTATTGCTCACGCGTTTGACCGCAAGGCTTTGGCCGCTGCTGTAGACCCAGGCGCAAGTGTCACTAACCAGGTGTTTGGTCCTGGCACTCAGGCTTTCAACAAAGAGTACGAGAACTACTACAAGTACGATGTTGCAACTTCAAAGAAGCTGCTAAAGCTTGCAGGGTATGAAGATGGCTTCACTTTGAAACTTGCACCGTGGGGTGAGACAAACCTAAACGCACTTGTTGAGGGCTACCTAAAGGCAGTTGGCATCAAGGTTGAGTGGACATCAGACACCGGAATCGCGTGGTACGCAAACGCAAAAGCCGGAAAGCACGAAGCAATCATCATGCAGATTTTCCAGGGAACAGACTTTGTAACAGCAGAAACTTTGCTAGCAAAAGATGGTGGCTGGAACCCACTAAAGACCACAGACCCAGCGATTACCGCTGCGTTCAAGTCAATTGACGCAAACTCATCAGCTAAAAACATTGGCACCCAGGCCAAGATCATGAACCAGGTAGCTGTTGAAAAAGCATGGATTGTTCCGTTTTACCGCATGCCTGTATACGTAGGCGTAAGTAAGCGCGTGAAGGTTGTAACTCAGACCCAAAACGCATTCCCTTACCTTTACAACTTCGCACCAACAGGTAAGTAAAAAAGATTTGATGGGTGGGTCAAGAAACATCCCGCTTGACCCACCCAACAAATAACCACAAACTCAGAAAGCCGCAAAGATGCTCGCATTCATCGCTAGAAAACTCTTCTCTGGCGCATTTCTGTTGCTAGTGATTTCATCACTGGCCTACTTTTTAGTCTTCTTCAGCGTTGATGGTGTGGCGTATCGCCTGCTTGGTGACGCAGCCACCGAAGCTGATGTGATAGCCAAGAACGCAGAGCTTGGCCTTGATCGCCCTTTCCTAGATCGATACCTCGACTGGCTAACCCACGCGGTATCGGGTGATTTTGGAGTCTCTTGGTTTACCAATGAGGCAATCATGGATGCCATGGCCAATCGCTTGCCGGTGACCATCACTTTGGTAGCAATCGCAATAACCATCTCGGCAATTCTTGCCGTGATCTTGGGCATGACAGCGGCAATTCGTGGCGGCTGGTTAGACAGACTTGTGCAGTTTCTTGCAATTACAGGTTTTGCGGTTCCGGGGTTTGTAATTGCAGTAGTTGCAGTGACAATCTTTGCAATCAACCTAATGCTGCTACCGGCAACCGGCTGGATTCCAATTGAAGAAGATTTTGGTCTATGGATGGCCTCGCTTATTCTTCCGGTCTTCTCTTTGGTAATCGCCACCGTTGCGTCGTCGGCACAACAGATTCGTTCGGCAATCAAAAACGTGATGGAAAAGGACTGGGTAAAAACCCTTAGAAGCCGCGGAATACCGGAACGAGAAATTCTTTTCAAGCACGTGCTTCGCTCGGCAGCGCCAGCTGGTCTAACAGTTTTGAGTCTTCAGTTCGTGGGCATGCTTGGCGGAACCGTAATTATCGAAAGTATTTTTGCTCTGCCTGGTATTGGCGCCTATGCCGTATCGGCCACGGTTCAAGGTGATACCCCGGTAGTAATGGGCGTTGTTGTTTTCACCGTGATTGTTGTAATCGTTGTCAACCTGCTAGTTGATCTTTTCAACGGCTGGCTAAACCCAAAGGTGCGTGTTAAGTAAATGGGAACTTCACCAGTAAGCGCTGCTATTCAGCACGCTAAACCAATTGTTCGCCAGAGTCTTATTAAGCGATTGATTAAAAACCCAATTGGCTTAGCTTCAATCATCTACCTAATCCTGGTGGCGCTCACCGCCATCTTTGCACCGTTCATCTCACCGTTTGATCCAACGCTGACAGACCCAATCGCAATCATGACTGCCCCAGATGGAGTTCACCTTTTGGGCACAGATAGCGCTGGTCGCGACGTGCTTAGCCGTTTATTCTTTGGTACACAGACCACTTTAATCTCAGCCTTTGTGGTTGTGATTGTTGCAATTTTGGTTGGTGTACCAGCCGGTTTGATTGCCGGTTACTACGGAGGCAAGTTTGATGGAATCTCATCTTGGCTTGCTAACGCAATCATGGCGCTGCCGGCAATGATTGTTCTGCTTGCCGTTAGAACTGCCATTGGCCCATCAATTCTTTTGCTGATGGCCGTATTCGGTTTGATCATTGCACCAGGGTTCTACCGCCTAACTCGCACAGCAGTTATGGGAGTCAGAAATGAGCTGTATGTTGACGCGGCTCGAGTATCGGGGCTTAGTGACATAAGAATTATTGCGAAGCACATCTTTACAGTGGTTCGTGCGCCAATCATCATTCAGTCAGCAATGATCTCGGGTATTGCTATTTCCATTCAGTCTGGTTTGGAATTCTTGGGCCTAGGTGACACCACTTTGATTTCATGGGGTGTAATGATCAACGATGGCTTCAAAAATATCTTTCTAACCCCAATGTTGGTTGTTTGGCCATCGGTGATCATTGCGCTAACCATTGGTTCGTTTGCCTTACTTGGAAACGCACTTCGTGATGCGCTTGAAGACTCACAAAAAATTGAATCAAGCGTTAAGGCCAAGAAGCCCGCAAAGCTTCGTGTAGCTACAACGCAATTGACTGAGGCAGAACGCGGCCATTTGCTTTCTGTTTCTCACTTGAGCGTTGGTTACCCTCAGGGTGACGGTTCGCTAAAGAAAGTTGTCTCAGATGTGTCGTTCCACGTTGATCGTGGCGAGGTACTTGGCATTGTTGGTGAATCTGGTTCTGGAAAATCTCAGACCGCATTCTCTATTCTTGGATTGCTTCCAAGCAATGCAGTGATTGCGTCGGGGCACATTGTTTTTGACGGCAGCGAACTAGTTTCGGCAAACGAAGGCGCCATCTCACAAAAGGCCATGGCCCAGTTTCGTGGAAAGAGAATTGCCTACATTCCACAAGAGCCAATGAGCAACCTAGACCCTGCGTTCACAATTGGTTACCAGCTAATTCGCCCAATGACCCAAGTGCTTGGAATTTCTGCAAAGCAGGCAAAAGCTAAGGCCATAGAGATTCTTGACCTGGTTGGCATTGTTAACCCAGAGCGAGTGATGAAGGCCTACCCACACGAAATTTCGGGTGGCATGGCGCAGCGCGTGCTAATTGCCGGTTCAATCTCATGTGAGCCAGACTTGTTGATTGCCGATGAGCCAACCACCGCACTTGATGTGACCGTGCAGGCTGAAGTGCTAGATCTATTGCGCGATTTGCAGAAGCGCCTGGGCATGGGCATGGTTTTGGTAACCCACAACTTTGGTGTGATTGCCGACCTTGCAGACCGCGTTGTAGTTATGCAATACGGAAACGTTGTTGAATCTGGCAACGTGCGCGATGTTCTGCGCCAGCCAAAAGATAAGTACACCCAGGTGCTACTTGGTTCAATGCTTGAAGGAAAAAAACCAATGACCATGCTCACCGGAAACGCAAAGGACTAATTGTGTCTAACCTGTTGAACGTCGAAAACTTAGATGTCACCTACGCTGGCAAAGGTTTTAGAAAAGCCGGCTTCAAGGCCCTGCACTCGGTTTCTATAAACATTGGCCAAGGTGAAACCCTTGGGCTAGTTGGCGAGTCTGGCTCTGGAAAAACCACCCTTGGCCGTGCAATTCTTGGCCTGGCCCCGGTTACTGCCGGCAAGATTGAATTTGAAGACAAAGAAATTACTAAGGCAACTAGAAACCAACGCCGTGAGTTGAGCCGCGATATCCAGGTGGTGTTTCAAGATCCTTATACATCGCTGAACCCATCTATGGAGATTGGCCAGATTCTTGCTGAACCGCTACAGATTCAAGGCATGGAGGCAGCAGCTGCCAAAAAGCGAATTGCCCAACTGCTAGATCAGGTTGGCTTGCCAACCGATGCGCTGCAACGCTTGCCTCGAGAGTTTTCAGGAGGGCAACGCCAGCGTGTGGCAATTGCCCGTGCGCTTGCGCTATCGCCAAAGCTTATTGTTTGTGACGAACCGGTGTCTGCGCTTGATCTAACCACTCAGGCAAGAATTTTGGATTTGTTCCTTCAAATTCAGAAAGACACCGGGGTCTCTTACCTTTTTGTTTCTCATGACCTAGACGTGGTTCGCCACATTAGCCACCGCGTTGCAGTTATGTACAAGGGTGAAATAGTCGAGCAAGGCGCGGCAAGCCAGGTAACTGTAAAGCCCGAACACCCTTATACCCAGCGCCTACTAATGGCCTCGCCGGTTCCAGATCCAGATCGTCAGGCTAAACGCCGCGAAGAGCGCCGCCGTTTGCTAGATATTCAGGCGAAAGCGGCGACCGCCTAAAACCAATAAACTTGCAACCAGTTGCCAAAGTTGCCAAAAATCTGGCAACAAAAATTAGGGGATAAAGTGACCGAATCAGAAAAGACAGAGGCTGCGCAGCATGCGCCTCGTCGTGGTTCGGCTGCCACTATTTACGACATCGCGAAGTTATCGGGGTTTAATCCTTCAACTGTTTCGCGTGCGCTGACCACCCCCGGGCGTATCAACTCAAAAACTGAAGCCAAGATAAAGGCAGCGGCAAAAGAGCTGAACTATCAGGTGAATCCATTTGCGCGCGCACTACCAACCGGCCGAACCAAAATGATAGCCATTATCATCTCTGACATTACAAACCCGGTGTTCTTTAACGTGGTGCGCGGTGCCGAAATTGCTGCCGCTGTTGAGGGCTACACCTTGGTTATTGCCGAGTCTCAAGAGTCAAGTACCAACGAGGCAGAGGCCCTGCAGCGTATTTTGCCTACTGTTGACGGGGTAGTTCTGGTTACTACCCGTTTGAGTGACGAAGAGGTTCAAGATATCAATCGTCAAAAACCTGTGGTGCTAATTAACCGTAAAGTTCCAGGTGTTGCCGATGTGGTTCCTTCACACGAAGATGGAATCGCAGATGCGGTAAAGCACCTTGCCGATCTTGGTCACAAGCACATCGCATTTTTATCGGGCCCGCGCGCATCATGGATGAACAGTGAACGTTGGACAAACCTGATGAAAAACGCTGTAAAAGCCGGAATGACAATTGTTGAGATTGGGCCAAATGACCCAACCCTAGAAGCTGGTCGCCTTGCGGTTGATCGTATTAAGGCCGCCGGAGTGACTGCAGTGTTTACCTATAACGACCTTATGGGTATTGGTCTGTTGCGAGAAGCTGTAGCCCAGGGAATCAGAATTCCTGAAGACCTAAGCCTGATTGGTTTTGACAACATTTTTGGATCGGATTTCACTAGCCCACCGCTTAGTACTGTGCACCTTGATTTGCAGCAGTCAGGCAAAGAGGGAGTGACCGCCCTGATGAGCATGCTTAGCAACGAAGAAATGACCCCAGAGGACATTCCGGCACCTCAGCACAAAGCCAGTTTGTTGGTTCGTGGCTCAACCGCAAAGGCCAAGAAGGCCTAAAAATGACTCAAATAACGATTCAATCTCATCTAGTCAATTATTTTGGCAACCGATTGACAAAATCTAATAATCTTGTTGAAATAGGGGTATGGCAATGAAGTCAAAGCTAGATGCAGCCCGGTTACTACCGGCAGAGCCAGCTGTTCGCGCCATCGCCGAGAGCCTTTATGAGCGAGTGGCCAAGTTGCCAATCATCTCTCCACACGGGCACGTTGACCCAAATTTATTGCTGCAGAACCAGCCATTCACAAACCCGGCAGAGCTCTTCATTTACTTTGATCACTACGTGACCCGCATTTTGCACTCTGCTGGCTTCAGCCTTGATGAATTGGGTAAAGGAAAAAACCTTGATCCTAGAAAATCCTGGAACATCCTTTGTTCAAACTGGAATCTACTTGCCGGCACCTCAAGCGGCTATTGGCTAACCCACGAATTTGCAACTCTGTTTGGTATTACTGAAACACCTAGTGCCGCAAATGCAGAAAAACTTTACGATCTAATCTCAACAGAACTTTTAGAGGCAAGAATGCTGCCTCGGGCTCTATTTGAAAAATTCAAAATTGAATTTTTAGCCACCACCGATGACCCTTGCGACGACTTAGCTGCTCATGCAGCACTAGCAGCAGATAAAACTTTCAAGGGAAAGGTTGTGCCCACATTTAGACCGGATGCATATATTGACCCTCGGAATGCAAAGTTCAAGGAATCAGTTGCAAATCTGCTTAGTGCAACAAATAAAACTTCAAGCACATACGCGAACTACATTGCAGCATTGATTGAACGCCGCGCCTACTTTGTGGCTCACGGTGCTGTAAGCGCAGACCACGGGGTTTACGAACCGTACACAACTGCACTCTCTGAAGCGAAAGCGTCTCAACTTTTTGACCAGGCAATTTCCGAACACCTCAGTGCTGCAGACGCTCGAGAATTTGCCGGCCACATGCTTATGCAAATGGCAAAAATGAGTTGTAATGATGGTCTAGTGATGACCATTCACGCCGGCGTGTATCGCAATCACAACTCTGAAACTTTTGGAAAATACGGCGCCGATACTGGCCACGATATTCCAGTGCGCGCCGAATTTGTGAACAACTTACGACCATTACTTGAAGAGTACGGAATGCACCCAAATCTTAAAGTGATTCTGTTCTCACTTGATGAAACAACCTGGGGTCGCGAAATTGCACCCTTGGCGGGTTTTTATCCAAGTGTCTTTATTGGCGCACCGTGGTGGTTTCTTGACGCGCCAGATTCGGCAACTCGCTTTCGCGAGGCCACCACAGAGATTGCTGGTTTCTATAAGGGTTCGGGTTTTATTGACGACACCCGCGCTTTTCTTTCTATTCCAGCTCGCCACGATATGGCACGCAGAGTTGATTGCTCATATCTTGCGCGATTGGTTTCAGAAAGCCGCATCACAATGGAGCAGGCGGAACATATTGCAGTGGATCTAGTGGTTTCTATACCTAGAAAGGCTTTCAACCTATGAAGCTAACTAGGGCAAACCTTGCCACCATGAACCACGTTGAAACCGCCAAGGCAACCGAACGCATTGTGCACATAGGGCTTGGCGCATTTCATCGTGCGCATCAGGCTTGGTACACGGCGCGGGTTGATCGTGAACAAAACTGGGGCATTGTTGCATTCACCGGAAGAAGCGTTGACGCCGCTCAGAAACTATCTGCTCAAGATGGCCTCTTCACTTTGGTAACCAGAGATTCAAATGGTGACAGCTATCAAATAATTGACTCAATTGTTAGAGCAGAAGATGGCAATGACACAGAAGCATTTGTTGAAGCCATCACCAACTCTAAAACCGCGATTGTGACTCTAACTATTACCGAAGCTGGTTACGGAATGGATGCAGGCGGTCACGTTGATTCGGTGAACCCACCTGCTGCCCTGCACAGGCTTGCAGTGGCACTAGAAACAAGAAGACGAGCCAACGGACTAGGCATAGCAATAATTTCTTGCGATAACATGCCGTCAAATGGTGCACTTCTAAAGATTGCAATGGGAGATCTATTTGCAAGTTTTGGACCAGAGTCAGTTGCTTGGTTGAACGAAAAAGTTTCTTTTGTCTCAACATCTATTGATCGCATCACCCCGAAAACAACCGATGAAGACATCGCAAATGTTTCGAATGCAACCGGTTGGCAAGATTCTTCACCGGTTGTCACCGAGCCATTTAGCGATTGGGTTCTTCAAGGAGAATTTCCACTAGGGCGCCCACAGTGGGAAAGAGCCGGAGCCAAGTTTGTAGATGACATTGAAGCATTTGAGAATCGTAAACTCTGGTTACTTAACGGTGCTCACTCACTGCTGGCCTACATAGGCCAGCTTCGTGGCCACGAAACCGTTGCAGCAGCCATTCAAGATAAGACTTGTAAAAAACTGGTGAACGAATTTTGGAATGAAGCTGCACAGCACCTAGAGGGTGCTGATTTGGAAATTCCAAAATATCGCGATGCCCTGGTTGAACGTTTTGAGAATTCAAGAATTGCTCACCGCTTGGCTCAAATAGCAATCGATGGCGCGACAAAACTTAGAGTGCGCATCGCCCCTGTTGCAAAAGCAGAGATAGCTGCCGGTAGAACTGCCCACGCTTGCGCGGCGGCAATTGCCGGCTGGGTTGCGTATGTGCTTCAAAACGAGAAGGTTCAAGATTCACAAAACGAGGAAATTGCTCGTGCCCTTTCCGGTGCAAAGCAAGGGGTACATGCCCGCTTGGTATCGGTGATTGATCTGCAACTTGCTAAAGACCTGGCATTCATGGCTTTGGTAATTCAAGAAGTAGAAGCTCTAAAAATTTAACCAGAATGGCAACCGTTTGCCAAGAACTCCCGAAAGGAACTCGATGCTAAAACCACAGATAAGTTCAACCCGAGAACTACTAAACCTTGATGGCCTCTGGGACTTCAAAGTTGACTTCAATGACGAAGGCTTAAGCAAGGGCTGGGCAAGCGAGTCTCTAGCAACAGATCTTCAGGCACCGGTGCCGGCAAGCTACAACGATCTGTTCACTGACAATAAAATTCGCGAGCACAGCGGTTGGGTCTGGTACCAGCGCACCGTTCGCGTGCCACGCGGCTGGGGCTCAGAGCGAATCTTCGTTCGTGCCGATAGTGCTACCCACGAGGGAGTAATTTTTGTAAACGGCAAAGAGGTAGTTCGTCACCTAGGTGGCTACATGCCGTTCAACGCTGACATCACCGAGCATGTATCTGCTGGTGAAGAGTTTGTGCTGACCATCGCGGTTAGCAATGTGCTGACCAACGAGACCGTGCCTCCTGGCCGTGTAATTACCAAAGATGATGGCACCAAAGCGCAAACCTACCTGCACGACTTTTATAACTATGCAGGTCTAGCAAGAAGCGTATGGATTTACAGCGTTCCAGCAGTGAATGTTGATGACGTGACAGTGGTCACAGACTTCAGTGGTTCAACTGGCCAGGTAAATTACAAAGTTTCAACTACTGGTGCAGCCGAGGTTCGCACAACTCTTTTTGACGAAGATGGAAAACTGGTTGCCTCTGCCGAAGGAGCAGATGCAACTTTGATTATTGAGAACGTAAAACTTTGGCAACCAGGTGCAGCGTATCTTTACGACCTTAAAGTTGAAGCACTGTTTGGCGGCAATGTTGTTGACGAGTATCACCTAAACGTTGGTGTGCGCACCGTAAAAGTTGATGGCACAAAGTTCTTGGTAAACAACGAGCCGTTCTATTTCACTGGCTTTGGAATGCATGAAGATCACGTTGTTAAAGGTAAAGGCCACGACAACGCATTCTTAGTAAATGATTTTGAACTTCTAAAGTGGGTTGGCGCAAATTCATTCCGCACCTCGCACTACCCATACGCCGAAGAAGTTATGGACTACGCAGACCGCCAAGGAATTCTAATTATTGACGAGACTGCTGCGGTTGGTTTTAATCAAAGCTTCGCAACGATGTTTGGCGGCCCAAAGCTTGACACTTACGGACCAGAAACCGCGAATGAAAAAACTCAGGTAAACCTGCTCCAGGCCGTTCGCGAATTAATTCAGCGAGACAAGAATCACCCATCGGTGGTTCTATGGTCAATCACCAATGAATCAGAGACAGGGCTTCCGGCGGCAGTTGATTTCTTCAAGCCAGCAATAGATTTGGCGCATGAATTAGATGCAACACGTCCGGTTACCTACATCAACGTGATGACTGAACCGTTTGATAAGTGCTTGGTTGCGCCGCTGGTAGATGTGATTTGTTTGAACCGCTACTGGGGTTGGTACGAAGACCACGCAGATCTTTCAAATGCAGCAATTCACCTTGAGAAAGAACTAAAGGGATGGACTGATAAGTACAAGGTTCCTTTCATCATCACCGAGTACGGAGCAGACACAATTGCCGGTGGTCACAGCATTCACGAGCTTCCTTGGAGCGAGGAATATCAGAGTTCTTACCTAGACATGAGCCACGCTCAATTTGATAAGTTCCCTGCCATTGTTGGCGAGCACGTTTGGAACTTTGCCGACTTCCAGACCAAGCCTGGAATCTTCAGGGTGCTAGGCAACAAGAAGGGCGCGTTCACCCGCGACCGCCAGCCAAAGGCAGCAGCCCACACCCTGCGTGGTCGCTGGACCAAACTGGGCAACCGTAAGCCAAAGAACTAGAAGTTTCCAAAGAGAAAGCAAAAAGATGAAAATCGCAAAAGCAGAAGTATTTGTTCATTCACCTGGACGCAACTTTGTTACCCTGCGCATCACTACTGATGACGGGCTAGTTGGCCTTGGTGATGCAACTGTAAACGGCCGCGAACTTGCGGTGGCCGCTTACCTTCGCGATCACCTGGCACCAATGCTGATTGGTCGCGATGCCCACAACATTGAAGACACCTGGCAGTACTTCTATCGCGGTTCATACTGGCGCCGTGGCCCAATCACCATGACTGCAATTGCTGCAATCGATATGGCGCTTTGGGACATCAAGGCTAAGGCTGCAAACATGCCGCTGTACCAGTTACTTGGTGGCGCAAGCCGTGAGGGTTGCTTGGCTTATGGTCACGCATCGGGTCGTGAGTTCAACGAAATCTTTGACTCAATTCGCGAACACCAAGAAAAGGGCTACAAAGCAATTCGAGTGCAAACAGGTGTACCTGGTTTGAATTCCGTTTACGGGGTTGCTTCATCGGCGAATGCATCAGCAGGAGCCGGCAGTGGTAAGGGTGCATCATCGGCTCGCTACGACTACGAACCAGCTCGCCGTTCAACCGTGCCAGTTGAAGAAGAGTGGGACACCCGCGCTTACCTCAACTACATTCCATCTGTTTTTGAAGCAGTGCGAAACGAGTTTGGCCCAGACCTTCCGCTTCTTCACGATGGTCACCACCGCCTAACCCCAATTCAGGCAGCACGTCTTGGTAAATCACTTGAGCCTTACGACTTGTTCTGGCTTGAAGATCTAACCCCAGCAGAAAACACCGATGCGTTCCGCTTAATTCGCCAGCACACCACAACACCGCTTGCGGTTGGTGAAATCTTTAACACCATCTACGACTACAAAGATCTATTCGAAGAGCAGCTAATTGACTACGTGCGCTCACCGGTAAGTCACGGTGGTGGAATCACACCACTGAAGAAAATCTTTGACTACGCAGCGGTGTATCAGATCAAGTCTGGCGTACACGGCCCAACTGACGTATCGCCAATTGGTCACGCGGCATCGCTTCACCTTGGCATGGCAATTCACAACTACGGCATCAGTGAATACATGCAGCACTCATCAGACACCAATGATGTATTCCAACCTGAGTACACATTCTCTGATGGCCTAATCCGCCCTGGCACTTCACCAGGACTGGGAGTTTCGTATGATGAGAAACTAGCCTCACAGTTCGAGTACGAGCCGGCATACTTGCCAGTCAACCGCCTAAAGGTTGATGGCACCATGCACGACTGGTAAACCGAACGTTCTCCATTGGATATGAATCAGAGGCGCCCATGATTAACACTCGCATTGTTGTGATGGGCGTCTCTGGTTGTGGAAAATCAACCGTGGGTTCCCTACTTGCCGAGCACCTAGGCGCGCGTTTCATAGACGGCGATGACCTGCACCCAAAGGCTAATAAAGACAAGATGGCCGGCGGTACTCCACTGACTGATGAAGACCGTTGGCCTTGGCTTGATTTAGTTGGCGCTGCACTCACTGGGGCGCCAAACCCCATCGATGTGTTTGAACTTATAAAGCCAACCGGAACGGTCATTGCTTGCAGCGCATTGAAGCGCGCATATAGAAAACGAATTTTGGCTGCGGCACCAGGCACCATCTTTGTGCACCTGCACGGCACCCCAGAGCTACTTTCAAGCCGCATGAAGTCTCGCGAGGGGCACTTTATGAAGGCCAATATGCTGGCCAGCCAACTAGAAACCCTTGAAATGCTAGGTGAAGGCGAACCCGGCAAGGTTTACGACATTTCTTTACCTGCCGAAGAGATTGTTAGAAGAGTCTTAGCCGATAATTGATGGCATGAGCAACGACTGGAAGGCGGGGGAGCCTGATGAGGCAACCCTAAACTGGGGCGTTGCCGAGGGTGATACCAGCACCAAGGTTAGGGTTCGCAAGGGCCAGCCTGAAATCAAGCACATACCTTTTTATAAGTTCCCCTATTACCCCGATGTCCTTGATCTGCGTAAGTGCGGCTACGAGATAGACAACTTTGCCGAGATCTTTGACCAGCTAGATGGCGCCCGCTACAGCCACGCAATGGTGGCCCACATTCTGCTGCACCTACCAACCGATAACTTTGGCCGCATGGGTGATGGCTCTGGCGGTAATCCGCTTTGGAACCCGCGCCGGGCCAGAGAGTTGGAGTTTGAGGTGCGCGCTGCGCTGCACCGCTTTGGCCTAAGCGATGTGCCAACCCTGCTTCGCCGAATGATTGGCAAAGCGCTACCCGGAGACAGCATGACTCACATTGG
>JBJOJI010000055.1:0-5385 GCA_046046665.1 Actinomycetota bacterium
GCAGCGCCTCTAAGTTGATTGCCGTCTACAACAACCCCACCGCCAATTCCGCCGGAACCTGCAAACAGGTAAACCACATCAGAGAAACCTTTGGCGTTTCCATAAAGTCTTTCGGCCACACAGCCAATTGATGCATCGTTGTCCACATAAACGGGTAGTGAAGTTAGCTGACTAAGCATTGGGCCAAGCGGAACCTCAACCCAGCCAAGGTGAGGTGCCAAACGGATTACGCCATCGCTCACTCTCACTTGACCTGGAACCGCTACTCCAACGCCAACGATTCTGGTTCCCGGCTTTAATTCTGCGCGCATTTCTGAGATTAGCTTGGCCGCAATGGATGCCGCTTTGTCTGCCGTTGGCTGATTCGTGGCTGGGTATCGCTTTTTGGAAATTACTTCGCCAGCAAGAGTTACAGTCGCAACTGTAACGGCATCGATGTCTGTGTTTACAGAAAACGCAACCACTTGTTCAGATGCCGAAACCTGAAGACTTGGTCTACCCACGCCAGTGGCCGAAGCCTCTGTTTCGTAAACCAAACCAAGATCTTGTAATTCTGAAACCAGATCAGAAATTGTTGAACGATTTAGACCAGAGCTGGTGGTGAGTTGGGATCTTGAGACCGTGCTGGCCTCGTGAATCATACGAAGCAGGGTTGCAAGATTGTGCTGACGAACATCGTCTCTGTTTTGACCCAGAGCCTTAGTGCCCCGACTGTTTACGTTCAGCATATTTATAAATCTACATTCCTAAGTCTTGAAGAGGTTACGAAATCGTGAGGTAAAAACGGCCCGGAAAATTTGGTTCGAAGACAAGATTGACCCTATTATGTTGTCACAGGCAACAAAACCCATCAATGAAGAAGGATCTACCAATGGCGCTAACACCTACCCGTGAAGACAAGTTCTCATTTGGCCTTTGGACCATTGGTTGGGCAGCCCAAGACCAGTTCGGCGGGCCTACCCGCGCCCACCTAGACGTGGTTGATGCAATTCATAAGCTTTCCGAGATCGGTGCCTATGGCCTAACCTTTCACGACGACGACCTGTTTGCCTTTGGCAGCACAGACGCCGAGCGCCGCCATGAGATTGACCGCACCAAGAAGGCGCTTGAAGAAACCGGCGTAATTGTGCCGATGATAACCACCAACCTCTTCAGCCACCCAGTCTTCAAAGATGGCGCCTTCACCAGTAATGACCGTGATGTTCGCCGCTTTGCGCTTCGCAAGACCCTGCGCAACCTAGACCTAGCTGCCGAGATGGGAGCCAAAACTTTTGTTATGTGGGGTGGCCGCGAAGGTGCCGAGTACGACCACGCTAAAGACGTGCGCGGGGCTCTGGAGCGCTACCGCGAAGGTGTAAACCTACTTAGCCAGTATGTGATTGATAAGGGCTACGACATTCGCTTTGCCATTGAGCCAAAGCCAAACGAGCCACGTGGCGATATCTTGCTGCCAACCCTTGGCCACGCAATGGCTTTCATTAATACTCTTGAGCACCCAGAGCTAGTTGGCCTAAACCCAGAAACCGGCCACGAGCAAATGGCTGGCCTCAACTTCACCAGCGGTATTGCCCAGGCGCTGGAACACGGCAAGCTTTACCACATTGATCTAAATGGTCAGCGTGGAGTTAAGTTTGACCAAGACTTGGTATTTGGCCACGGCGATCTATTCAATGCATTCAGCCTGGTAGACCTACTTGAATTTGGTGGCCCAAACGGCGGCCGCACCTACGACGGCCCACGACACTTTGACTACAAGCCAAGCCGCACCGAAGACATGAATGGCGTTTGGGACTCAGCCAAGGCAAACATGCAAACCTACCTTCTTCTAAAAGAACGTGCCAAGGCTTTCAATGCTGACCCAGAAGTTCAAGAGGCAATCAAGGCTTCTCGTGTTAACGAGATCCACAAGACCACTTTGAACCCAGGTGAAACCTACACAGACCTATTAGGTGATCGCTCCGCTTATGAAGACTTTGATGCTGACTCATACTTCAACGGCAAGGGCTTTAACTTTGTTCGCTTGAACCAGTTGGCTCTTGAGCACCTGCTTGGCGCAAGATAAGTAATTAAAGTGCCACTAGTTGCCGGAATAGATTCCTCTACCCAAAGCTGCAAAGTTGTCATTCGTGATGCCGAAACCGGTGCGCTGGTTCGTGAGGGTCGCGCAGCACACCCAAACGGCACAGAGGTAGATCCGTCTGCTTGGTGGAATGCGCTTCAAGAAGCAATTTCGCAGGCCGGTGGTTTTGCCGATGTGGCAGCGGTTTCTATTGGTGGTCAGCAGCACGGCATGGTTGTGCTAAACGAAAGCGGCCAGGTAATTCGCCCAGCGCTTTTATGGAATGACACTAGAAGCGCAGCTCAGGCCAATGAAATTATTGAAAAATTTGGTGCCCGGCAAATTGCGGAACTCACCGGCTCACTTCCGGTTGCTTCGTTTACCTCTACCAAGCTACTTTGGCTTAAACAAAACGAACCCCACAACGCAAAACTAGTTGCGGCTGTTTGTTTGCCACATGACTGGCTAACTTGGCGTCTTGCTGGCTATGGCCCAGCCGGTGAAAGTGAGTTAGGGCCAGACCTTACATCCCTAACCACCGATGCCTCAGATGCCAGCGGAACGGGATACTTCAACCCCTCAAGCGGGCGATACGTTTCTGAAGTTCTTGAATTCGTTTTAGGTCACGTACCCGTTGTGCCGAAAATTATCGCGGCTAATGAGGTGGCCCACGTCACGGCAGCCGGACTGAAAATTGGTGCAGGCGCAGGTGACAACGCGGCCGCAGCCTTTGGAGTATTGGCTGCAGCTGGCGATGTGGTTGTTTCTCTTGGCACCAGCGGAACTGTATTTGCAGTCTCAGCAACGGCCACCCAAGACAAGACCGGAACCATTGCCGGCTTTGCCAGTGCCTCTGGTGAGTTCCTGCCTCTAGTTTGCACGCTGAATGCGGCAAGAGTTCTAGACAGCTTTAGCAAACTCTTAGGTGTTGATCACTCTGAGCTAGGTCAGTTGGCATTGCAGGCAAAGCCTGGTGCCGAGGGTGTTGTTTTAATTCCATACTTTGAGGGCGAGCGAACACCTAATCTTCCCGATGCCAAAGCGCAGATCAACGGCATGACCCTGGTTAACAGCACGCGTGAAAATTTTGCGCGTGCGGCAATTGAGGGCATGCTGTGTGGTTTAGCCGCCGGCCTTGCAGCTCTTCAAGGTGCGGGTGTGAAAACCAGTCGCGTAATTTTGGTTGGCGGTGCGGCTGCAAACACGGCGGTACAGCAAATAGCTGCCGAGGTATTTGGAACAGAAATTGTTGTTCCTGCACCAGGTGAATATGTAGCCAACGGTGCCGCCCGCCAAGCTGCAACTATTGCCATCGGCAAAACGCCAACCTGGTCAATTGAAACCCTGGCAACCATCGCAGCTAAGGGTCAGGGGCCGGCTCTAGCCCAGTACCAACAAGTGGCGGCGGGTCTGCTAAAGAAATGAAAACTGAGCCAAGGGCAATTGAGCTTTCCAGTGACCAAAGCGGCAATAGCGTTAGGGCAACCATTTCAACATTTGGCGGTGCACTAAAAAAACTTTCAGTCAACAAAATCGATATTGTTCCGCCAACTGAAGGACACACTCCAAATCGATATGGTGATGGAATCGTATTGGCACCTTGGGCCAACCGTATTAATCACGGTCAATGGTCACACGAAGGCAAGACTCTTCAACTAGAGGTGAATGAGAAAGATTTAGATAACGCTCTGCACGGCCTGGTAGGCAGCGCGAATTTTGAAATTACCAAAGAGTCAGAATCTTCAGTTACTTTGCATACCAAAGTACTTCCAACCGCTGGGTATCCCTTTGAACTTTTGGTTTCAGTAACCTACGAGCTAACCACTGCAGGAATAAAGACCACGCACACGGCACAGAATATCGGTGTTGAAAAAGCACCCTATATGGTTGGCACTCACCCGTACTTTCAAATCTCGGGAACACCAACAGAAGAACTTGAATTCAAAACAGATGCCAGAAGCGTTGACCTAGTTGATGAGCGCAAGATTCCAGTTGGCAAACTTGCCATTGTTGACACAGATTACGACCTGTCTGATTGGCGCAAACTAAAAGATTGTAATTTTGATCACGGCTTCGGCAATTTGAATCGCGATGCTAAGGGGCATGGCCATCACTATCTGCGATCACCAAAGGGCGAGGTACTAGACATTTGGCAATCAGCCGAGATGACCTACACCTTCATCTTCACGCCTGATTTCTATGTAAATAACGCAGACCCAACCCCACGTCACGCAATTGCCATTGAGCCACAAACTGCACCGGCAAATGCCTTTAATAGCAAAGAAGACCTGATCTGGCTTGAGCCAAATCAGGTCCACTCTGCAAGCTGGGGTGCTGAACTAAGTTTTTAGCTGCACGCCCTATGGGTGTCTTAGCGGGCTTGCTGGCAGGCGCTCCTGGGCTTCCCACTTGATGTTGTAACCAACCGACGAACTCATTAGGTCAAGGAATGGCTTGGCATCAAACTCCTCAGGGCCCATAACTCCGGCGCCCTTCCATACTCCTTCGGCAATTAGCTCCAGCGCAATCAACGGGTTGAAAGCTGTTTGAGCAACCACGCACTGTGCCTCAATATCGGCCATAGTTTCGGCGTTATCGGCAACATGGTACAAATACGTAGCGCGATCTTTGCCGTCTTTATCTTTTCCGGTAACCAATAGACCCGCACAGGTCTTGCCGGTCATTCGCGGGCCAATGTTGGCCGGGTCTGGAAGCACGGCGGCAACCATATCGCGCGGTGAGACATCTACCGGGCCCTGCGCAGAGCGCACGCGCTGTGGCTTACTTGAATCTAGACCAAGTTTGTGCAGGGTCTTCAAGACTGAAATAAATTCATTGCCCAATCCGTACTTAAAGGTCACGCGATTTGCCTTAATGTTTCTTGGCAACATCGATATCTCTTCGTGCTCTACGTTTACACATTCAACCGCACCTATGCCCTGCGGGAACTCAAAAATCTCTGGCTCGCTGAACGGCGCTGTGGTGTACCAACCTTTGGAGCGTTCGTAGATAGTTGGTGGGTTCAGACACTCTTCAATGGTTGTCCAAATTGAGAAAGAAGGAGCAAAGACTTCATTTCCATTCTCATCAAACACGGCCAGGTTTCCACCGTCTTTAATGCTTAGTTCATCAATTTCGCTGAATAGGTAATCTTGCGCATAACGAGCAAACACATTTGAAAGCCCAGGCTCAACACCCATTCCAACAAGTGCTAGTTTTCCGGCACGTTCCCACTGGTCGTGCAGTGCGTACTGTGCGTCACCAAGCTTGATGCCGGGAAGGTGGAATGGGTCTGCCTCATGAGGTTCAGACAAACTCATAGCCAT
>JBJOJI010000010.1:0-26871 GCA_046046665.1 Actinomycetota bacterium
GAAAGTCGGTGCCAGTTGAGCGATGATGATTTGCTGACGAGATTTTTGCCAAAGTCGGATTAGTTCCGCTTCATTCATGGTTGACTCCTCATGTTCGGTAAGTTTCATTTCTACTTCAAAGGTTAGGCGAGTTTTTATGGGCACTAAGGCATTGAAGAATAATGCCCTGCAAGAATCGCTTTCAAAACGATTTCGCCGCCTACTATCTGGCGACCCCGATGGCGTTCCGCCGTGGCTTGATGTCATTGCTGCCGGCGATGCTGCCGGTTTCTTTTTGCCCACCGACGCACCGTGGGTAGTGCACGCAGATTTTGGCACGCTGGTCGGCGGTATTCGCGCCCTGCTAATGCAGGCGCTGCACCCGGGCTCTCTTACCGGAGTGAAGAACCACTCTCGCTACGAGAGCGACCCACTCGGCAGATTAGCCGGAACAATTCGCTGGCTAACCGTGACAACCTTTGGCTCTAAAACTGCGGTGCTGAACGAGGCATCAAGAGTGAATCGCCTGCACACCAGGGTCACTGGTGAATACACGACCGGTGCGGGGGAGCGAATCGCCTACAAAGCAGCCGATCAAGATTTATTGCTCTGGGTGCACATCGCATTTATGGAATCCTTCTTGGTTGCGCACGAAGAATTTGCCTGGCGTGAAATCCCGAAGGGGGCAGCTGAAACGGGCGCCGATAACTACGTTGCCCAATGGAGCGTTTCGGTTTCGCCGCTTGGGCTAAACAAAGTTCCAATGACCCGCGGCGAACTTGATAAAACCATCGCGGAAATTTATGCGGCCGGATTATTGATTACCACCGATGACACCTTGCGGGTAGTGGAGTTCATCAAGAATCCACCGCTACCGAATTTGGCTAAACCTATTTACGGTTTACTGTTTGAAGCCGCCGTGTTGTCACTAAAGCCTGAGTTCGGTCAATTGCTGGGGCTGAAGGCCAAACCCCGATGGCTAATTCGCCCTCTCACCCGCGGAGTCCTGAGGTTTATGCGCACCGCGATTGGTCCCGAAAGCCCAATTGAAGACGGGGCTATTGCGCGCCTTCGCCGCATCGGGGTGCTGAAAAGCTAAACGAAGGGGTACTTGCGCCTTGGTTGGCGAGGAGTAGGCTGTTGGATGGCTCTGGAAGGGGTTAACAATGTCTAGCCGCAAGGGCTTACATCCAACACAGATCGTTGCAGGTGCATTTACCGCAATCATTCTGTTGGGTACCTTTCTACTCAGCCTCCCGATTGCCACTAATTCCGGTAAAGCAACCTCATTTCTAGACGCTCTTTTTACCGCAACTTCTGCCACCACGGTTACCGGGCTTTCCACGCTGAACGTTGAAACTCACTGGAACCTTTTTGGTCACGTGGTTATCGGCCTGCTGATTGAATTTGGCGGTTTCGGAATCGTAGGTTTTGCAAGTTTGGTCGCGATCTTGCTAGAAGGAAAAATTTCACTAAAGAATCGCTTGCTAACCACATCAGAAGCTGGTTCAAACGCTTCGAACGTTAAAGGCCTGCTCTTCAACGTTCTCAAGGTGATGTTCTTTTTCCAGGGGCTGCTGTTTATATTCCTGTTCGTCAGATTCTTGAGTGAGTATCACTACGAATGGAACAAGGCGCTGGCCCACGGAGCTTTCCACGCCATTTCTGCTTTCAACAACGCCGGCTTCGCTCTTTATGCAGACAGCATGATGAGTTTTGCTCGCGATCCTTGGATTATCGTGCCAATTTTTGTCACCGTGTTTATTGCCAGCGTTGGCTTTCCGACCATTGTTGAAATGCGTGACCGCCTTCGCCTTAAGATGGCACCGCTTCTTCGTCGCAAAGAGAACTACACAATGCCTGAGCAGTGGTCACTTAACAGCCGCATTACTCTTTGGGGTTCTTTGGTTCTGTTGGTTGGTGGAACAATCACCATCGGATTCTTGGAGTGGAATAATCCGGCGACATTCGGCCCGTTGCCATGGTGGGACAAAATATTTGACAGCATTTTTGCATCTGTGATGCCCCGCACCGCGGGCTTCAACTCCATTGACGTTGTCGGCATGCTGCCTAGCACCTGGTTGGTATCGGATATTTTGATGTTCGTCGGAGGCGCAAGCGTTTCTACCGCGGGTGGTATCAAAATCGGCACCGCGGTTGTTTTGTTCTACATCGTTTACACCGAGGTGCGCGGTGAGACAGCCGTGAACATCGGTAACCGTCGCCTCCCTCGTTCTATGCAGCGCCAGGCTTTGACAATCGTGACTGTCACCACATTTGTGATTATTGGTGCAACCATGTTGCTTCGCTTAACCACCCCATACAACCTGGACCAAATTTTGTTTCTCGTGTTTTCGGCCGTCGGCACAGTGGGCCTTGACCCAGGCATTGTCAGCTCGCTTCCCGAGGCAGACAAATTTTTAGTTTCACTTCTCATGCTCTTTGGTCGTCTGGGGCCAATCGTGGTGGCAACCTCAATTGCCCTGCGCAGAACCCGCAGACACTTTGAGTACCCAAAGGAACGTCCACTAATCGGCTAATCGGGCTACTGTTTATTTGTAGCTAGGAAAGGGTGAAAACCTTGACGAACAAACCAACTCGCAAGCGCGGGTTCCACGCAGCAAACGTTGCCGTAATCGGTCTAGGCCGCTTTGGATCGGCCCTCGCTCTGGAGCTTGTAAACAGTGGCCACCAGGTGCTCGGCATCGACTTCGATGAGAAGGTTGTGCAGTCACTATCCGGTGATCTAACTCACGTGGTTTCAGCAGATACAACAGACGAAGAAACCTTGAAGGAACTTGGTCTTGCCGACATGGACAGCGCCGTGGTTGCTATCGGTGCGGATTTGGAATCAAGCATTCTTACCGCTTCGCTGCTACTGCAGTTGGGCATCAAGCAGGTTTGGGCTAAGGCCAACTCAACCGCGCACGGAAAGATTTTGCGTCAGCTTGGCGTTCACCACGTAATTTTCCCTGAGTACGAAATGGGTCGCCGCGTGGCTCACCAGGTGTCTGGTGAATCGCTTGACTATGTACACATCGATGAAGATTTCGTGATGGTTAAGGTTCAGTGCCCGCCATCATTCGACGGTCGCGACCTAGCTGATCTAAAGATTCGTAGCACCTACGGTGTGACCGTGGTTGCGTTTAGTCACGGTGATTCAAACTACACGCCGGCATTCCCAGAGACCGTGCTGCACGCCGGTGACCACCTAGTGGTTGCAGGTCGCAAGAAGCCGCTCGACGAATTCTGTCAGCTAGATTAATCGCACTTATTTTTTCAAGCTGCTTGCAACAGGCACCAATGCCCAAAGTATTGCTGCCATGTCGATAAACTCCTGACTGATCGCAGCTGTTGTTGCGTTAATTAATCCGGTGGCCGCTGCGACCATTGCAACAATCGCCAAGCTCATGCCAATGCCAGCCGCTTGCAACGCGCGATTACGTGCACCTTGAGAAATCAAAACCGCGGTAGCTAGGTGCTTGATTGAATCTTCAATGATCACCACATCGGCCGCCTCACTTGCAGCGGTTGCCCCTCGCGCACCCATTGCAACTCCAACGGTGGCCGCTGCCAACGCTGGAGCATCATTAATTCCATCGCCAACTGCAACAACAGAACCTTTGGTTGCCAGCATCTCAGCGTGAACTATTTCAAGTTTGCGTTCAGGTGTGCAATCGGCAAACACTTCGTCTACGCCAACCTCGGCGCCAACCTGATCTGCGGTTATTTTGCGATCACCGGAAACCATCAATATTCTTTCGACACCAAGTCTTCTAAGTGCTATCAAAGTGCCTTGGGCTTCGTCGCGCAGCGGGTCATCGAGCCCAATTACCGCTTGTAGTTCACCATCTATTTCCACACCGATAATCAGTGCATTCTCAAGTGGCGCCCAAGCTGGTAGCGCTTTGCCTAGCTGACCAACTCGCACCGATTTATTCGCGACCATTCCCTCAAGTCCAACGCCGTGATTCTCAGTGACTTGTGATGCCAGTTGCAAAGTGAGATTTCTGCGTGTGGCTTCTAAGACGATTGATTTCGCGACCACGTGTGGGCTGGATTGTTCCAAAGAGGCAGCCAGCATCAAGACTTCAGATTGGTTGGTGCCCGGAGCGAAGGCAACATCAGAAACCTCTGGCCCGCCGTGAGTGAGTGTTCCAGTTTTATCTAGCAACACTGTCTTAGTGCGGGCAAGTTGCTCGAGCGCAGCACCACCTTTGATGATTGCTCCTTTGGAAGCGGCCTTAGACATTCCAGAAATAATGGCTACCGGTACCGCAAGGATTAGTGGGCAGGGAGTAGCAGCAACAATCACAGCAACGGCATTTGCATAGTCACCGGTAATTAACCAACTTGCAGCAGCGAGCAGCAATGCAAATGGCACGAACCTGACGGCCCATTTATTTGCCACGCGCACCCCGTTCGCGCTCGAAGCCTGCGCTTGTTCCACAAGTCGAACAAGAGCTGAGTAAGTTGAATTCTCAATCGTCTTTGTCGTAGTCAATTCAACTGTTGCACCCGCATTCAAAACGCCTGAGGCTACTTCTTCACCGTTTGCCCTGAACCTTGGCAGTGGCTCACCGGTCAACGCCGATTCGTCAAAGGTTCCCTCGCCAACAACAAAACCATCGAGCGGCACAACTTCACCAGAGCGCACCATGATGCGGGACTCAAGCACCACTTTTGAAAGCGGACTATCAATCACGCTGCCATCTGCTTGAATTACGTGAGCCTGGTTTGGTGCGCGCTTTAGCAACGACTCCAATTGATCTCTTGCACGACCCTCGGCCCAGCGCTCAAGTGCGCGACCGGTGGCAAGCATGACCGAAATCACACTCGCGGCAATCCACTCTCCGGTGATCGCGGTGGCGGTAATAGCAATTAGAGCTAGGGCATCGCTGCCAAATTCACCGTGACGAATTGCACGAATGAGCAGCAAGAGTGAGAGACCAAAACCGATGGCGGCACCCGCAGCATAGGCAAGCGTAGAACCAAGTGATCCTTGTTCTTGAAACAGCCCGATGCCAAGCCCAAGCAGAGTTGCTATCAGAAGCAGGTAGTCGTTCCTCAGGGTTTTACTCACATTGCCAGTCTGCCACCAATGCAAAGCGGCGAGGCAAGCGGGCTATGGCCCAAAGCCAGTCTATTTTTATAAGGATGTCTGTCTTTAAGCGCTCTCTAACCGTGGCAACAGTTTCTTCTGCACTGGTGCTTGCGTTGGCCGCACCTGCCGTGGCTGTTGATGCCACACCATCACCTAGTCCAACTGAAAGCCCGTCAACTTCGGCGACCCCCTCAGCGAGCCCTTCACCAAGCCCGTCGGTTTCGAACCCGGTGCTTATTCCAAACGCACCCAATTCATGCAGTGCGGCATCGGCTGTTTCGCAGAGTGCGCTCGGTCAGTTTTATGCCTACGTGGTTGATGTCAATACCGGGCGAGTGCTTCTGGATATGCGCGGAAACGAAGCCACGCCATCGGCATCGGTGTTGAAGGTTTTGAGCGTTGCAGCGGCACTCAAGAATTTGCCTGCCACCTATACGGCAACTACAAGAGTCCTTACCGTTCCATCACAGCCCGGCACGATTGTTCTAAAGGGCGGCGGAGACCACACGCTTTCACAGATGACCAAGGCAAGTTACACAACCTATGCAAAGGCGGCCAGGCTCGAGACCTTGGCCAACAAAGTTCTAACCAACTGGACCAGCGACAAACCAATCACCAAGATCATTCTTGACAGCAGTTTTTTCAGCGGCGAAAGTTACAGCCCTTATTGGTTAGCCAGCGACAGAACCAACGGCTACATCTCGCACATCACCGCGCTACAGGTAGATAGTGACCGCGCCAACGGTGACCAAACCAGTTACGCGTACAGCGGTTATCGCAGCACAGACCCGGTGCTCAAGACCGGCACTCTTTTCAAGTCTGCTCTCAAGGGGTTAGCGCCAGCTGCAAAGTTAATAAAGGGTGCAACTCCTAAAGACGCCGTTGAGTTGACTTCAGTGACCAGTCAACCAATCACAACCTGGCTTGCGCACGCAACCGGAATTTCAGATAACACCGAGACGGAATTTATTGCACGCCATGCAGCCAAGGCTTTTGGTTTGCCGGCATCGTTTGCTTCTGTGGAGCCAATGGTAAAAAGCATGTTGGCTGAACTTGGAATTGATTCAAGCCAATTGGTAATGAAAGACGCATCTGGTCTGGCTCAGGCAAACAGAGTGACTCCAAAGATGATTACTGCGCTGATGCAAAAGGTTGCACAGGGAACCACGGTGCTAACCCCATTGGAAAGTTATCTTCCGGTTGCCGGCCGTGGACCTGGCTCAATGGGTGGCCGATTCACCGGAGCAAACGCGGTGGCAAAAGGTTTTGTGAAGGGTAAAACCGGATTCATCCCAGGTCTCTACAGCTTGGCCGGAATTATCAATGCAAAAGACGGATCTCGTTTGGCGTACTCAATTTTTGCAAGAAGTGCCGGCGGCAAAAAAGTTGGTTGGTCAACCCGCGGGGCTTTAGATACGGTTGCTACTCGCTTTTATTCTTGCGGAGCTGGTCTTTACCTTTAGCTGATGCTCTTGCTTTGAGTGTCCTACGGCAATAAAAAGTGCGCCAGGCAGCGAGTCTGAAGACCCTTCGTTCTCAGAAATCAACATCGGTGTTTCGCCGGAGGTTGCCATGGCGTAGACGCACGCATCAACTGCATCGGTAGCCGCGTCGTAATCGGTGTTGTTCACGACATTGAAATCAAAGGTTCCATCTACCGGGTGGCCATCGGCAGATACGGTTCGCCAGGTGACGGTGTATTTTCCGGGCTGGTCAATCGCCGCTGCGGTGCTCAGGTCAAAGCCCTCGGCGCTCGCGCAAAGAGCGGGAATCAGTTCACCGGTCTCGTTGGCCACCACAACTTCGTGGCTGATCGACTCATCGCCGGTCAGCAGCTCTTCACCAAAGGTCAGGGTGATTGGAATTCGCCCCGCCTCGACAGTGGAGCCCTGCTCTGGACTGGTCTTTAGTTCGTCGCTGTGAGCCAGGGCCGGGCTTGAGACACCGATGATGGCTGCGACAGATAGGCTTAAGGTTGCTAAGGAGCTGAGAATTCGCTTCATGCAGTGCAGTCTAGTTTGAACTCGAAATGGAAAGCGTGTGTCCCCGGTGAACCAAGGTTTTACGTACTTTAAAGAGGTTGGCAAGGGAGCACTAATCGGCTTGGGCATTTTGGCCCTGATTATCGGTGGGTTCAGCGTTGGCGGCTTTGGGTCAACAAACTCGGCGCAGGAGCCTCAGGCTTCGTCGTCTGCCGCCGCCTCGGCTTCACCTAGCCCAAGCGCATCTAGCAACCGCACCTGTTCAGTTGCCGAACTAGCCGCTGACCCACGCTTGGCGAAACTCTCTGGCGTTGTTATCAACGCAGCAACCGATGAAGTGCTGTTCGATCGCAATGCAAATGCGCCAGCCTCTACTGCATCGGTGATGAAGACCCTAACGGCAGCCGCAGCAATTCTTACCCTTGGGCCAAACTACCGAGTTGAGACTCGTGTTTACCAAGATGCCACAGACCCGGGAACCATCATTCTTGTGGGTGGCGGCGATCCAACTCTCTCGAAGACGGCCGCGGGAAAGCAGTCTGTTTATGCAGATGCACCAAAGCTCTCAACCCTTGCTCTAAACGTGAATAAAAAGTTGGCGGCAACTCCAATCACCAAGATCATCGTTGATGCAACTTTGTTTACTGGCCCAACCTGGGAGCCTTCATGGGAAAAGTCAGAGATGACCGAGGGCTATATGTCGGAGGTGACCGCACTTCAGGTTGATGGAGACCGCGCAAACCCGGCAGCAGAGACTTCTCGTCGCTCAACTTCATCGGTTATGAATGCCGGTAATGCTTTCAAGAAGGCACTTGGTGCAAACGCATCGGCAGCCACAGTTGTTGCTGCGCAAATGCCAACCGATGCCACCCAGATTGCCAGTGTTTCAAGCCAACCAATCAGCAAGTGGATCACCCACATGCTTCAGGTTTCAGACAACACCCAGGCTGAAGCTCTTGCTCGACTGGTTGCTCTAGACCAAGGACTAAGTGGCTCATTCGCTTCAGTTGATTCTGCAATCAAAAAGGCAATCGCCCCACTTGGTTTGAATCTTTCAGGAATGTCGATTCGCGATGGCTCGGGACTAAGCGATTACAACGCAGTGTCACCAACAGTTTTTGCAAAGTTGATGCAGTTGGTCAACAAGCCTGGATCGGGAATCGAATTGATTCGTCAAGGGTTGCCTGTCTCAGCAGAATCGGGCAGCCTGGCTGACCGTTTCAAGGGAGATAACATTGATGCAGCAGGTCACATCTTCGCTAAGACCGGTTGGATTAAAAAGGGTTACACCTTGGCAGGAATCATCAGCGCCAAGGACTCAACCACTTTGACATTCGCCGTATACGCACTTGGCGATGTGAAGGCTGATGCTAAAGAAGCAATCGATAATTTGGTCACCGGTTTCTACCGTTGCGGCGACCAGCTTTCAAACCAGTAGTAAAACGGCAACTAACAGAGGACAAGCAATGGCGCTGACTGAAAAAGACCTTCTAGCCAAGGTTCCAACCGGCCTTTACATTAATGGCAAGTGGGTAACCGGGCACGGCGATAAGCAAATCACCGTAGAAGACCCTGCTACCGGTAAGTCGCTGCTTGAGATTGCCAATGCCACCGCCGAAGATGCACTTGCTGCGTTGACTGCTGCCGATGAGGCTCAGGCAAAGTGGGGCAGAACCCCTCCTCGCGAGCGCGCCGAGATTCTGCGCCGCACTTTTGATTTGGTTCGCGAACGTGCCGAAGAGTTCGCGATGTTGATTTCGCTAGAAATGGGTAAGCCGTTGGCTGAAGCCCGCGGTGAGGTTACCTACGGAAACGAATTCCTTCGCTGGTTTAGCGAAGAAGCGGTTCGTGTGACCGGCCGTTATAACTCAAACCCAGAGGGCACTGGCAAGATTCTGATTGCCAAGCGCCCGGTTGGGCCGGCCTTTGCAATTACCCCTTGGAATTTTCCGTTGGCCATGGCTACCCGCAAAATTGGACCGGCACTTGCAGCCGGTTGCACCATTGTGGTGAAGCCTGCCGAGCTGACTCCCCTAACCACTTTGCTGTTGGTAAAAACATTTGAAGAAGCCGGGGTGCCAGCCGGCGTAATCAATGTGATCACCACTTCAACATCAGCGGCCACATCGGCACCGGTGATTTCTGATCACCGCTTGCGCAAAATTACCTTCACCGGTTCAACCCAGGTGGGTAGAAAACTTTTGGAACAGGCCTCCGAGCGCGTGCTTCGTACATCTATGGAACTTGGTGGCAATGCGCCATTCATAGTTTTCGAAGATGCAGATATCGACGCGGCGGTATCGGGTGCCATGTTGGCAAAGATGAGAAACATTGGTCAGGCCTGCACCGCAGCAAACCGATTCATTGTGCACGAAGATGTAGCCGATGAATTCGCTCAAAAGTTTGCGGCAAAGATGGCCGAGCTAAAGCTTGGTCGCGGAGTTGCCGAGGGCACCACCTGCGGACCGGTTATAAATTCAGCAGCACAGAAAAATATGCAGTCCTTGGTCAAGACCACCGTTGGCGAAGGCGCCAACGTGATTACCGGTGGCGAGGCCCCCGATGGTAGCGGCTACTTTTTTGAGCCAACCGTGATTGACAACGTAAAACCAGACTCAAAGATTTGGACTCAAGAAATTTTTGGTCCAATTGCACCCATCACCCGCTTCCAGACCGAAGAAGAAGGCGTGCGCCTGGCCAACGACACCGAATACGGTTTGGTTTCTTATGCCTACACCAGCAACGCAAAGCGCCAGTTGCGCCTGATTGAAAGCCTGGATACCGGCATGACCGGAATCAACTCCGGGTTGGTATCTAACGCCGCTGCACCTTTCGGTGGCACCAAGGCATCTGGTTTGGGCCGCGAGGGTGGCGCCGAAGGAATTGATGAGTACTTAGAAATTAAGTACGCGTTTATTCCAGACCCGTTTGCCTAAAGTAACTCTTTAAGTTGGCCAAATCTATCTTGGCTGAAGCGTGACGTTCGGCATTTCTGGTGCGGGAATCCAACCACCAATTGCATCTTCGAAATCTGTGAAGCGCTGTTTATTTAATTCGGCTCGATTATTCCAATCGTTTCTTGCCTGAACAATATCCTCATTACTGCGGCCAATAAAGTTCCACCACATCAAAATCTTTTCACCAAAAGGCTTGCCACCAAGCATCAAAATAATTGCGTCTTCTTGTGCTTGCACGGTGATTGTGTTTTCTCCAGCTGCGCGATAAATAACGCTAGATGTTGCGCCAAATTCATCAGCAATATTTATTGAACCCTGCACAGCCATGAATCCGTATTCGAATTCAGAATCTAAATCAAGAGTTATTGACTCACCTGCGGCAATACGAATTTCAGCACCCATTAGCGCGCTGAATGTTTTAGTGGGAGCAACCACACCGTTTAGTTCACCGGCTAGAACCGTTGCCTCGGCAATGCCCCCGCTGTTGGTTGCAATTTGAAATTTTGGCAGATTGGCCTGGTGTTCGAATTCGGGAGCAACGTCAATTGAATCTTTTGGCAGCGCCACCCAAAGTTGCACAGCATGCAAAAATTCTGAACCCGCAAGAGAAATCTCGCTGTGAGAAATGCCACGGCCAGATGTCATTAGGTTCAATTGACCGGGCTCAATTAGCTGCACGCTTCCGATTGAATCGCGGTGTTCAATACTTCCTTCAATCAACCAAGTAACGGTTTGCAAACCAGTGTGTGGGTGTGCCGCCACGACCATGCCATCGGTTTGTTTTGTCGGACCAAAGTGATCAACAAAACACCAAGCGCCAATCATCTTTAGCTTGGCGTGGGGCAAAGTGCGCCGCACCTCTATTCCGGTTCTAGTGGTTAGCTTTACCGGCCGCGATTCAATCAGCATCTTGATGCCAACTCTACAGAGTGATCACCTGAGCATCCGAAACAGAAAGCTGGTAATCACCGTGCTGCAGATTGCTGCCGTTTTGGGTTTGATTTCCGTTTACCGTAATCACCGATTCAGATCTAACTGGCAAATCAATCTGGGCCTCAACACCAAAAGGTACTTTTAGCTTGGCGTGAAAGTCGCCAGACTCAGACAACTGCCAATCAATCGCCAGGCGGCCGTATCCTGTTTCTATTGAACCCTTGCAAGAGTCGATGCCCTGAACCGGCTTTGGCGAAACCAGAACCGCCTTATAGCCGGGTGATGAAAGCTCAAGACCAAGCACATTTCTGTGAATCCAATCAAGCACTGCTCCGTATGCATAGTGATTGAAAGAAATCATTGAGTGGTCATCGGGGTCAGCGGCCTCACTGTCTTCCATCTTGCCGGTTGAGATGGTGCCATCGGCAGCGATTGCATCCCAGCGTTCCCAGATTGTTGTTGCGCCCATGGTGATTGGGAACAACCAGCTGAGTGGTTTTTCGCGAAGCAACATTTGATAAGCCTCTTGCCATTTGCCATTGCGACTTAGGGCGTCAAGGATTACCGGGGTACCAAGGAACCCGGTTGAAATTCGGCCCCCGTCTTTTTGAACTATTGCTGCAAGTTGATCGGCAATTTGTGCGCGTTCTGATTGGGGTGCAATTTCAAATTCCAAAAGAATAGAACAGCCGGTTGTGGTTTGCATTGCAGCAGAGGCAAGCTCTTTCCAAATGGCTGCGTTTACTTCATCACTGATGGCTTGGTACTTGCTGGCCATTTCTGGTTCGCCAACCACGCGTTCCGCCTTGGCCAAAAGCTTGGCCGAGTAGGCCAGATACGCGTTAGCCATAAAGTGACTTGAGGTCTTGGCCATCCAAGGTTGATCTACCGGGGCATCTGGGTCAAGCCAGTCACCAAGTTGCATGATTGGTGGAAACAGCTCACCCTCTCGCATGCCAGCAAAATAATCTACCCAGCGGCGCATTGTGCCCAGCTGATTCCGAAGCACCTGAACATCGCCATAGCTTTGGTAAAGAGCCCAGGGAATAACCGTTGCGGCATCGCCCCACCCTGCAGTTGCATGTTCTGTGAACATGGTTGGGCCACCATTTTGAAGATCAAGAATATTTGGCACCACGATAGAAATATTTCCGTCGGCACGTTGCTCGAGAGTCATATCTTTCAGCCAAGAACGCATGAATGCGTCACTGTCTACCAGTGTGTTGGCCGCATAAATAAATGCCTGCGCATCGCCAGTCCAGCCCATGCGCTCATCGCGCTGCGGGCAATCGGTAGGTATTGACACAAAGTTGTCGCGCTGCGACCACTTAACGTTGCTGATGAATTTGTTCAGCAGTTTGTGTGAGCTCTTGAATGTTGAGCGGTCTTGGTTATCGGTGGTGATAGCAACCGCAACGGCCGAAATTACTTTGGCCTCGGTGACCACATCGGCAAACTGAAAACCGTGAAAGGTGTGCTTAGGTTCAAGCTCTTGAATTCCGTCTTTACCAAGAATGTAGGTGTCTGTGGCCTTGGCGCTTCTTAGCGCACGAACGTGCAAGCGGTTATTCTGGCCACCCTTTACGGTTGGCTCAAGAATCTCTGCATGACGCACAACAACTTTGTCACCGCGTTTGCCATCAACCTTTAGGCGAACCCAACCCGATATATTTTGCCCAGCATCTAGTAACACGAGATCAGCCTGTTGGGTGATATTCATGTCAAGCTCTGCTTTGACACGCACCGGAGCCGCGGCCAGTGGCTCGAGCAAGGTCTTGTCTATTTCGCGCACCAACACCGGTGACCAGGTTGAATCGTCAAAACCTGGCTTGCACCAATCAACCTGTGCTTGTGTCATATCCAACGTGCAGCCGTCGTAGATAGATGCAAAACGCACACCGCCGGTTGCGGTCTTCCAATTTTCACCGGTTGCGATTACCTCGGTGGAGCCATCGGTGTATTCAATTTCAATTTGGGCTAAAAATGAAGTCTTGGTGCCATATGAATTGTTCTTGTTTTCCCAACCAAGCTTGCCGCGGTACCAGCCATCGGCCAACAGGGCACCGAATGCGTTTTCACCCTCTAATAAAAAATGAGTTACATCATGAGTGTCAACTAACAACCTGAACTGATACGGGGTCCAACCCGGTGCCAAAATACGATCGCCAACTTTTTGCCCGTTGATCAGCACATCGTAGGTTCCGTGTGCGGTGGCATAAAGGCGCGCATTGGCAACCTGTTTGGTGATGTTGAAGCTGGTGCGCAAAAGCGTGGCTGGTTCATCTACGTTGCTGTCATCACCAACGGCACTGCCAACAAAATCATCGGCATTCAGTAAGCCAACCTCGTGCGAAATTGCCGGGCTCCAATCAGACCAACCGCCGGCGCCATTCGAATCGCGGGCTTCTATGCGCACGCGGTGAAAAGAAACCTCGCGACTTTCTGTTGGAACGTGAGGCGCAAAAATAAATTGTTGGTCCGAAGACTTGGCTTGGATCATTTCTAAGCCAACGGTGAACTCCAAATCAAATGCCGACTGAATCTCGTATGCAACCTGAGATTGACCAGTGTCCGCCCCCAACACTTTCCAGCTAAGTTCTAGTGGGCCGCCAGGTAGGCCAAGCTGCTTGGCCGGGTACTGGCTTCTAAGGGAAATCTGCATTCGGTTACTTCTTCTCGGTTAGTCGCTCCAAGACTTTGACGTGCCCTGGTTCTAATTCTTCAAGCGAACGTACACCCAATAGTTTCATAGTGCGAACCATATCGGCCTGCAAAATGTTAATCATCTTGTCGACCCCCTCACGACCACCAGCCATTAGACCGTAAAGATATGCACGGCCAACCAGCGTGAACTTTGCACCCTTAGCAATTGAGGCAATGATGTCAGCACCGTGCATGATTCCGGTGTCAACGTGCACCTCGGCATCTTTTCCAATTTCTTTAACAGTTTCTGGAATCAGGTGGAACGGAATTGGTGCGCGATCTAATTGGCGGCCACCGTGGTTGGAAAGAATAACCGCATCTGCCCCGGCCTTCACCGCAAGCTTGGCATCTTCAACACTTTGAATTCCCTTGACCACCAACTTGCCCTTCCACTGCTGACGAATCCACTTGAGATCCTCAAATGTGACGGTTGGGTCAAACATTTTGTCAAGCAATTCAGCAACGGTGCCGTTCCAAGAATCAAGCGAGGCAAACTTCAATGGGTCTGTAGTCAAGAAATTTATCCACCAGGCAGGTCTAGGCAGGGCATCTATAACGGTGCCTAACGTCAGCGCCGGCGGAATAGTCATGCCGTTGCGCTTGTCACGAAGGCGCGCACCAGCAACCGGCACATCAACCGTTAGCAAAAGTGTGTCAAAGCCTGCGGCGGCGGCGCGCTCAACCAAAGCCATGCTGCGATCACGGTCTTTCCACATATAAAGCTGAAACCAGTTGCGGCCATTTGGTGCCGCCGCGGCAACTTCTTCGATCGAGCGGGTTCCCATTGTGGAAAGTGAGAAAGGAATACCCGCAGCCTCTGCTGCCTGCGAACCGGCAATCTCGCCCTCGGTTTGCATCATTCGGGTGAAACCGGTTGGCGCTATACCAAACGGCATGGCAACTTTTTTACCAAGCACTGTTGAGCTCAAATCAACATCAGACACATCGCGTAAAACCCTTGGCTGAAATTCAATGTCTTCAAAGGCCTGGCGGGCACGGGCCAAAGAAATTTCCTGATCAGCCGAGCCATCGGTGTAATCAAACGGTGCGGTAGGTGTGCGGCGCTTGGCGATGTCGCGCAGGTCATAAATTGTGAGGGCCTCTTTGAGGCGGCGCTCAGTTGCGTTCCAGGTAGGAGCCTTGAACTTCATTAGTTGCGCAAGATCTTTAGGATTTGGTACGCGACGCTTAATGTTTCCCATGGGATTCCTTACTTGGTTGGTATTTAGTTGGGGCAAAGCTTTGGCCAATGAAAGCGCGCTGACCCGATAATTTTGTCAGGTCGAATCCGCCAAGGACTGTATAAAACTTTTGCGCCTGGGTCATTAGGTTGCCTATGGCTGTGGCCTCAACAGGCCCCGATAAGACTTCGAGATTGCACCTATCGGCCGCCAATTGGCTAAGCAAAGTGTTTTGACTGCCGCCGCCCACTATGTTCAGGCGTTTCAAGCTGCGGCCGGTGGCTAGTTCAATTTCAGCAATTGCCAGCGCATAAGAGTCGGCAAGTGATTCAAAAATGCAGCGAGCTATTTCTGCCGGAGTTTGTGGCGCTTTGCCGCCATTGCGGGTGACATGAACTTGAATTCGGCTTGGCATGTTTCCTGGAGCCGCGAACTCAGGATCGTTCACGTTTATGCGGGCGCTCGTGGTCACCTTTCGAGCGTCTTCAACCAGCTCGGCAACGTTTACGTGATTGCCAGCCTCGTTCCAAGCTCTTATGCTTTCTTGAATTAGCCAAAGCCCACTCAGGTTTTTTAGGAATCTGGTTTTTGAGGCAATGCCAAGCTCATTGGTGAAGTTGGCCTTGGAAGCATTTGCGTTTAGCACTGGTGCGTCAGATTCAACACCAATCAAACTCCAGGTGCCGCTAGAAAGATATGCCCCGTGGGCATCAAGGTAAGGAACCGCAACTACGGCAGAGGCAGTGTCGTGCGAGGCTACCGCAACGATTTTGGTTTCGCTAAGTGCTGGGTGCTGAACTTCAGCATTACTTAGAAGTCCGTATTCGTCACCGGGTTGAATCAGCTCTGGCAGAAGCAAAGTAGAAATACCAAGTTTTTTGCATAGGTCAATGTTCCACCGATGGCTGCGCACATCAAGCAAACCGGTGGTTGAAGCGTTGGTTACCTCGGCACGTTTCTGGCCGGTTAGAAGATAGGCAATCAAATCTGGAATTAGCAAGAACTTATCGGCTGCTGCAAGCAGGTCTTCATTTTGAAGCTGTTCGGCGGCCAATTGGTAAAGCGTGTTGAACGGTAAAAACTGCAAACCATTTTCTTGGTAAAGCTCTTCTTGAGAAACTATTGCATGTACCGCTCCAACACCAAGATGATTTCTTTCATCTCGATAATGCCGCGGTGCAGCCAACATTTGACCATCGGAATCTATGAGCGCATAATCAACCGCCCAAGTATCAATACCTATGCTGATTACCTTGGCATCTCTTGCAGCGGCAAAGTCACCCAATTGCATTAGGCCTGCTTTGATCTCGTTGAACAAGGCGTTGAAATCCCAAAAGAGTTTTTGGTCGCGCTCAATTGGCCCGTTAGCAAATCTTGCTATCTCAACCAGCTCTAGGCCGGTATCTGAAAACACGCCAGCCATAACGCGACCACTGGATGCACCCAGATCAATCGCGCCAAAAACTGCGTTAGACAATTTGACTACCTAATTAACGAAGGAACGCCGCAGCTACGCCAGCATCCACTGGAATGTGCAAACCGGTTGTGTGGCTAAGTTCGCCGGCGGTTAGCGCGATCACAGCGTTGGCCACGTTCTCTGGAACCACTTCACGCTTTAGCAGGGTGCGCTGAGCGTAGAACTTGCCTAGGTCTTCTTCTTTCACACCGTAAACCTTGGCGCGTGAGGCACCCCAGCCCTTGGCAAAGATTCCCGAACCGCGAACCACACCATCTGGGTTGATTCCGTTTACGCGAATACCGTGCTCACCCAGTTCTGCAGCAAGCAAGCGCACCTGGTGGGCTTGATCAGCCTTGGTTGCCGAGTAGGCAATGTTGTTAGGACCAGCAAAGACACTGTTCTTAGATGAGATGTAAATGATGTCTCCGCCAAGCTTTTGATCAAGCAGAATGCGGGTTGCCTCACGAGAAACTAGGAACGAACCGCGAGCCATTACATCGTGTTGTAGATCCCAATCGCGCTGCGTAGTTTCAAGCAGTGGCTTAGAAATTGAAAGCCCGGCGTTGTTAACAATTAGGTCAACACCACCAAAGGCAAGTACGGCCTCGGCAAGCGCCTGCTTAATTGCCGCCTCGCTGGTTACATCAATGCTTACGGCAACCGCGTTGTCGCGGCCAAGGCTGGCGGCAACTTCTTGAGCGGCAGTTAGGTTGAGGTCGGCAATTACTACACAGCCGCCCTCGGCCACAATGCGCTCGGCGATTGCCTTGCCAATTCCGCTACCTGCACCGGTTACAAAAGCAACGCGAGTTGCCAGCGGCTTTGGCTTTGGCATGCGCTGAAGCTTTGCCTCTTCTAGTGACCAGTACTCAATGTTGAACTTCTCGGCATCGCTGATTGGTGCGTAGCTAGAGATTGCCTCTGCCCCGCGCATCACATTGATTGCGTTTAGGTAAAACTCACCGGCAACACGTGCGGTTTGTTTATTAGCACCAAACGAGAACATGCCAACACCTGGAATAAGAACAATGGCAGGGTCTGCTCCGCGCATTGCAGGTGAATTTTTAGTGGCGTGCTTCTTGTAATAGGCCGCGTAGTCGGCACGATACTGTTCGTGCAAAACAGTTAGACGTGCTTTTACTTTGTCTAGTTCTGCATCACCAGGTAGGTCAAGCACCATTGGCTTCACCTTGGTACGCAAAAAGTGATCTGGGCAACTGGTGCCAAGTGAAGCCAACTTCTTTAGCTTTGCGCTACCCATGAACTCAAGAACTGATTCTGAATCATTGAAGTGACCTACCTGAGGTTTGTCAGTTGATGCAATGCCACGAATGAATGCTGCAATTTCTGCAGCGCGAGCCTTGCGAGCCGCAGGCTTTAGTGCTGCAAATTTTGCAACCTTCTCACCGAAAGGCTTCTTAATGCCCTTGGTATTGATAAAGGTCTCGGCAGTCTTGATTATGAAGGTTGAGTTCTTCTCTGCCTCAGCAGAGGTGTCACCCCAAGCGGTAATGCCGTGACCGCCAAGAATGCAACCAACGGCCTTAGGGTTTTTTGCCTTGATTGCTGCAATGTCTAAGCCAAGCTGAAAACCAGGGCGGCGCCATGGCACCCAAACAACTTTGTCTCCGAAAATCTTTGTGGTTAGCGCCTTGCCATCTTTTGCGGTGGCAATGGCAATTCCGCTGTCAGGGTGCAGGTGGTCTACGTGATTTGCATCAACCAAAGCGTGCATCGCGGTATCAATAGATGGTGCTGCCCCGCCGCGGCCGTGTAGGCAATAGTCAAAAGCTGCAACCATCTCGTCTTCACGATCAAGACCCGGATAAATGTTCTGTAAAGCACGAACGCGATCTAGCTGCAGAACTGCAAGCCCCGATTCGGTGAGCGTACCTAAGTCACCGCCAGAACCCTTTACCCAAAGAAGTTCAATCTTCTTGCCTGTTGCAGGATCAATGCCCATGCCCTTGGCCGAGGTATTACCGCCTGCGTAGTTGGTGAATTTTGGATTGCTGCCAAGCCTGTTGCTTCGAGTTAGAAGCTCTTCAACTGTCTTGTTTTGTTTCGAATTGCGTGTTGCCATTATTAAGCGCCCCAGCCTGCCTGCTTGCCACCAACGCGGTCGGCAGCAATTGTCTTTAGATAACCCGATGCATTGAATGCTGCAATTGGGTCTGCCGCCAAACCCTTTGATTCGCGCCAGGCTTCAAGCACAGGGCGAACATCGGTGTAGAAGGCATTCATGAAAATGTCGTTTGCACCAAGTACATCTCCGGCGCGCTGAGCGGCATCTAATGCCACGGTGTCAACCATCAGCGCACGGGCGGTCATTGCCTGCACGTTGATAACACTGCGAAGTTGACCAGGAATCTTGTCTTCGATGTTGTGACATTGGTCAAGCATGAAAGCAACACCCGATGCACCACCGTAGCCGCCACCGCGAATCACCTCGTACATAATTCGGAACAACTGGAACGGGTCAGCCGCACCAACAATTAGATCGTCATCAGCATAGAAGCGCGAGTTGAAATCAAAAGAACCAAGCTTGCCAAGGCGAAGCAACTGCATAACGATGAATTCAATGTTGGTGCCGGGTGCGTGGTGCCCGGTGTCTAGACAAACCATTGCCTTGTCACCCAGGGCACTTACCTGAGCGAACGAAGTTCCCCAGTCAGGCACATCAGTGTGGTAAAAAGCAGGCTCAAAGAACTTGTATTCAAGAACTAGACGCTGGTTGTCGCCAATGCGGGCGTAGATCTTGGCAAGTGAATCTGCAAGGTTGTCTTGGCGAGCACGCATGTCATCTTGGCCAGGGTAGTTAGAGCCATCGGCCAACCAAATTTTTAGATCGCGCGAGCCGGTTTCGTGCATCACATCTATGCAGTCAAAGTGGTGGTCAATTGCGCGCTGACGAACCTTAGGGTCGCGGTGCGCAAGAGAGCCCAGTTTGTATTCTTCGTCTTGGAAAGTATTTGAGTTGATGGTGCCAAGTTCAACACCAAGGTCATTGGCGTGCTTGCGCAGCTCAGCGAATGAATCAACTTTGTCCCACGGGTAGTGCAAGGCTACGGTTGGCGCAATGCCTGAGTACTTGTGCACCTGGGCGGCGTCGGCGATTTTCTCGAATGGGTCTCGTGGTACACCGGGTGAGCCAAAGACGCGAAAGCGGGTACCGGAATTTCCGAAGGCCCATGAAGGTAACTCGATTGCTTGATCGCTAAGTTTTGCGAACAAGTCCTTTTCGCTGATTGCCATTTGTGTACCTTTGTCTTTGCTTATTTTTACTGGATAAGTTTAAAAAGTTGGATGCCCTATGGAAGATAGAAAATATCTTCAAGTTGAAGGAAGCCCTCATCTGGGCGACGACCTTCTAGGGCAACAAAGAAGTCACCCATCAGCGCTTGCCAACGATCGTTGACATCTTTGCCGGCCATGCCATCAAGGGCGGCCTGCAGGTCTGGGGTTTCGAAATACCCAAATAACGTTGCATCGGTGCGATCTAGGAACAACGAGTAGTTGTGCCAACCGGTTTCAGTGAGAGCTGCTTGCATTTCAGGCCAAACGTTTTTGTGGTGCTCTACGTATTCGTCTAAACGTTCCGCAACTAATTGCAGTCTGAATCCAACTCTTTGCAATTGCTCTCTCCTTTCGGTACCTAGGGAGCTGTGGTGGGTATTGCTACCCACCACAGCATTTCCATGGGTGAAACTACTTAGCTTTTAGGCTTAGTAGACCTTTTCAAATGTTGCGATGTTTGACTTGGTGAAGGTGAATGGGTCGCCTAGGTAAGCGATTCCACCAGCTACTACCTTGTAAGTCTTGGTTCCAGCCTTGAAGCTTGAACCAACCTTGCCGGTAAAGGTCTTAGCCTTTGCGTGGCCAGCTGCGTAAATTGCTACGTAGCCAAGGTCGATCGGGTTCCAAAGGCCAACCTTCTCAACAGTTCCATCCTTTAGGTAAGGAGCCATCTGGCTAGGTAGACCTAGACCGGTCACCTTCACAGAAAGCTTCTTCTTCTGCTTCTCAACAGCAGCTGCCAATACACCAACGGTTGTAGGAGCAATGATTGCTGCTACGTCTGGGTACTGAGCAAGGATGGCGTTGAACTGAGCAGTTGACTTTGTGGTGTCGTCATCTCCGTAGAAGATTGCCTTCTCTAGAGATCCGCCAACCCACTTCATGTCTGGGTACTTGCTGGTTAGGTAAGGGCCCATTGCTGCAATCCATACGTTCTGGTTTGCTGCGGTTGCTGCTGCAGAAAGAATAGCAACGCTACCCTTCTTGCCAGCTGCCTCTGCAGCCCAGTCAACTTCAGCAGTACCAATGCGTGACGCCTCTGAAGGGGCGATGGTCACTGTACGAGCTGATGCTGAAGCAGCTGCTACGTCTGCGTCAGAAGTAATTACGATGATGCCAGCCTTCTGGGCCTTCTTTAGAGAAGGAACAATTGCGTTCTGGTCAGCAGCCGCAACAATGATTGCGTCATACTTCTTCTGAATTGCCTTGTTGATGAACTGAACCTGAATTGCACCGGTTGCTTTTGTTCCACCAATAAAGTCACACTTGGCCTGTAGTTCTTTACAAGCCTTCTGAGCACCCTTGTTCCAGGCCTCGAAGTAACCACTGTTGACCTGCTTTGGAATCACAGCGATTCTAAGTCCGGTCTTAATGCCTGTTGCTGCTGATGCAGGTGCCACTACTGATGTTGCAAATAGTGCACCAACGATTGCTGTTACTACAGCAATGCGAGTGAATTTCTTTTGCATTCTTAGCTCTCCTTTGAGATTTTCTTTGTTGTGGGGTTATACAGTGACTGACTTGCGTCTGTCTTTTACTAGTTCAATTGCCCTTGGAAGAACAACTGAGATTAGGAGCAGAGCACCACTCACAATGAGTAGTGCGTTGCCGGTGAAGTCAAGAAGTTGCATCGCCGAGCGAATAACACCCAACGAAAGTACAGCGGCAAGCACACCCCAAAGGGTGCCCAAACCACCGGCAATCGCAACTCCACCGAATAGAACAGCCGCGATGACGTCAAGTTCATAGCCAACAGCTCCATCTGGTGATGCACTCGCGAAGCGAAGTGTGTAGACCACACCTGCAACACCAGACATCAATCCAGTCACTCCAAACAAAGCAAGCTTCATTCGTGCAACTGGAATTCCACTAAATTTGGCCGCCTCTGCATTGATTCCAATTGCATAGGTCCAACGGCCAATACGCGTGTAGTGCAAAATAACCCAGGCCAAAGCGGCCAATAAGACCACTGGGATGGTTGACCAAGGTAAGAAGGTGTTTGGAATGTTCTCGTATCCAAGAACAATCCAGTTTTCTGGCAGTTCGTTTACCGGTTCGTTCCCCAGCAATACCCAAGCAAAACCTCGGAACAGCGCCAAGGTTCCAATGGTTACTGCCAAGGATGGCAAGCCAACTACCGTGACCAGATAGCCGTTTAGTAAGCCACATGCTAGACCAACGAGCAGGCCCACAATTATCGCCATCTCAAAAGGCATTCCGTTTCTAAACGAGAACCCAATTGCTGCCGATGCAAGATTCAAAGTTGATGCAACCGAAAGATCAATCTCGCCAGCGATGATTAGGTAAGTCATGGCTAGAGCAATGATTGCAATTTCAGCAACATCTTGAATTACGAAACTAAGATTGTCTGTGGTTGCAAAAAATTCGCTAAGGCCTGAACCAAGTGCAATTGCCACAACCAGGAACACCGCTACGCCGTGCTCCCAGGCAAATGTGAATTTTCTCATTCGTGTGACCCCATAATCGATGTTGGTTTGACGCGTGATGACAAATACCTGTCAAGCGAGATTGCCGCAATGAGAAGAGTTCCATTTACGGCCAGCTGCCAGAACTGAGGAATACCCAGTGCGCCCAGCGCAGAGGTAATTGTCTGAAGTAAGACAGCACCAATCATTGCGCCGTAAACGGTGCCGATACCACCAGCGATAGCAACACCACCAATAACACAGGCGGCAATTGCATAAAGTTCAATTCCAACGCCTGAGTTAGCGTCTGCTGTGTTGTATCGAGCCAAAAGCAAAACACCAGCCAGACCCGTAATTGCTCCGGTAGCTACGAAAGCTAGAAATACCCTTCGAGCAACAGGAATACCGGCAAGTTCAGAAGCAGAAAGGTTTGAACCAATTGCGTATAGATCGCGGGCTACCCTCATGCGCTTCATGATGAAACCAACGGCAAGCATCAGAGCGAACACAACTATGTAAATGTATGGAACTCCAAAGAAGTAATTTGCTCCAAGAAAATTAACTGCTTCTGGAACGCGGTCTTGCGTGATTGTGTCACCGCCAGCTATCTCGTTGAAAATACCTTTGACTAGGTAGAGAGTCGCCAAAGTAACTACCAGGCTTGGCAGTTTCATGTAGGCAACTAAGAAACCATTAATGGCGCCAACAGCAATTCCAATTCCAAGTGAAACTGCAAGCCCCCACCAAACGCTGTGACCCCAAGAACCCGCGGCACCCATTACGTAGGCAGTAAACCCAATGGTTGAACCCACCGATAGATCAATGTGCTTCATTACGATAACCAAAGTCTGGGCAATGGCCAGAACCGCAACTATTGAAACCCCAAGTAGCACGTCTTGCAGACCAGCCACGGTAAAGAACGCAGGGTTCGCAAAGCCCGTAACCAGGGCCACTGCAACTAGGAACAGAAAGATTGGTAGTTCGCGAATTCGCAAAGCTTTTTGAATTAGAGAAGTCATTATTTGGTCACCCCTGTGGCCGCTGCCATAACTTTTTCGGCCGTTGCCTGCTTGCGGTCAAACTCGCCAACCATGCGGCCTTCGCGCATAACCAGAACACGGTCTGCCATGCCTAGAACCTCTGGCAGCTCTGAAGAAACCATGATTATTGCCATGCCCTCTTGCGCCTTCTGCGAAAGTAGGCGGTGAACTTCAGACTTGGTGCCAACGTCAATTCCGCGAGTTGGTTCGTCAACAATCAAGAGTTTTGGCTCTGTGGCTAGCCACTTGGCCAGCACCACCTTTTGCTGGTTACCGCCAGATAGGCGATCAACAGGATCTTGAATATCTGCGTATTTCAGTTGCAAAACCTTGCCCCATTCGGCAGCTAACTGGGCCTCACTCTTGGCTCGAATAATGAACAACTTGGCTAATTTCTTTAGCAGTGTCACCGCAGAGTTTTTAGCAATTGAGGTAGGCATGAAAAGCCCCTGCTGCCGACGGTCTTCAGGCACCAAGGCCAAGCCGGCATTCATGTTTGCTGCTGCGTTGCCATTTCTTAGTTTTTTGCCGTTCAAAGAAACGCTGCCCTTGTCATATTTGTCTACGCCAAATACTGCTCGCACAACCTCTGAACGGCCTGAGCCAACCAGGCCAGCAAGGCCTACGATTTCACCAGCACGAACTTCAAAGGAAATATCTGCAAATTGTCCGGCAAGATTAAGCCCTTCAACACTTAGAACTACATCACCAATTTTTGCTTCAAGCTTTGGGTATAGCTCCGAAATCTCTCGACCAACCATTAGCTTGATAACTTTTGCTTCGTTCAAATTCGTAGCAAGGTCTGTTCCCACGGTTGCACCGTCACGCATGATTGTGATTCTTGAACACAACGCAAATACCTCGTCAAGGCGGTGGCTAACAAAAACTACTGCACAGCCCTGCGCCTCCAGGCTTCTAGCAACTTTGAACAGACGATCAACCTCTTTGGATGAAAGGGCTGCAGTTGGCTCGTCCATGACAATTACGGTTGCCTGAATAGAAAGCGCTTTGGCAATTTCAACAATCTGCTGATCTGCAATGGAAAGCCCACGGGCGCGAATGCTTGGGTCTAATTTCACACCAAGCTGATCAAAAAGATTCTTTGCCTGCTGCTCCATTGATTTCCAGTCAACGACGCCACCTTTTTCTAATTGGCGGCCAACAAAAACGTTCTCGGCCAAAGTTAGATCTGGAAACAGGCTTGGCTCTTGGTAGATAACCGCAATGCCCTGGTCTCGCGCCGCACGGGTGCTGCCCTGCTCGAATGTTTTGTCATTCAGGGTGATTGAACCAGAGTCAATTTTGTGAACGCCGGCCAAAGCTTTAAGCAGGGTAGATTTGCCAGCGCCGTTTTCGCCCAATAGAGCGTGAATCTCGCCCGGGTACAAGGTAAGCGCTGCGCCCTTTAGGGCCTGCACTCCACCGAACGCCTTCGCAGCATCGCGCATCTCCAGAACTGGTTTCTGGGAAGGGGCCATGACTAAAACTCCGTTGTTTTCTGAATCGTTTCAATTTATTTATCAATAATCTATTCGTTGAACTTGTTCAAAAAAACGGTTTGTCCACTTCGTAGTTGAATCGTTACAATTAGGGGACTATTGTGAGTTGAACGTTCAATTTGAACAGCTCGCTTAGACAGTTAGGACCCAGTGGCAATCAGCGTTCGCGATGTGGCCAAAGCCGCCGGGGTATCGGTGGGCACTGTCTCAAACGTATTGAATACGCCAGACAAGGTTGCCAACAAAACCGTTGAAAAAGTTCAAGCTGCCATCGACAAACTTGGCTTTGTGCGAAACGATGCCGCTCGACAACTTAGAGCCGGCAAAAGTCGCTCAATTGGACTTGTGGTTCTTGATGTGCGCAACCCATTCTTTACTGATCTGGCTCGCGGCGCCGAAGATGCTGCACAAGTATCAAACATGAGCGTGCTGCTGGCAAACTCCGATGAAATTCCAGACCGCGAACTTGCCATGCTGAGCTTGTTCGAAGAGCAGCGCGTGCATGGAGTCTTGGTGACTCCGGTTAGCGATGACCTGGAGCCATTCAAAAAAGCTCAATTGCGCGGAACGCCAATTGTTTTGGTTGACCGAATATCTAGGGATAAGTCTTTTTCGTCTGTTTCAGTAGATGACGTAGCCGGTGGTTACATGGCGGCCAAACATCTAATTGAGCTTGGACGAAAACGAATTGTCTTTGCCGGTGGGCCGCTAGCCATTCAACAGGTAAGCGATCGCCTAAGGGGCGCACAAAAAGCCGTTGCTGAGCATCAGAATGTAACCCTTGAAGTTTTAGCTTGCAAGAGCCTTACGGTTTTTGAGGGTAGAGAAGTTGGCGCAGAAATTGCTAAACGGCCAAAATCAAAACGGCCCGATGCGGTATTTGCAGCCAACGATTTGGTGGCAATTGGAATAATGCAAGTTTGCCTAAACCAAGAAGGGTTGAGGATTCCAAATGACCTTAGCCTCATTGGCTATGACGATATCTCTTTTGCCTCGACAGCTATTGTTGCCTTAACTTCCATTCGCCAGCCCACCCATGAGATGGGGGCCAGGGCAGTTGAACTCTTGATGTCAATGGCCGATGAAACCAGCGGCAATTCAAAGGCTAAACACATTGAGTTTCAGCCAGAGCTGGTAATTCGAGACTCTACCGTTGCAAAGTAGCAAGCAAGTCTTGAGCTACACAACCGCCGCAAAATAACCAACCGGATTATTGCCACCAAGAACTTTTGGAGCAATCTCAGCAACCAACTCGGCGTAATGAAGTTCACTAATTAAGTTGTGATCTAAGAACAGTTTTAGCGCAACCAGCGGTCCGGGGCGCAATGCGCCGTCGGCAACCTTAACCGCCGCGCAATAACCATCACGATTAGCAACCACGAAGACACCCTCGGCACCAAGCTTTGAAATCAAGCCGTGCTGCATAATGAGTGTGTCTGGGCTTGATGCATCTGCCACAGCCCAAGGGTTTTGCAACATGGCTTCGGCAATTTCTGAATCTTGCTTGGCAAACTTGCCAATTGATTTGGCCAGGCCCACCAAAGAAACTGCGTGCAGCGGAGCGCCACAACCATCAATGGTTGAGTGGGCAACTGGCTCACCGGCGTATTCTTCTAAAACTTCAACGATAAGTTTTTGCAGCGGATGTGCCGGGTCTAAATAAGTAGTGGTGTCCCATCCGGCGGCAACGCAGGCCGCCAAGAAACCTGCGTGCTTTCCTGAGCAGTTGAAACAAGCTTTAGTTTCTGCGGTTGCTGCGGCACGGGCTGCCGAGTTTGCCGGCCAGGCTACTGGGCACTGCAGTGCATCTTCGCCAAGGCCAACGCCAGCCAAAATTGAAAGCACTAAGTCTGTGTGTGCTGCAGTGCCATGATGGCTTCCTGCAGAAATTGCCAGCTCGGCTGCGGAAAGCTTCAACCCGGCACGACGTGCTGCAACCGCCTGCAAGGGCTTTACCGAACTACGTGGGTAGATCAAGCGCTTAGAATTTCCGAACTCAGCCATCAAATTTCCAGCCGGGTCTACCAAGCAGGCAATGCCAAAATGCTTTGATTCCACCAGGTCATTTCTAACCAGGTTGGCAAGTGGCGCAAGGTAATCAAGTTCAAAATCAATCACAACATGAGCCTAACCAACCCCAACCGCCACTCTTCAAGGTAACGAAAAATCCCCCGGCCGAAGCCAGGGGATTTTTCTAAAAACTAAGTAATAAAAATTACTTGGTGATCTTGGTTACGGTACCCGCACCAACTGTACGTCCACCTTCACGGATAGCGAAGCGAAGACCCTCTTCCATAGCAATTGGCTGAAT
>JBJOJI010000056.1:0-5329 GCA_046046665.1 Actinomycetota bacterium
TCTTCTGCAGAACCGATGTCATTTACAGCGATCTGCTTAGTTGTCTTGGTGGTCATATAGGTTTTTACTCTTAACGGGCATTACTCGGGTCGCGACAAACACACAGATTTTCCGTGGGATCCATCGCAACGATGGATAGGGATATGCGCCAAAAAACACGCACTTCTAGCCTACCCCTTAATTGGGCTTAGTGGCCAGCCTGGTCCCAGCTCTTGCCGATACCAATTTGCACCTCTAGCGGCACCGATAATTCGACTACGTTTCCCATGAGTTCGGTGACAAGTTCTTGCAACTGTTCTAGCTCGCCGGTAGCGACTTCAAAAACCAATTCGTCGTGAACCTGAAGCAACATCCGGCTTTTTAGGCCCAATCGCTGCATTTTGCTGTCTATAGAGGTCATCGCTAACTTCATGATGTCGGCTGCCGTGCCTTGAATTGGCGCATTGAGTGCCGCCCTTCGTGCGTTTTCTCTAACCTGGAACAATTTGCTGTTCAAGTCTTCGAATGGTCGGCGGCGGCCAAAACTGGTGACCGTGAAGCCCAGATTCCTGGCTTCCTCCACTACTGAGGCAAGATAACGCTTAACGCCACCAAACCTAGAGAAATAGTCGGCCATAAGCTGCTTTGCCTCTGAATTACTGATTCTCAACTGTTTGGCTAAGCCGTACTCGCTCAAGCCATAAACCAGGCCATAGCTCATCGCCTTTACTGTGGAGCGCATGTCTGAGGTCACATCTTGGGGATTCACGCCGAAGAGCCTAGAACCTACAAATCTGTGGAGATCCTCCCCGGTATTAAAGGCTTCAATAATGCCTGCATCTTCTGAAAGGTGAGCCATGATTCTCATCTCGATTTGAGAATAATCGGCACTTAGTAACGTCTCGTATCCTGCGCCTGCTATGAATGCATCACGAATCTCCCGACCGCGCTCACTTCTAATTGGAATGTTTTGCAAATTTGGATTCTCAGAAGAAAGACGCCCGGTTGAGGTTCCTGTTTGTACATAGTTGGTGTGAATTCTTCCGTCTACTCCAACAGCCTTAAGAGTTGTCTCCACTATTTGACGAATCTTGGTAACTTCGCGGTGTTCTAGCAGTCGAGCTAGGAACGGATGCTCGGTTTGTTCAAAGAGTTCGGTAAGTGCCGCGGCGTTAGTTGAGAAACCGGTCTTGACTTGTTTTGTTCCAGTCATCCCAAGTTCTTCAAAAAGAACGGTCTGCAGTTGTTTTGGTGAAGCCAAGTTAATCTCGTGGCCAATAATCTCGTAGGCCTGCTTGGCAATTTCTACAACCTCTAATGAGAGTCTCTCAAAAAGTTTCTCTAGTTTGGTTACGTCGACAGCAATTCCAAAGTGTTCCATGCGGGCAAGCGCAGTGTTGGTCGGAAGTTCAACCTCGCTATAAACCCTGAGCTGATCCTGCTCTTGAACTTGTGCGAAGAGCTTTGGCGAAAGCGATATCGTCAGCCAGGCATCAAGGGAAACATCTGTAGCGTCTTCGGCTAGTAACTGATTCGGATCGCCGCGCTTGACCACCAACCCTAAGTACTCAAGAGCCAATTCATCAAGGCTAAAGTTCTTTCTCACGGGGTTTAGAAGATAACTCAAAAGAAGCGTGTCGTAATCAAAGCCCGCGAATTTGAAATCCAAATCAAAGAGAGCTTTTGATAAATCCTTCGCACCGTGAACGGCCTTGGCATTTGATGAATCATTGAGCCAAGCCTCTAAAGACTTTATGGCGTCAGCATTAGATTTTGGCGTCCAAATTTTGCGAACGGTTTCAGTGGCGAAACCAACACTCGTTATGTTGCCTTCTACCAACTCGAATGCCAAGCCAATAGTTTGCTTTTGTTCGCTCAGCCAATTCGTCAATTGTTTTTGGTCAACTATTTCCGAATCTGGAACCACTATTTCGTCGAAAACAGCCTTAACAGGAATCTCGGCAGCTTCAAAAGCATCGTTGAAAGCTGCGACCGCTGATGCGGTGTCGCTGCCTGGCTTTGATCCTCTAAGGCGAACAACGCGTTCAGTCAGCGTCTTGAATTGAAGTTTTGCAAATACCTTACGAACTGCATCTTCGTTGACTCCCCCAAGTTCTAGTTCGCTTTGTTCAAAATCAAAGTCAAGATCTCGTACAAGATGATTTAGGCGTCTGTTTCTGACAGCCAAGCTTTGATGTTCCCTAAGGCTTTCGCCAACTTTTCCGGTTATTGAATCTGCCGCAGCAAGAACACCGGCGAGGTCGCCATACTGTTGCAGCCACTTGGCCGCAGTTTTCGGACCTACTCCGGGAACGCCTGGAAGGTTATCTGAGGTTTCGCCTACCAGTGCTGCCAGGTCCGGATACTGCTTCGCGTGAATTCCGTATTTCTCAAGAACGGCTGCGTCGTCCATTCTGGCAAGGTTCATGACTCCTTTAACTGGATAAAGAATCGTGGTGTCTTCGCTGATTAGCTGAAAAGTGTCGCGGTCGCCGGAGACGACAAAGACCTGAAAGCCCTTTGCAGCGTTCTGGTCTGCCAGGCTGGCTAGCACGTCGTCTGCTTCGTAATTAACTCTGGTGATGGTCTTGATGTTCATGGCTGCCAATGCCTCTTGAAGCAGTTCAGTTTGGCCATTGAACTCAGGTGGCGTTTCGCCGCGAGTACCTTTGTACTCTGGGTACTCTTCAGTTCGAAACGAATTTCTGGAGAGGTCAAAAGCCACAGCTAAATGAGTTGGTTTCTCTGCCTGAAGAATGTTAAGCAACATTGAAATAAAGCCATGTACCGCGTTTGTGTGTTGGCCATCAGAGGTTTTGAAGTTATCAGGACTAAGCGCATAGAAGGCTCTGAAAGCCAATGAATGTCCGTCTATTAGTAGAAGGGTAGGCTTTTGACTAGTGCTCATAACAGAAGCCTAACTTGAAATTTAGCTGGCTTTCGTGTGCAGTCTTACAGCCAAATCAACCATCGGAGTTAGAGATGTCAACACCAAAGCTAAGCCCTGCGGCAGCTGAGCTGATGCAATTTCGTGGCCTCGGCGCACTGGCAGAAAAGATGGGTATTGAGCTACTTGAACTAAGCGCAGAGCGTGCTGTAGCCACAATGCCCGTAAGCGGGAACACCCAACCTCTAGGGGTCTTACACGGCGGGGCTCACGTTGTGCTGGGCGAGAGTCTAGGTAGCTTCGCTGCGAATGTTTGGGCTCACCCAGAAAAAGTAGCCGTTGGAATTGAGGTGAACGCGTCTCATAGCCGCGCTGTTACCGAGGGTGTTGTCACAGCGGTTTGCACAGCCATTAACTTGGGCAAAACCCTAGCAACCCACGAGATTGTTATCAGTGATGATCAGGGCAGACGCCTGTCGACCGTACGAATCACTAATTTTCTTAGAGAAAAGAATTAGATCAAAAAAATTATTCAGTTTTTGGTTCTTTTGTTTCAGTTTTTTGGGCGCCCAACTGTTCTATTACCGTAACCGCAACTTCTTGCATTGTTAGGCGTCGATCCATCGAAGCTTTTTGAATCCAACGGAATGCCTCTGGTTCGGTTAGATTCATTTTCTCGTTCAAAAGACCCTTGGCGCGATCCACCAGTTTTCTGGTTTCGAATCTTTCGTTTAGATCAGCAATTTCAGATTCCAAGGCCATAAATTGCGCATGACGACTTAGCGCGATTTCAATTGCAGGTAAAAGATCATTCGGCGTAAATGGCTTTACAACGTAAGCCATGGCCCCAGCCTCGCTAGCTCGGTCAACAAGCTCCTTTTGACTAAAGGCAGTAAGTAGAACAATCGGAGTTTTGCTACCGGCAAGCTTTTCGGCGGCGGTAATGCCATCCATGTTCGGCATTTTGATATCCATGACAAGCAAATCAGGTTTGTGCTCAATCACCAGCGCAACAGCCTGTTCGCCATCGCCAGCTTCGGCAACAACGTCGAATCCGTGCTCGCGCAAGGTCTCAACTATATCCATTCGGATAAGAGACTCATCCTCAGCCACAATCACTGTGCGCTTCTTCGCTGCATCTGCCATAGCGACAACTTTAGGGGAAATTCAGAGTGCATTTGTCGTATTTCAGCAACCATTGCGGTTTCGGCTAAGATAAAACCGTTGGCCGAAGTGGCGAAATGGCAGACGCGGAGCACTCAAAATGCTTTTCCTCACGGAGTGCGGGTTCAAGTCCCGCCTTCGGCACAATAAGGAAGATGGTCCCTATGGGACCATTTTTCGTTTGCCGACATAAATATTGAAAACACCTAGCATCCCGCTTGTTGAGACACAAGTGATTTCACTATTCGAACAGCAATGAAAAAACGGACCCCAATTGGGGTCCGTTTTTGTTTCAAGCTTTATGTCTCAGGTCCAACTAATTTGAAACAGAAGACCCAACCTGGTGCACGCGCAAGGTGTTGGTAGACCCTGGCACGCCCGGTGGAGTTCCAGCAACCACTACCACTTCTTCGCCAATCTTTGCCTTTCCAGTTGCAAGGACAATCTCGTCTACCTGGTTCATCATTTGGTCAGTGTGTTTAACTGGAGCTACCAGATAAGTCTGAGCGCCCCAGACTAGTGAAAGGCGGTTTCGAACTGTCTCACTTGGGGTGAAAGCCAAAGTGGGAACAGCCGAGCGAAGTCGGGCAACTCGGCGAAGCGAGTCACCTGATTCGGTGAACACGCATACATACTTTGAGCCAAGAAGTTCAGCGATCTCTACTGCGGCGAGTGACACAGCACCAGAGTGGGTGTGTGGGCGGGTGCCAAGATCGGGAATGCGGTCTAGACCGTTCTCTTCGGTTGACTCAATGATTCGCGCCATAGCCTGTACAGTCTCAACTGGCCATTTTCCTACTGAAGTCTCACCAGAAAGCATCACCGCATCTGCTCCGTCAAGAATTGCGTTTGCCACGTCTGAAGCTTCAGCTCGGGTTGGTCGTGAGTTTTCGATCATGGTTTCAAGCATTTGGGTAGCCACAATAACTGGCTTAGCCCAACGACGCGCAAGTTCTACTGCTCGCTTTTGTACGAGAGGAACATCTTCAAATGGAAGCTCAACACCAAGATCGCCGCGGGCAACCATGATGCCGTCAAATGCATCAATGATTTCTTCTAGCGCTTCAACTGCCTGTGGTTTCTCGATTTTCGCAATTACCGGAAGGAACTTTCCTTCTTCGTTCATGATCTCGTGAACCCTAACGATGTCGCTTGCGTTTCTTACGAACGAAAGCGCAATCATGTCAACCCCAAGACGGATGCCCCAACGTAGGTCATCCTCATCTTTTTCGGAAAGTGCCGGTACGTTTACAGCAACTCCAGGCAGATTAATTCCCTTGTTATTTGAAACGAAACCTG
>JBJOJI010000011.1:0-20303 GCA_046046665.1 Actinomycetota bacterium
GAGGTTGCCGGCCTGAAGCCTTACCAGATGCAGTACGACCAAATCGTAGTTACTGCTGGTGCCGTTTCTAGAACTTTCCCAATTCCAGGTGTTGCCGACACCGCAATTGGTCTGAAGACAATTGAAGAAGCTGTTGAAATTCGCAACCGCATTATGACCAACCTAGACAAGGCTGCTAACTTGCCTGCAGGCGCGGCACGTAATCGTTTGCTTACCTTTGTTGTGGTTGGTGGCGGGTTCGCCGGCATCGAAACGTTTGCAGAAATGCGTTCGTTGGTTAGCTACCTGCTTCGCTACTACCCAAACATTTCTTTTGAAGACACAAAGTTCCACTTGATCGAGGCAATGGGCCGCATCATGCCTGAGGTTGCTCTTGACACTAGCGAGTGGGTAATCGCAAACCTAGATAAGCGCGGTGCAAAGATTCATCTAAACACCCAGCTTCTTTCTGCAGTAAAGGGCAAGGTTGAGCTTTCAACCGGAGAAACATTTGAGTCAGATGTTATCGTCTGGACCGCCGGTGTTATGGCACACCCATTCGTTCGAAACACAGATCTTCCGCTAGATGAGCGCGGTCGCCTAACTGCAAAGGCTTCACTTCAGATTGTTGAAGGCGAAAAGCTTATTGTTGATGCTTGGACCGCCGGTGACGTATCTGCTGTTCCTGATCTTTCAGGTGGCGGCGTTGGCGGTTTCTGCGTTCCTAACGCACAGCATGCGGTTCGTCAAGCCAAGTTGCTTGCCAAGAACATCGTGGCAACTCTTCGCAACCAGCCAGTGGTTGATTACTTCCACAAGAACATGGGTGCGGTTGCTGGTCTAGGCATTGGCGTTGGTGTATTCCAGTACAAGAAGCTTGCCATCAAGGGTCTTATTGCTTGGTTCATGCACCGCGGATACCACGGTCTAGCCATGCCAATGTGGGAGCGCAAGCTACGCGTGTTCTCAGGTTGGATCTGGAACTTCTTGCTTCGTCGAGACATCGTTGCTATTTCAGCAACCAAAGAACCGCGATTAGCTTTTGCTACCTTCGCGTCGCGCCCTAAGCAATAGGCACAGAACCTCCCCGCGCAAGCGGCGTAAAGCAAGTCGGGGAAAATTGAAATACGTTTTCAATTTTCTACCCGCCTTGCTCAGTACTTGCCCCTGTATTCCAATGGCAGAGAAAGGCGACTTAAAATCGCTACAGTGTGGGTTCGAGTCCCACCAGGGGCACCAAGTAAAAACCTCCCAATTGGGAGGTTTTTTATTTTGGGTTGGTGGGCGATATCACACATTGGGGGCCCAAACGGTTGAGCTTGCTTACAGCAAACTCTCAGCCATGCGGGGTTAACATTTACCCATGGACATCACACTCATCGTCATAATCGGTGCAATTGCACTAATCGGAATTTTCCTCTGGTCGACCTACAACGGTTTAGTAACTCTGAATGTTCGAGTTGACGAAGCCTGGAGCGACATAACCGTTCAGCTAAAGCGTCGTGCCGACTTGATTCCAAACCTGATTGAGACCGTAAAGGGATATGCAACCCACGAAAAAGAGGTCTTTGAAAATGTGACTGCAGCCCGTGCTGCCACAGTTTCACCACAGGTGCTTGCGCACCCGGCCCAGGCCGCAGCAGCTGAAGATTCTTTCGGTGCCGCCATGAAGAGTCTTTTTGCAGTGGCCGAGGCTTACCCTCAGTTACAGGCAAACCAAAACTTCCTTAGTCTTCAGCAAGAACTTACCGACACCGAAGACAAGATTATGGCAGCACGCCGTTTCTATAACGGTGGTGTGCGTGAGTTAAACACCAAGATCAAGCAGTTTCCACAAACTTTGTTTGTGCGTTCACTTGGCTTCAAAGAGCGAGAATTCTTTGACGTTGCCGACTCGGCAGCAATCCAAGAACCACCAAGCGTTAAGTTCTAAACAAAAACTCGGGCGTAAATGTACTCAGCTATTGCAGCGAATAAACGAAACACGTTTTTTATCGTGTTTGGTTTCGTTGCGCTACTAGGTGGCCTTGCCTATTGGTGGGGTCGGGCAAGCGGCAACGGTTCAAGCGCATTTATGATTATTGGCTTTGTTGCCCTTTACGCACTGTTTCAATATTTTGTGGCAAGTTCGCTTGCTATCGCCATGAGCGGCGCGGTGCCGATTGAAAAGTCAGACAACCCAAGGCTGTGGCGAATTGTTGAAAACCTAAGCATTACCGAGGGCATGCCTATGCCAAAGGTTTATGTCATTCCCGATGAAGCGCCCAACGCATTTGCCACCGGCCGCGACCCAAAGCACGCCGTTGTTGCTGCAACAACAGGACTGCTGGCCATCATGGATGACAAAGAACTAGAAGGCGTGATGGCTCACGAGCTTGGACACGTCAAAAACTATGACATTCGCGTTTCTACAATCGTTTTTGGTTTAGTCAGCGCCGTTGGGGTGCTCGCCGACTTTGCAATCCGCATGGCTTTCTTCTCAAACCAAGGTGGGGGTCGCCGCGATTCAAATGACAACGGCCTGGGTATAGCACTCATTCTTATCGGTGTCGTGGCCAGCATTATTGCCTGGCTGATTGGCCCAATTGTTTCGGCCGCGGTGTCTCGCCAACGTGAGTATTTGGCCGATGCAACAGGCGCTAAGACAACTAGGTACCCTGAGGGGTTGGCCAGTGCGCTTGAAAAGCTTGGAAAGTATGGCCGCCCCATGCGCCGAGCTAGTTCTTCAATGGCGCACATGTACATAAACGATCCGGTGAAGCCTGGCTTGGTAGAGCGAATTTTCTCTACCCACCCGCCAATTCCAGAGCGAATTGCAAGACTGCGTGAAATTGGCAGCAAGTTCTAACCAAGGCAATCTGCCTACAAACTAGACTTGCTAGAAGCACAAAATCTAGTGAGGTCCAAAATGTCCACCAAAGTAATAGCTCCAACTCTTGCCGAGTTTGAACTCGCGCACGAGAACGTACTAAAGGTTGCCATTGAGACCCCAATTCTAAAGAGCAACTATCTGACTAAATTTGTAGGCTCAGATGTTTATCTAAAGTGTGAAAACCTGCAGCGCACCGGTGCCTATAAACTGCGCGGTGCCTATAACCGCATGAGCAAACTAACTCCGGCCGAGCGCCGCAAGGGAGTTGTTGCCGCAAGTGCTGGAAACCATGCGCAAGGTGTGGCGCTAGCTGCCAAAAAGCTAGGAATCAAGGCAACAATCTTTATGCCGGTTGGGGCCTCGCTGCCGAAGCTTCAGGCAACAGAAAACTACGGTGCCGATGTAGTTCTTACCGGCGCTGTATTTGGTGAAACCTTGAAGGCAGCCCAGGCTTATTCTGCTAAAAAGGGTGCCATTTTTATTCCGCCATTTGATCACCTTGATGTGATTGCCGGCCAGGGAACCGTAGGTCTTGAAATAATCAATGAATTACAAGAGGTAGACAACATCATCGTTGCCATTGGCGGTGGCGGTTTGGCTGCCGGTGTAGCCACAGCAGCCAAACTGAAGGCTGCTGCCAACGGGCGCAAAATTAAGGTCTACGGCGTTCAGGCGAAGAATGCCTCCCCTTATGTGCAGTCACTAAAACTTGGTCGCCCAATTGAGCAAGCAATTAGCCGCACAATTGCCGATGGAATTGCCGTGGGAAAACCCGGCGCAATTCCTTTTGCCCTAATCAAGAAAAACATAGACAAGGTAGTCACCGTAACTGACGATGAAATAGCCCAGGCAATTGTTGTTTTGCTAGAACGCTCAAAGATGGTAGTTGAGCCAGCCGGTGCAGTGGGCGTAGCGGCAATTATGTCAGGCGCATTGAAGCTCAAGGGCAAGACGGTTGTAATACTTTCTGGCGGAAACATAGACCCACTGCTGCTGCAAAAGGTAGTTGGTCACGGTCTTGCCGCGGCCGAACGCTACACATCAATCTCTGTGATGCTTCCGGATCGCCCAGGTATGTTGGTAAAGACCGCAGAGGCAATTGCCTCGGCACATGGAAACGTGGTTGAGGTGCTGCACACACGCCACGGCAAAGGCCTTGAGATTTCTGAGGTTGAGTTGAAGATGTCGGTAGAGACCACTGGTCACGAACATCGCCAACGAGTTTTGAAGGCCTTGCAAGATGCTGGCCTTAAAGCGCGAATTGACGCAGAATAGCCCAAAGAAAAAATCCCCGGTCACTGACCGGGGATTTTTAATTAGCCTAAGAAGTTTTTTACTTCAAGAATTTTTATTTCGCGCTCTTTGCCGTTTGGAGCAAAAAACGAAACTGTGTCGCCTATTTTTGCACCCATGATGGCGGTTCCAATCGGGGAGTCTGGGCTGTAAACCTCGATCTCACTGCCTTCAGCTATTTCTGCACTACCTAGCAGAAATTCCATCTCAGTTCCGTTCATGGTGAGTTTGATGACTGTTCCTTGTTCAACTACACCGTGTGATTCTCTAGCCTCGCCAACCACAGCGTTAGCCAGAATGTTTTCAAGGCGGGCTGCACGTGCTTCAATTTTGCCCTGCTCTTCTTTGGCCGCGTGATAACCGCCGTTTTCCTTTAGGTCACCCTCTTCACGCGCCTCTTGAATCTTTTTAGCAATATCCTGGCGCGCTACTGTAAGTAGGTATTCCAGTTCGCTCGCAAGACGGTCGTAGGCTTCTTGCGTTAGCCATGTTGCTTCAGGGGTTTCAGACATAATCTCTATAGTTTATTTGAGCCAGCACTTATCGACTAGCCCTGATACGCCCAATTGGGTCGTATTCACGAAGGTCTCGTATTCACCCGATACGGCCACAGGTACCTCTTTATATCCGACCACGGCATAGCCCTGGTTCAGCACCTGAATGGCGCAAATGGCAGGCCCTGCGGGGCTCTGAACGGAAAAGCTAACCAACGCTTGATTCTCGCTCAGAATCTCGTAGCCACGGTCTTGGGTCTTTATCTGGTCAGCGTTATCAAGGGTCACCCAAATGGCCCAAACCAAAAACGCAGCCAAAAGCAGGGAGGCCAGGGTAATGACAACCCTACGGTTGGGTTTTTTACCGGGGTTTTTGCCATAACGCTCGGCCATTAGGTCAGATACAGAACTCATTGCTTTAAGGCTACATACTTAACTCATGCAAACTTTGATTTCAGCACTTCTGGCTGCCTCACCAAGCCCAACGCCATCGGTTGATCCGGCAAACACTTTCTACAGCCCTGGCACTATAGGGTTTATTGCCACCTTTGGTATGGCGCTGGGTGCAACCTTGCTGATTTTTGATCTAGTTCGCCGTGTGCGCCGAGTTAGATACCGCGCCGAGATTCAGGCCAAGCTAGACGCCGAAGCTACCGGCAGCGGGGCTAAGCGCAATAAGTAAGGCTGCGGTCCAGTGGCACATAAAGGCCAAGACCGTGAAAGAGTGAAAAATCTCGTGAAAACCAAACACACCTGGAACCGGATTTGGTTTCTTTAGAGCGTAAACCACCGCACCTAGCGTGTAGCAGAGACCACCAACCAAAATCAAAATCATCATGGGTGCGTTGGCGTTCATGAAATCAACTACGTAGACAAAAGCTCCCCAGCCCATTGCAATGTAGATGGCAACGTATAGCCACCTGGGGGCATGCAACCAAAAGACTCTAAAGCAAATGCCCAATAGTGCCGAGCCCCAGATTATTGACATCAACAGAATTGCCTTTTGCTGAGGCAGGGCAAGCCATGTTATTGGGGTATAGCTTCCGGCTATCAGCAGAAAAATATTTGCGTGATCAATTCGCTTCAGAGTAACTTTTACTTTTGGACTCCAGTTGAATCGGTGATACAACGCCGAGTTTCCAAAGAGCAATAAAGAGCTCGCAAAGAATACTGCCGTAGCGATTTTTGCGGGTGTTCCATTGGCTAAAACAACAAGTACAACACCACCGGCAATCACAAGGGGCAAAACACCTGTGTGAATCCATCCTCGCCAAGTCGGCTTGACTTCGGCAGGGGTTTCCCTGAAACCTTCGCTGATTGGCATGCTCACAAGGCCACTCTATAACCTCAACCTGAAGTAGCCTTATCCATGTGCGAAACCTGATTTACCGCCTTTACGAGAGCTCACTTGAGCGCGGCCTAGCCCCGGCTGACCTGCCAAAACACGTTGCGGTAATGCTTGACGGTAACCGCCGCTGGGCCGAGCGTCGCCCTGGGGCAAAAGCGGCACATGGCCACGCGGCTGGCGCAAATAAAATTTTTGAGTTTCTTGGCTGGTGCGATGAAATTGGTATCAAGGTTGTGACGCTCTACATGCTAAGCACCGATAACCTCGTGAAGCGCGAATCAGCTGAGCTGGCAGATCTTCTAAAAATTATTGGAAGTGTTGCCACTGAGATGGCAAAACGTAAGCGCTGGAAAATCCGTGTTGTGGGGGATCGCGATTCGCTTCCTGCGGAATTGCTCGCCGAACTGGAAGCTGCGGAGCTAGCTACCGGAAATCTAAATAAACCAGAAGTCAACCTTGCCGTAGGTTACGGGGGTCGAAAAGAAATTGCAGACGCAATGCGCTCGATCTTGAAGAAGCATGCAACAGAGGGCACCACTATAGAGCAGCTAGCAGAATTGCTTGACCCGGACCTAATTACGGAACATCTATATACCGGTGGCCAACCTGATCCTGATCTGATTATTAGAACCTCTGGGGAACAGAGATTATCGGGGTTCCTGCTTTGGCAAAGTTCAAACTCTGAGCTCTATTTCGAGGAAGCCCTCTGGCCAGACTTTCGTAAGGTGGATTTCCTTCGCGCCATCCGCGCCTTTGAATCTAGGCATCGTAGATTTGGCGCCTAGAGGCGCGGCAGATTCGGCGCCTAAGTTAACAACAGATAACGAACCTGAATTCGGGCGTGTCTAAACCTCAAGTTGAGAATGAGCAGGCGTAGTTTTGGCACAAGCTGAAACAAAGGAGCCTAGGTGCCTAAGTCAACATCATCTGTGTCCGCTTCAACCACAAAGACTTCGGCAGCTAAAAAGCCCAAATTATCTATCGGAACCAAGACTTATGTTCTAGATACATCGGTGTTACTTTCAGATCCAAGGGCAATCTTCAAGTTCAAAGAACAAGAAGTTGTGATTCCTATCATTGTGATTAATGAGCTTGAAAAGAAGCGCCACGATCCTGAAATTGGATACTACGCAAGGCAAGCCCTTCGGCACTTAGATGATTTGCGCATTCAGCACGAGCGTTTAGATTTTCCCATGGAAGTTGGCGATGGGGGAATGCTGAGAGTTGAGCTAAACCACATAGACCAAACTACTTTGCCAAAAGGCTTCCAGCTAGGTGACAATGACAGCCGAATACTTGCAGTGGCGTTTAACCTAGCAAGCGAAGGCCGAGACGTAACTCTGGTTACCAAAGACTTGCCCCTACGCGTTAAGGCTTCGGCCCTTGGCATGAGTGCCGATGAATACCGCAACGATAATGCGGTTGATTCTGGCTGGACTGGAATTGCAGAGCTGGCCATGTCTGCCGATGAAATTTCTGACCTCTATGAAACAGAGGTAATTAAACACAAAGACGTCGCAAACTTGCCAATCAACACCGGACTGGTGATTACATCTGAACGCGGGCACGCTCTTGGCCGCGTTGAGAAAGGCGGCAAAATCAAACTGGTGCGCGGCGACCGTGATGTCTTTGGTGTGCATGGTCGTTCGGCAGAACAACGCTTGGCGATCGATGTGCTGCTAGACCCAGAGGTGGGCATTGTGTCACTTGGTGGCCGCGCCGGTACCGGAAAGTCAGCCATGGCTTTGCTTGCAGCGCTTGAGATGGTGTTAGAGCGCCGTCAGCACAAAAAGATTATTGTCTTCCGCCCTATTTTTGCAGTTGGTGGGCAAGAGCTCGGCTACCTACCTGGCAGCGAGAGCGAAAAGATGAACCCTTGGGGTCAGGCTATTTTTGACACACTTGGCCCTCTGGTTTCCAAAGAAGTTATTGATCACATTGTTGATCGTGGGCTGCTAGAAATTTTGCCACTAACTCACATTCGCGGCCGTTCGCTTCACGATGCTTTCGTAATTGTTGATGAAGCTCAGTCTCTAGAGCGCAACACCCTACTTACCGTACTTTCCCGCATTGGTCAGAATGCAAAAGTGGTGCTAACTCACGATGTTGCTCAGCGAGACAACCTACGGGTTGGAAGACACGACGGAATAGCAGCGGTAATTGAGTCGCTAAAAAACCATGAACTTTTCGCCCACATGACCCTGCAGCGCTCTGAACGTTCAGCCATTGCGGCTCTAGTGACTGACCTGCTCGACAACTAGGCAATAGCCCCAAGCGGGTATAGCCTGTTGCTATGAATTTTGAACAAGCCGACCCAGCCATCAAAAAGTTGCTGTCCGATTATTTCGACGTGATGCATCACCAAGACATGAATTTGTTCGACAAAGTATTTCACAAAAATTGTTGCCTGTACTCAACTCAAACTGGCGAGATGAGCATTCGCCCATACGATGTCTATCGCGAAGTTGTGGCAAATCGTGAATCTCCAGCGAAACTAGGAAATGCCAGACGAGACAAGGTTCTGATGTTTGACCAGGTTTCACCAACCTTGGCCTTGGTTAAAGTGCAGTTGGAGATGTTCGGCGGAGTAATGCAGGACTACCTAAACATAGTTTTCATCGATGGTCAGTGGTGGATTTTGGCAAAAATGTGGGAAAAGGTAGGCGACGCAGCCTAGCTACCTTTAGCCAGGTTGTTGATAACCCAGGCTTGATATTTGAATCATTCCTAATCTCAATGAATGATCGCGCTAGATTACTTAGCTGCCTTGGGTAGCCTTTACCTTTTTGCCGTCACGTGGCCACTAAGCCGCATTGACATTAGGGAACATCGTTTACCAAATAAATTTGTTTTACCTGCCTACCCAATCACTCTGGTTGGCTTTCTGCCTGCAGCAATCTTTAACCAGAGCTGGATTAGATTTTCATTTGCTATCTGCGCGGCACTGGTGGCGTTTGTGTTTGGGTTTTTGTTGAATCGCTATGGCTCTTTGGGTATGGGCGATGTAAAGCTCATTGCGGCCACGACCATGTCTCTTGCCTGGTTTAACTTGGCGTCACCACTTATTGCTTTGGTTTTGGGTTTTGTTGTGGCAGCAATACTTATTTTGATTCAACTGATTAGGGGCAGATCAAACCTCAAAGAATCCATTGCATTGGGACCTTATTTACTGCTTGGCTTTGTTGTGACCCAGATACTTACCTGGTCTTCGTGCTTTGGTGGCTTAACGCCAAACTTCTTGATGTAGAGTCGGCGTCCCGAAAGGTATCGGGTTAGTTCTAAGTGCGCATCAGCTGCATCTTTTTTACCCAAGTAGGTGTCTTGGAGTTCCCAAAGTCGCTTGGCCCAGGCATCTGAATGGGCGTCATCTTTTGGAAGGTGGGCAAGCTCGTGCAGCATGGTGTCTTTATCAAAGTGACAAAGCAACATGGTGTCAGTATCTTTGTCGACCCAGGCCATTGAATGACGAGGGGAGCGTGTGACACCTAGATGTGAGTGAATTCGAACCCAATTGAGTTTCCATTTTTTCTCACGAAGAACTTTATCTAGTAGCAGCAATGTTGGTTTCCAAAGCGGCCAAGCTTCCGCTTGAAATCCAGGCACCGGCCGCACCTCAAAGGAAAGGCGGGTCGCCCAAAGAGGAACCTCTCTGAAGCGCCCGCCGATCTTTACAGTAATTAAATTAATAATTGTGAACCTGCCGAAAAACTAGTTTTATAGCCCCGGACTAGTCATTGAAAGAACGTCTAGCGCCTTATCCAGTTGTTCCATTGTTAGTTTCTCGCCGTCAACATAGCCAAGCTCAATGGTTGCCTCGCGAACAGTAATGCTCTTAGCTACCGAGTGCTTGGCAATTTTTGCAGCGGCTTCATAGCCAATGTATTTGTTCAACGGAGTAACAATTGATGGGCTTGACTCGGCCAGAGCACGGGCGCGTTCTTCATTTGCCTCAAGGCCTTTGATGGTCTTGTCGGCAAGTAAGCGTAGTGAATTAGAAAGAAGTCGAATAGATTCAAGCAGGGCATTTCCCATAACCGGAATTGCAACATTTAACTCAAAGTTTCCGGTGGCGCCGGCCCATGCTGTAGTTGCGTCGTTGCCAATTACACGAGCGCAAACCATCATGACAGCCTCTGGAATAACGGGGTTCACCTTGCCCGGCATGATTGAGGACCCTGGCTGAAGATCTGGAATTGCTAACTCGCCAAGACCAGCATTTGGGCCTGAGCCCATCCAGCGAAGGTCATTATTGATTTTGGTTAGTGATACGGCAAGTACGCGCAGAGCACCCGATGCCTCAACCAATGCGTCACGCGCACCCTGCGCCTCAAAGTGGTCGCGCGCTTCGGTGATTGGCAGTTTGGTTTCTTCGGCTAGTAGGCGAATCACCTCTTGAGGGAAACCCTTTGGGGTATTGATTCCGGTACCAACTGCTGTTCCGCCAAGCGGAACCTCGGCGGTACGGCCAATGGTTGATTCAACTCGCTCAATTGCGTAGCGAATCTGTGCTGCGTAGCCGCCAAATTCTTGGCCAAGCGTAACCGGGGTTGCATCCATAAGGTGGGTGCGCCCAGCCTTAACAACGTTTTTCCAAAGGTCACGTTTTTCTTCCAGCGATTTTGCTAGGTAATCAAGCGACGGAAGAAGGTCGTTGATTAGAGCTGCGGTCACTGCAACGTGCACTGAGGTTGGGAATACATCGTTAGATGACTGAGATGCATTCACGTGATCATTTGGGTGTACGTCTTTGCCGAGCCCTCTGGTTGCCAGGGTAGCAAGCACCTCGTTCATGTTCATGTTCGATGAAGTTCCCGAACCTGTCTGGAAAATGTCTACCGGAAATTCGCCATCGAATTTTCCAGAGATAACCTCGTCAGCCGCTGATGCAATTGCCTTGGCAATCTCACCGTCTAGAACGCCTAGCTTGGCATTGGCTAGTGCTGCTGCTTTTTTAATCTGAGCCAGAGCGGCAATGTGGGCACGCTCTAGGGTTGTGCCTGAAATTGGAAAGTTCTCGACTGCGCGTTGTGTCTGTGCGCGGTACAGGGCGTTGATTGGAACTTGTACTTCACCCATGGTGTCGTGTTCAATTCGGTATTCCACTGTTTGGCCTTTCGTTGCCGTTTTACTTAATGTCGCCCACGATGACAATTGGGTGAATCTCACCAAGCGAGAGCTTGTAGTTAGCCCCCACTACGGCAAGCTTGCCCGCTTTGACTGCGTCTGCGATAAGAGTGCTTCTGGTTAGCATTTCATTTATGGTGTCTTGAACGTGCAGTTCAGTCACGTCTTCTATGTCGTGCTTACCGGCAGCATTTGCTGCCAGAACTGTAGGGCGAATGCGCTCCACAAGGTTATGAATGAATTCGCCTTCAGACTTAAGATTGCCTTCAGTTGCATCCATGGTTGCTCGAATTGCACCGCACTCATCATGGCCAAGAACCAAAATGAGTGGCACACCTAGAACCTCTACAGAGAATTCCAATGAACCAAGAATTGTTTCAGCAATTACTTGACCAGCGTTTCTTACAACAAAAAGGTCACCTAGGCCAACATCAAAAATTATTTCCGCAGACAGCCTTGAGTCGGCACAACCAAAAAGTGCCGCAAACGGGCGCTGTTTTTCAGCTAGCGCCTCGCGACGTTCAATGTCTTGCCTTGGGTGCGCGGGTGAGCCACCTACGAAGCGCTGGTTTCCTCTAACCAGTGCGTCCCAGGCCGCCTGAGGGTTTTCGTGTCTCATTGAAGTTGTCATTCGGCAATCTCCTGTTCAATCAACTGGGCAAACTCTTCAAGCTCAATTGGTAAGGCCGTTGATTTAAGCGAAATAAACATTCCATCTTTTTCAAGCACCCATAGATACGGATCCGCATCGGTGTTTTTATCTGGCTGATAGAAGCTCCACTTTTCTTGGGCGCCAAACGAATACTCATACTTTTCAAAACCACTTAGCTGCAGAGCAACCCAGGTTGGGTTCACGTCGAATGCCTGGGTGACCCCTACGTATTGATTCTTTGGGCCTACAAAACCAACCTTCCAAACCTTCACGCCATCGGCGGCCGCCGAAGACCACTTGGCCTGGTTTGCCCACCAGCCCTGAGGCAGTGCGGCGGGGGCCGCGATGTTCAAATTGCTGGATGCCTCGGCAGAAGCAGCTGCGGCAATGTAATCAACTGGCTTGATGCGGTTGGAATCATCTCTAGGCACGATCAGCACTGTTACCAGCACAATGCCAAGAGTGGCTACCAGGGCCAAAACCAGGTTTATTACCGTTTGCTTGGCCCGGTGTTTAGCAGCCGAATCAGGATCGTATTGGCCTACCGAGCCTTGTTTCACTCTGGCAGCCATTAGTTGGCTTTCTTCTTTGCCACGGCCTCATTTAGGCGCTTACGGGCACCATTCAGCCAAGTCTCACATTGGCTCGCCAGAGCCTCGCCGCGCTCCCACAGGGCAAGTGAGGCCTCCAAGGTGACTGAGCCTTGTTCCAGCTCGGCAACAACCTTAACCAGCTCATCTCGAGCTTCTTCGTAGGTCATTTTGGCCACGTCAGCGTTGGTTTTTTCGGTCATTATGTCTCCAGTCTATTTGGCTATTCGGCTACCGCGCCAAGCTCACCCTTGGCTAGGCGAACTCTAAGTTTTTGGCCTGGTTTCACTGAACCGGCATCTGAAATTACGTGGCCAGCTGCGTCTCTAACCACCGAATAGCCACGGTCCAAAGTTGATTGCGGAGACAAACTGCGTACCTGTTGCTTCAGGTGGCTAATTTGCATGTCTTCTCGACTTAGGGCGTGATCTAGCTTTACCCGCATCTGATCTACCAGTCGCGAAACATCAGATTCATGAACTTCGATAAACGTGTAAGGGTTGGCCAGTATTGGGCGGGTTCTTATTTGTTCAATCATCGCCACCTGATTGGCCACAAAGGTATCAACCCGAAGAAACAATCTTTGCCTAAGTTGCTCTAACTTGTGGTTCTCTTCAACTACGTCGGGCACCACGCGCTTTGCCGCATCAGTTGGGGTAGAGGCCCTAAGGTCGGCAACATCATCTAGAACGGGCCTGTCATTTTCGTGACCAATTGCCGAAACGATTGGAGTCTTGGCGGCCGCGGCCGCGCGCACCAGCGCTTCGTCGCTAAAAACCATCAGGTCTAAGAAAGACCCACCACCACGAGCAATGATGATTACATCAACCTCGGGGTCACTGTCTAACTCCTTGATTGCTGCGATAACCTCAGGAGCAGCTTTTTCACCCTGAACCAAAGTGTGAATTACACGAAACTCAACATCAGGCCAGCGCAGTTTTGCATTTTGCAGCACGTCTTTTTCGGCATCAGAATCTTTGCCGGTGATTAAGCCGATTTTGTTTGGCAGAAACGGTAGCGGCTGTTTTTTATCAAGAGAGGTAAGTCCCTCGACAGTAAGTTGAGTTCGCAGACGCTCTATGCGCTCCAGCAGTTCACCAAGTCCAACTTTGCGCATCTCCATTACCTGCATTGTTAGTTTGCCGCCCTTTGGCCAAAACGCAGGCTTGATAAGTGCAAGTACTCGATCGCCTTGTTTTAGATCATTAGGAATCTTCGCAACGCTCCAAGAGTGTATTGAGACGCTGTTTTCAATTTGCAAATCGCGCAGTTCACCAAACATATTTGATGGGCCAATTTTTATCGAGGCAAGCTCACCTTCAATCCACAGAACCCCAAGGCGATCAATCCACTCTTTGAGGGTTAGTGAAAGCCTGGAAACCGGCCACGGTGAAAGCTCAGAGCTGACCTTGGATGGGGCGCCGAGTTCGTCTTGGCTCATGGTCCTCCTGCTTAAGCCACCACAATCCACCGATGACACGCTTATCATTGAGGGGTGACTGACATCAAGAATACCGCTGGCAAGAAGGTTCTGTTGGCCTCGCCCCGAGGCTACTGCGCTGGTGTTGACCGCGCCGTTATTGCAGTCGAAAAGGCTCTAGATCACTATGGATCGCCGGTTTATGTGCGCAAGCAGATTGTGCACAACAAGCATGTCGTTTCATCTTTAGAAACCCGGGGTGCCATCTTTGTTGAAGAGGTTGACGAAGTGCCAGAGGGCTCTGTGCTGGTTTTCTCGGCTCACGGTGTTTCCCCGGCAGTAGTGGCAGCAGCCGAGGCCAGAGGGCTAAACACGATTGACGCCACCTGCCCACTGGTTACCAAAGTGCACCGTGAAGTTCAACGCTTTGCAGCCGAAGATTACGACATTCTGCTAATTGGCCACGAGGGTCACGAAGAAGTCGAGGGCACGGCAGGCGAAGCGCCACACGTGGTTCAGATTATTGACAAAGATGAAAGCATTGCCGCGGCCAAAGTGCGCGATCCAAAGAAATTGATTTGGCTTTCGCAAACCACGCTTTCGGTTGACGAAACCATGGAAACCGTCTTGAAGCTTCGTGAGAAGCACCCAACTTTGCAGAACCCACCAAGTGATGATATTTGTTATGCAACCCAAAATAGGCAAGTTGCAATTAAAAAAGTTGGCGCTGGTTCAGACCTAGTAATCGTGGTTGGTTCGGCCAACTCTTCTAACACGGTTCGCCTAGTTGAGGTTGCCCTTGAAGCCGGTGCAAAGGCTGCTTATCGAGTGGACTTCGCTAGTGAAATAGACGATAACTGGTTTATAGATGTTGAAACCGTGGGTGTGTCTTCAGGTGCATCAGTGCCAGAAGAACTGGTTGATGAAGTTCTGGTTTATCTAGCCAATAAAGGTTTCGGTGATGTGCGTACCGTGCAAACCGCTGAAGAAGACATTCAGTTTTCACTTCCGGCAGAGCTACGAAAAGAACTAAAAGCTGCTGGTGAGGAAACCAGCAACAAAATAAAGCGCGTTTAGCTTCCGAAGTCTGTTTGCTTGTGAGGGTGACCGTCGCGAGTGTAGGTGGTCCAAATTCCTACTTGGCGACCCAAATCAAAACTGCCTGATCTCATCAGGCTTCCATCTTTTCTGAAAAACTCCCAGTAGCCGTGCATTTCCCCGCCTAGGTATTCGCCTTTAAAACGAGGAAGCCCGTTGTCATACAACGGGCTTCGCTCAATCATGTAAAAAACTATAGCGACATTGACTTTCCGGCTGAACCAAGTTCTTTGGCGGCTTCAACAACGCGAGCAGACATGCCGGCCTCAGCTGACTTGCCCCAAGCGCGTGGGTCGTAAGCCTTCTTGTTGCCAACTTCGCCATCTACCTTGAGTACGCCATCGTAGTTTTTCAACATGTGGTCGGCGATAGGGCGGGTGAATGCGTACTGCAGATCAGTGTCAATGTTCATCTTGATTACACCGTGGCTTACGGCCTCAGAAATTTCTTCTGGGGTTGAACCTGAGCCACCGTGGAATACCAAGTCAAAAGGCTTGTCTTTGCCGTACTTATCGCCAACTGCCTTCTGGATTTCACCAAGAAGTTCTGGGCGAAGCTTTACGTTGCCTGGCTTATAAACACCGTGTACGTTTCCAAATGTTAGGGCAACCATGTAGCGACCGTTTTCACCAAGGCCAAGTGCCTCAGCAGTCTGAAGGCCGTCTTGAGGAGTGGTGTAAAGGTGTTCACCCATTCCACCTTCAACGCCGTCTTCTTCGCCACCAACAACACCTACTTCAATTTCAAGAACTGCACCAATGCCACTGGTTAGCTTCAGCATTTCTTGTGCAATCTGTAGATTCTCGGCCATTGGTACTGCCGAGCCGTCCCACATATGTGAGTTGAATAGCGGGTCTTCGCCGCGCTTTACGCGATCTTGTGAAATTGCAATAAGTGGGCGAACCAACTTGTCTAGCTGGTCTTTAGCACAGTGGTCCGTGTGCAGCGCAATGGTGATGCCATAGTTTTTTGCAACTTCGCGAGCGAATGCAGCCATTGCTGCGGCACCAGAAGCCATGTTCTTGATGGTTGGGCCAGACCAGTAGTCGCCACCACCGGTGGTTACCTGGATGATGCCGTCGGAACCTGCCTCAGCAAGACCTGCAAGAGCTGCATTCAATGTCTGTGAGCTTGAAACGTTGATTGCCGGGTAGGCAAATCCGTGCTGCTTAGCGCGGTCAAGCATTTCAAGGTATTGGTCTGGGGTTGCTACAGGCATGGCTTTACTCCTAAGGCCGACGGTGGATTACCTATGATGTTAGCAAGGATGCGGGTTCCTCCGCTTTAGCGAAAGGCCCCAATGACTAAAGAGAGCGCCGGTTTACACAATGCAAACCAGCCCACCATGGATATTTTGGCGGCAACGGTGGCAGCTACCGCAGGCTGTTGGCATCTGGTGGGTTCCGAAGACAAGCTTGCAGTTGACGGAGCGGCGGTTGATGCCATGCGTGCTGCCCTTCGCGGGGCCGAGTTCGGCGGAATAGTTGTAATTGGTGAAGGTGAAAAAGACGAAGCCCCAATGCTATTCAACGGAGAAATTATTGGCGGTGGCCAGCCTGTGGAATGGGACATCGCGGTAGATCCGGTAGATGGCACCGCCTTGGCAGCAGCGGGAACCATGGGAGCCGTGGCAGTAATGGCAGCCGCTCAGCGCGGGGCAATGCTTGAGGCTAAAGAGGTTTACTTCATGCAAAAGATTGTCAGCGGGCCTGCGGGTAAGGGCGTATTGGATTTAGATGCCAGTGCCACTTGGAACATCACACAACTCGCTGAGGCCCTAGATAAACCAATCACCGATATGCGCGTTGCCGTTATAAATAAGCCGCGCAATTACGAACTTATCCAAGAGGTTGAATCCACCGGCGCCACCTGGGTTCGCTTTGATGAGGGTGACATAGCAATGGCGGTTGCTGCAGCTGTGCCTGGCACCGGCGTAGACCTGCTGCTTGGGTTGGGCGGTTCTCCAGAGGGTGTGGCTACTGCAGTTGCTATTCAAATTCTTGGCGGCTTCATGCAAACAAGATTCGCGCCACAAGACCCTGATCAAATTGAACGTGCTCTTGCGGCAAACTACGACATAGAGCACAAGTTTGAATTAGAAGAGCTTGCCTCTGGAGATGAATTTATTTTTGTACTCACCGGAATAACCGATGGCATTTTGGCCAATGGTGTTCGGGAACACGACGACCATTTGGAAATTCAAAGTTTTATTTTGGACAGCAAAATAGGCGAGGGCCTAGTGGTAGATGTGAGAGTGCCTAAAAACTAGCTAAACCTAATTAAACGTGGGCTGGTTCTTTTAGCGGCAACTCGCGTGATGGGTTTTCAATCACGGTAGCCTCTGGCATGCCGTCTAGGTTCTGCAAACCTGAAGTTGGCTGTTGAACTTTAACCGCACCCCACTGCACCGCCATTTTTAGTCCGGCTGGTACATCAAAACCAACAAAGTAGTTTTCTTCGGTTGGTCCATTTGTAGATGAAGCAACTGCAGATAGAAAACCGGCGATAGTTGAGTCACCCGCACCAACAGTGTTGATTACCTTGATAGGCGGGGTCTTTGCGTGCCATGAGTTGTTCTTTGTAACGGCAATCATGCCGTCTGATCCAAGGCTGGCAAGAACACACTCAACGCCACCCGCAATTAGTTCACGTGCGGCATCTATCACGTCACCGTTGGTTAGCAGTGAACGCCCAACCGCTGAAGCAAGTTCTTCTGCGTTCGGCTTCATAACGCTTGCCGCGCCCTGCTTTGCCCAGAACTGAAGTGGCTCACCTGATGTGTCAAGAACTACGCGAACGCCAAGCTGCTTCATCTTGTCGAAGATTGGCTGCAGGTCAACATAGGTGCCGGTTGATTTATCAATTGGCAGAGCACCGGCCATTACCAACCACTTGGCTTCATTTTCGATAACGGTCTTGATGGTTAGGTCAATAACTGACTGCCAGTCTTCTGCGCTAAGTGGGCGGGGTGCTTCGTTGACCTTTGTGGTTGCACCGTCTTTGATAACCATGGTGGTTGAAACTCTTAGGGTGCCGTCCACCCAAATTGGTAGCAGCCAGTTTGCGTGTCCGGTGCGCTGAAGAACGCCTGGGTCTGAATCACCAATTGGCACAACGCCCGGTGCCGCCATACCCACAAGGTTCAAACCTTTAGTTACATTGATTCCCTTGCCGGCAAGTTCTTCGGCTACGCCATCGGCGCGGTTTACGCCACCTTCAATAAGGTCGTGAACGTAGTAGGTGCGGTCAAGTGTTGGTGCGGGTGTCAGAGTGACTACCGGTGACTTGCTTGACATGAAGGACTCCTAATTGAACGGATTTAGGCTTCAAACTTCATTGTCGAGCGCTTCAAAAAAGTATACCCAATGGCTACTTAGTCAACTCGCTAGCGGTAAGGCTCTGTGGCGCGGAATCTAGCTCTTTTGGGGTGCTGATTTCCTCTGTTCCTAGGGCATTTTCATCTAAATCGTTCAGTTTTCGGGCGGTTACCAGCACTCGGCTTTCCAGGCTAGAGACGAATACGTTGTAGTCCTTTACCGTGGCTGTGATGGAGCGGCCCAGCTTGTCGGCATGTTCGGCAACTTTGCCCACCCGGTCATAAAGCTCTTTGCCCAGCTTGATCATGGTGCGAACCTGAGTTTCATCAACGTTTTGGCGCCAAATGTAGTTGATGGTTTTGAGCACTGAGAACAAACTAACCGGCGAGGCTAGCGCCACATTCTTTTTGAACGCGTACTCCAGCAAACCCGGATCGGCATCCAGTGCTGCCGAAAGCAGTGACTCACTAGGAACGAAGGCAATCACAAAATCAGGAGAAGCGTTTAGGCCAGTCCAATAAGTTTTAGAAGAAAGAGCGTCAACGTGGCCTTTCACAGCCTTGACGTGTTCTTCAATTAGTCGGTTTCGTCTGGCTAACTCTTCACCACTTGCCAGATCAGAGATTGTTGATGCTTCTTGATACGAGTTGAATGGCACCTTTGAATCAATGGCCAGAGATTTACCACCCGGCAAATTTATAACCATATCTGCGCGGCCAGAACCGGTGTCTGTGCTGAAACTTGCCTGCTCATCAAAATCGGCGTGCTTAATTAGGCCGGCAAGTTCAACAAGTTTACGAAGCTGGGTTTCACCCCAGACCCCTCGAATGTTGTTTGAAGAGAGCGCCTGAGACAAAGCTTGGGTTTGCTTGCGAAGAGCGGCATCTGAATCTATAGCGTTCTTGAGCTGCTCTTGGATAGTTCCAAATTGCTCGGTGCGATCTTTCTCTAGGCGGGTAACCACCTGCTGCATTTGCTCAAGGTGAAATTTGACCGGAGCGATTGCCTCGAGCAATTTATTTTCTTGACCGGTTTGAGCTGCGGTCTGCAAATTTTGCTGCTGAAGATAATTTTGCATTTCAACTGCGGCCCTTGCCCTAGCTCGGGAATCGGCAATAAAGAATCCGAGCAAGGCGCCAATTAACAGGCCGGCACCCAGTGCGGCGGCAACCAGAGCAAAAGTATCCATGCCCCGAGTATCCCATTGGCAACCGACTTTTTGAGTCAAGCCACTTTCTATTGCAGCAGCGGCTTTAGCACTTGCTTGGTTGAGCTCAGCAGTTCAGCCAAACTCTCGGCGCCGTGGCGGTCAGCGGCATGAATGATGATTCGGGCGCAGGCATCGCTGTCGGCCAAAGCATCGTGATGGTCAAACTCCTCGTGGCCTATTGCGTAAGCAACCGCGTTCAAACGGTATGACTCTAAGTTGTAGGTTTTTCGCGAGATCGCCAAAGAGCACGCATAAGTGAGCGGTGGCAATTCCACACCGATATGTGTCGCGGTGGAACGCAGAACCCCCATATCAAAAGGAGCATTATGCGCCAGCAGGGTATCGGTGCCTATAAATGCCAGCATCAGCTCAATAGCCTCGGCGGCAGTGGCCGCACCATCTACATCGCTAGGGCGAATGCCGTGCACCTTGATATTGCCCGCGTGGAACCAATCGTGTGGCACCGGGGGTTGAATTAGAAAGGCCAGGTTGTCCACAATCTTGCCACCTCGAACCCTAACCAAGCCCACAGCGCATGGGCTTGCTGGCGAGCCATTAGCGGTCTCAAAGTCGATAGCGGTGAAGTCAATTGGCACGGCCCCAGTCTAGACTTGACCCTCGTGGCTCTAACAATCGGAATCGTGGGACTACCTAACGTAGGTAAGTCGACCCTCTTCAATGCACTCACCAAAAACAACGTTCTAGCGGCGAACTATCCGTTCGCAACTATCGAACCAAATGTTGGTGTGGTGAACTTACCTGACCCTCGCTTGCAGGGCCTAGCTGACATGTATGGCTCAGAGCGTTTGCTGCCAGCTCCAGTTTCTTTCGTAGACATCGCCGGTATTGTGCGTGGCGCATCGGTGGGTGAAGGGCTTGGTAACAAGTTCCTAGCTAACATCCGCG
>JBJOJI010000012.1:0-19565 GCA_046046665.1 Actinomycetota bacterium
CGAAGCTTTTCTACCCATCCACCAACGGTAACTGGGCCATCAGGCAGGGCGGCAAGGTCTTTTACTAGGGCACGGGCTCTCATAAGGCACAAGTTTAGCCGAGGGTAGACTTGGGGTTATGCCCGCCAAACGCATTCACCTCATTCGCCACGGCGAAGTGCACAATCCAGGTGCCGTAATTTACGGGCGTTTGCCACATTTTCGTCTGAGCGATCGCGGCCACCAGATGGCAGCGGCAGCAGCAGCCGAACTCAAGGTTCAGAAGAGGCAGGTTGGCAGAATTTTTGCCAGCCCTTTGCTTCGCACTCGTGAATCTGCCGAACATGTTGAAAAAGCCTTTGGTTTAGATGCCACCACCGACGAACGCCTGATTGAACCTTGGAACAAGTTTGAAGGCCGCAAACTTGGTGCAAAATACATTGCCCTTAGGCCACACCTTATTTACCACTTGCGTAACCCGCAGCGCCCAAGCTGGGGAGAGCCCTTCGAAGAGATCGCGGCGCGAATGCTGGAATCAATGGAGCACGCCTGGAATTCGGTTCCAGATGGCGATGTGGTTTTGGTCTCACACCAGCTGCCCATTGAAATGGTGCATCGAAAACTTAGCGGTCAGAAGCTTCCGCACAACCCACGTAAGCGCCGCACGGCGTTGTCTAGCGTCACTTCTTTCGAAAGGAATGGCAACGACTGGATTGAGGTTGACTACAAAGACCCGGGTGCCGGGCTAAGCGCCATAGATAAAGGTGCAGTTTGAAATTTAGGTATCGCACAATTGCGTTAGTGGCGCTTATTGCGCTCATTGGTGTTTTGTCTATCTCGCTATCGGGTTGCACGGCCAATGATCCGCTGGCAAATCAATACAAGGCTGGCGATAACAAAAACTACATTGCCGGCGATGGAACGGTTACCGAGTTTGCTGCTGAAAACCGCGGCGATGCCGTGCAGTGGTCAGGCAACACAGTTGCCGGCGATGTGATTTCAAACACAGACCTAACCGGTGTAGTGACCGTATTGAATTTTTGGTACGCCGGTTGTGCACCATGCCGAGCCGAAGCCCCAGACTTGGTGGAACTGCAGAGTAAAAACAAAAATGTTCAATTTATTGGCGTGAACGTTCGTGACAGTGCTGAAACTGCCAATGCTTTTGAGCGTAATTTTGAAATCACCTGGCCTTCAATCGTTGATGCAAAAACTGGTTCTGTGCTTTTGGCATTCACTGGAATCGTAACGCCGCAGGCAGTGCCGACAACCTTGGTGATTGGTAAAGACGGAAAAGTGACTGCAAGAGTTTTGGGGCGCATTGATAAATCAATTTTGGGCGCACTAATCAAGACAGCAGTCGAGGAGTAGAAGTTGAACCCCGGCGAAATCATTCTTAACGGCTCCCTGCTTGCAGCGATACCAATGGCGCTGCTTGCCGGTCTGGTTTCTTTTTTGAGTCCTTGTGTGCTTCCGCTCATTCCGGGTTATTTAGGTTTCGTCTCAGGATCTGGTTCACACGGCTCACCGGCTAGTCAAAAGCGAACCGTATTGGGAGCCTTATTGTTTGTTCTTGGATTCGCGCTGGTATTTGTTTCTTTTGGTGCGCTATTCGGCGGCTTGGGTGCAGTGGTGTATGCCAGCGGTTTGCAGTGGGTGCAGCGCGTGCTTGGTGTATTTGTATTTGCTCTTGGCTTTGTGATGCTTGGGCAGTTTGGGTTTATGCAGCGCACATTTAAGTTTCAGGTTTCAGGCAAGCTAGGGCTTGTTGGCGCACCGCTACTGGGGGTGGCTTTTGGCCTCGGCTGGACCCCATGCATTGGCCCAACCCTGGCTGCAGTTCTTTCGCTTGCTTCGAACAGCGGAGACCCGGCCAAGGGTGCCCTACTGGCATTTGTTTATGCAATGGGAATTGGCTTGCCGTTTATTGCTATCGCCACTGGCTTTGGCTGGGCAACAAAATCGGTGGTTTTTGTAAAGCGCCACATTCGCGCTTTTAATATCGGCGGCGGCGTGTTGCTGATGGTTCTTGGTGTGCTACTTGTGTTTGGAATTTGGAACACATTTGCCGCATGGCTTCAGTTGGAGGTGTTTGGTTATTTCCAGCTCGCGCTTTGATGGTGACATCACCACACCTGAATTAACTTTGGCCGGTTGGTCAAGGTGGATTTGGCGGCAGCTTACTTCTATGCGCACAGCGCTTTTGCTTTTACTTTTGTTAGCAATTGCGGCTGTGCCAGGTTCTGTTTTTCCACAACGATCAGCTGACCCAAACGGGGTGACACAATTCTTTGACGTCAACCCGCAATTGGCTCCGGTGCTCGATGCACTGCAGCTATTCGATGTCTATACATCGGTGTGGTTTTCGGCCATTTATATTTTGCTTTTCATTTCATTGATTGGATGTGTAGTTCCACGTACCGGGGTTCACTATCGTGCACTGATAACACCGCCGCCAGCTGCTCCTAAAAATTTTTCTCGTATGCCAGCTTCTATCAGCGTGAAATATGCGAAGAATGCAGCTATCTCCGAGCGCGCGGAAACAGTTCTTCGTAAACAGGGTTACCGCGTAATACGAACCGGTAAAACAGTTTCGGCCGAACGTGGTTACACTCGCGAAACAGGAAACCTAATTTTCCACTTCTCATTGATTGGTGTGCTGGTTGCTGTTGGAGTAGGCGGTGGACTAAGTTTTAGCGGCCAGCGAGTTTTGGTTGAGGGTGAAACCTTTGTAAACAACCTTGCGTCTTATGATTCGTTTTCACCAGGCACCTTCTTCAATGAAACTATGCTGGTTCCTTTCAGCATGAGCCTCGACAAATTTGAAGTGGATTTTGATTTAAGAAATCAAACCAACGTTGGTACTCCGCTAGATTTTCGCGCGTACACATCTTCAAAGCTCACACCAGCATCGCCAGCTAAAACTGGTTTGATTCGTGTGAATGAACCACTAGAAATGCCAGGCGCAAATATTTACCTAACCGGAAACGGTTACGCACCGCACATAACTATTCGCGATGCCAAGGGCAGTGTGGTTTTTGCTGGAGCCAATGTCTTCTTGCCACAATCAACTACCTATACCTCGCTTGGCGTAATTAAAGTTCCAGATGCAGATCGCCAGTTTGGAATCATCTCTTTCTTCTACCCCACTGTAGAAACCCTTACTACCGGTGCACTCACCTCTATTTATCCGGCGCCTATTGATCCACTGTTGACCATGAACGTTTACGAGGGCGACTTAGGTCTAGACAGCGGTGTACCAACCAATGTTTATGCGCTTGATACCTCAAAGATGAAGCAGGTGGCCGGTGGAAAAAGCGGAGTGAAGGGTCTTCGTTTGGCACTTGGTGAGACGGTAGAGCTTCCTAACGGACTTGGCACTGTGACTTTTGACGACATTCGCCGGTTTGCATCATTAGACGTTAGCTATAACCCGGGTGGTATTTGGGTGCTGCTATTTGCCCTGTTGGCACTTGCTGGAGTAACCACGTCACTGCTGGTTCCTCGCAGGCGAGTTTGGGTGCGCCAAACCACCGAAGGATTTGAAGTGGCTGCCTTGGCTCGAGGGGATGACCCCATACTTGAGAAGGTAGTTCGTGAAGTAGCCGAAGAACTCAAAGCAAAGGACAAGAAGTAAACATGGGAATTGCTCTAAACGAGGGACTTTCACAGATCTCGCTTATTTTCATCTATGCAGCTATGGCCATTTACACAGCTGCCTTTCTAACCTTTGCCAACCACCTGTCACGCTTGGCCTCTGAAAAGAAGAAGGTTCAGGGTGCAGCCACCAAGATTGAGCGCATTGCCATTGTCTTGATGATTCTGGGTGCAGTGCTGCACGCAGTTGGTGTTGTGCTTCGAGGCATTGCTGCTAGCCGAGTGCCCTGGGCAAACATGTATGAGTTTTCGATTACAGGTTCTCTTGTGGTGGTAATAATTTTCTTGTTTGCACTAACCATTAAAGATATTCGCCTTATTGCCACTTTCGTTTCTGGTTTTGCTCTGTTGATTCTGGGTTCGGCTACCTCAATTTTTTACGTAGAGGTTAAATCTCTGATGCCAGCGCTACAAAGCTACTGGTTGGTGATACACGTAACTGTTGCCATCTTTGCTACAGCTTTCTTTAACATTGCAGCTGCACTTTCAATTGCATACCTAATTAAGACCGCTAAGTGGATTGATAAATCAAAGTTAAAGATCATCGCAACCGTCAAGCGAATTCTTGATTTGTTTCCAACCATTGAGAAAATCGAAAGACTTGCTTACCGCTTCAACATTATTGGTTTCATTCTTTGGAGCTTCACACTTATTGCGGGCGCCATTTGGGCAGAGCGTGCTTGGCACCGCTATTGGGGGTGGGACACCAAAGAAGTCTGGACCTTCATTATCTGGACTATCTACGCCGGCTACCTGCACGCAAATGCAACTCGCGGCTGGACGGGCAAGCGTTCGGCTTGGCTTGGCTTAGTTGGATTCCTTGCGGTCTTGTTTAACTTCACCATTGTGAACTTGTTCTTCAAGGGTCTGCACGTCTACAGCGGATTGAAGTAAAAACTAAATCAAGCGGTAGCAGCGCTCTAGGCGCTCTAGCCAAAAGTCTTCACGGTGCTCTTCTGCCTTGAAGGTTTCTAGGTTCAGCTTTTCAACTTCAACTCTGCGCACCTCTATAAAGCCATCTTTTGGGCTGAGCGGTTCGCGGGTTACATCGCCGCCAAGCAGTGCACTGGTTGCCAGGCCGCAATCAAACTCAAGGTCTTCAATAGCAGCTGCAAGATGCGCACCCATTGACAAACCCACCGATGAATCAATTGCGCTAGAAATAACCACCGGCAGTTCTGCTTCACGAGCAATTTCAAGAGCACGGTGAATGCCGCCAAGCGGCGCGACTTTAAGAACCAGAATGTCTGCCGCATTTGCCTGGGCAACTGCCAGAGGGTCACTCACTTTTCGAACTGATTCGTCGGCGGCAATTTTGATTCCCAAACGGTTTACCTGCAGCTTTAGCTCAGCCATCTCGGCGATGGTTGCCACCGGCTGCTCTAGGTATTCCAGCGGAACACCGTTCTCATGCATGGCGTTAGCTAGAAGATTGGCTGTGGCAATGTCGTACCCGCCGTTTGCATCAAGCCGAATCTTGGCGTCTGGATACAGCTTTCGAACAGCAAAGATGCGATCAAGATCCTGCTGCAAAGATTGGCCAGATTCGGCCACCTTGATTTTCACTGTTTGAAACTCGCCAAATCGACTAAGTACTTTTTCTATCAAGTCAGGGGTAACCGCCGGCAGTGTGGCGTTCACCGCAATGCGATCGCGATGCAGTTTGGGAAGCTCCAAGTATCCAAATTCAATTGCCGATTTAAGCCAGGTTGCCGCCTCTTCATCGGTGTATTCAGTAAAAGGCGCCCATTCAGCCCAACCGTTGGGGCCTTCGAATAGCAAAATCTCGCGATCAGAAAGCCCACGAAACCGGGTGCGCAGGGGTAGCGAAACTACCCTGGCCGAGGCAATCAGCTCAGCCAGCGAGGGAATAGTGTTTTGGCTCACGTTGTTAGTCTAGATTCATGGCGCACAAGGTATCAGAGCTCTTTGACGAGCAAATATGGCAAGAGGTCTCTGGGTTTCAAAACTTAGAGGATGTCACCTATCACAAGCACGTTTCGCTTGGCATTGTGCGCATTGCCTTTAACCGCCCAGAGGTTCGTAACGCATTCAGACCTAAGACTGTAGATGAGTTGCACCGCGCTTTAGAGCACGCAAGGCTTGACTCAAAAGTAGGTGTGGTTCTTCTCACCGGAAACGGGCCTTCGGCTAAAGACGGAGGCTGGGCATTCTGCTCTGGCGGAGACCAAAGAGTGCGCGGTCGTGATGGATATAAATATGCCGAGGGCGAGACCGCTGAAACTATTGAAGCCGGTCGTGCTGGCAGACTGCACATTCTTGAGGTGCAGCGACTAATTCGTTTTATGCCAAAAGTTGTGATTGCCCTGGTTCCTGGTTGGGCTGCAGGTGGCGGCCACTCACTTAACGTGGTTGCAGATCTTTCAATTGCGTCTGCCGAGCACGCAAAATTTAAGCAGACAGACGCCGATGTGGGCTCGTTTGATGCAGGCTACGGAAGTGCGTACTTGGCACGACAGGTTGGCCAAAAATTTGCCCGAGAAATTTTCTTTTTAGGTGAAGAGTATTCAGCACAGCGCGCTTACGAAATGGGAGTCGTAAATAAAGTTGTTGCTCACTCAGATCTTGAAAAGGTTGGCGTTGATTGGGCGACAGAGATTTTGCGAAAGTCACCGCAGTCTGTTCGCATGTTGAAGTACGCGTTCAATATGGTTGACGACGGTTTGGTTGGTCAGCAACTCTTTGCCGGTGAGGCAACTCGTTTGGCCTATGGCACAGACGAGGCCGTTGAAGGCCGTGACTCGTTCCTTGAAAAGCGCGAACCAGATTGGTCGCCATACCCTTGGCAGGTTTAGTTTTTCTAGAATGACAAAACCGCTAAAGCTAATTGCCGCAAACGATACGTTTGGTGCGCTCGTTGCTTTTGCAGATGTACTTGACGGCAAGTGTGCTCTTTTTATAACCGCACCAGAGGTGAACGGCAAGATGCCAGAAGCTCACGGATTACCCGACGAAGTTGAAGACAATGTTGCGCTAATTGTTGAAACCTCTGGCTCAACCGGAACACCTAAGAAAATTTCGCTTTCACGTGAAGCTCTTTTGGCAAGTGCAAAAGCTGCCAGCTTTGCATTAGATGCTGATGAGTATTCCAGCCAGTGGTTGCTGGCGCTTCCAACTAATTACATTGCCGGTGCAAACGTATTAATTAGATCGGTTTTAGCTGGAACCCAACCGGTGATGATGAATACCTCGGTGCCTTTTACCGCAGAGGCATTTGCTAGATCGGCAAGCCACATGAAAGCCGAAAAACTTTATACCGCTTTGGTACCAACCCAGCTTGGGCGCCTGGCACTGGCCGCCGAGCACGACGAATTTGTGCTTGAGCAGCTGCGCCGCTTTAGCGCCATTTTGGTTGGTGGGCAGGCCGCTGACTACGTGCTGATTGGTCGGCTAGAGGCCCTGGGAATCAAGATAATCACCACTTATGGAATGACCGAAACCTGTGGGGGCTGTATTTATAACGGCATTCCAATTGGCGGCACAGAGCTTAAGTTGATTGACGACCGCATTGCCATAAAGAATTCAATGCTGGCAAATGTTGAGCTTGATGAAGATGGCTATTTTGTGACTCAAGATGCCGGCTTCGTTGACGAAAAGGGCCGCTTGGGAATTATTGGCCGACTAGATCGGGTGATTAATTCCGGAGGAATCAAAATCTCGCTAGATCGAGTTGAGCAACTGGGGCTTCGGGTAAACGGAGTAGACGATCTTGCCGCGGCTGCCATTCACGATATGGAATGGGGTCAACGTGTTGGCATTGCCTATGTTGGCAGCCCTGAGGTGGCAGATGATATTGCCCGAACCTTAGGAAATGACCTTGGTCCTGCAGGCAAGCCAGTGCGTGTGGTTAGGGTAGACAAACTACCAAAGACTGCAAACGCTAAAAATGATCTAACGGCAATTAGCCAATTATTTGAGGAAAACTAATGAGCGCAAAAACCGGCAAGTTCAAGCTTTGGGTAGAGGGCGCAAGACTAAGAACTTTGCCTCTAGCAATTTCGCCAATCGTAATTGGTGCGGGCGCTGCTTCTGCGGTAGATAAATTCAACCTGCAATTAACTTTGCTGGCACTTGCCGTTGCGCTGTTTCTGCAGATTGGCGTGAATTACGCAAATGACTATTCAGATGGAATTCGCGGCACCGATGAACACCGCGTTGGTCCACTGCGCCTAACCGGATCAAAATCGGTTAGACCCCAATCCGTAAAGTTTGCTGCATTTCTATTTTTTGCACTCGCTGCCCTTTGCGGAATAACGATTGTTTTTATTACCCAGCAATGGTGGTTCATACCGGTAGGCATTGCTTCAATAATTGCTGCTTGGTTTTACACCGGCGGCAAATCACCCTACGGCTACTCGGGATTAGGCGAGATTGCTGTCTTCGTTTTCTTTGGCTTGGTGGCAACCTATGGAACCGCATACATTCAAATTGGAGCATTTGATTTAAATGCTTTGCTTGGCGGTACAGCAGCGGGCTTTTTTGCCTCGGCTGTTTTGATGGTAAACAATATTCGTGACATCGAAACCGATGCAAAGGTGGGAAAGCGCACTCTTGCAGTGAAGCTTGGCCTTGGTAAAGCCAAAGCTCTCTACTACGCAATGCTTTGGGCGCCGTTAGCAATTCTTTTGCCGTACCCGTTAATTTACCCGGCAACTATTTTGGCCTGGGTTGCCCTGCTTTTTGTTCTGCCGGCCACAATGATTGTGCGAAAGCCCCAAGGGCCTAAAGATTTGATTCTGGCTTTGAAGATAACCAGCCTTGCCTCAATTAGCTTTGCCCTAGCTTTTGGCTTTGGCTTGGCCCCAATAAGTTTTAGTAACTAGCGGCTTTCGGACTCACCGTCTTCAGGGTCACCATCTTCAGACGCTGTGTCTTTGTCGGTCTTGGTCTTTGAGAACTTATAAATGGCCTCAGATACAGCCGCGCGCTGCTTGCCAAAGAAAATCAGTGAAACGGCAAGAGAAACCACTGCAGCAATCACAGCCGCAAAGAATGGGTCAAAGCCCAAGGCCAACATTAGAGCCAGAATTGCAGCAAATAGGCCTACGCGGATTGAAATGTATAGGATCCATGGGTTCTTCATGGAATAAGTCTAAGTTTCCTGCTGGTTAGAGTTATCACTATGAAGTGGTTCATTTTTGCAATTATTGCTGCTGCGATTCTGGTGGTTTTTGGTGCCGTCTACGGCATCAGCCACCTGATGAATAAGCGCAAGCTCACCAAATACAAGACCACTGCGCCAGACGATGACCCTAAGTTCCTTCGTGACCTGGCTGAGAAGCTAAAGCAAGAGCCGGGCCCACAAAGTTCTAATCACGAAGCCGGTGAAAACAACACCGATACCGATTCGGCGCCCAAAGGTGACGATGAGCCAAAATAGCTCACCTGCCCAAGTTTTTGCCGCTCAGCTTTTAGCAACTTTTGCAAAGGCTGGCGTTCGTAATTTCTTTGTGGCACCTGGCGCCAGGTCTCAAGCTTTGGCCATTGCTGCCGGCCAGTTGGCTGATGCTGGAAAAATTGATTTGCATGTGCGCCTAGATGAACGCAGCATGGCTTTCACCGCACTTGGTTCGGCGCTCGCTTCGGGTGAGCCATCGGTTTTGATTACAACCTCGGGAACCGCGGTGGCAAATTTGCATCCGGCGGTGCTTGAGGCGAATCACTCTGGTGTTCCGCTAATTCTTTTAACTGCAGATCGTCCACACGAACTTCGCGGTGTTGGTGCAAATCAAACCACCAATCAAATCAACATTTTTGGCGATGCCGTTCGCGAGTGCGTTGATGTACCAGCACCCAACGGAAACGATGGCGAACTTCGCGAAGCTGTTGATTTAGCAATCAACGCAATCGCGGTTGCTATGGGTTACGACGGCGATCAACCTGGCCCAGTGCAATTGAACCTGGCCTTTCGCGAACCACTTTCGGCAACATCACCTAACGCGGCGCAATTGAATCCGATTATTTCTATGCCAGAAGTTTTTGAACCGCACCCAGAGTTTGCAGTTCTAAGTGCTGAGCGCCCAACCGTAGTAATTGCTGGTGCCGGTTCTGGTGGTGATGCTGTAGAACTTGCCGAAGCATTTGGTTGGCCACTGCTTGCCGAACCATCATCTGGTGCTCGCATGGGAGCGAACGCAATTATTGGTTATCGAAGAATTCTTGAGACCTCAGCACTTGCCAGCGAAATTTCTAGAGTAATTGTTTTCGGAAAACCAACCCTCGGCAGAGCAGCCATACGTTTGCTTTTTAACGAAGAGGTAGAGGTTGTAGTAATTAAGAGCAAGGTGATGGGTCACTTTGATGTTTCGCGGCGGGCAGCTCACGTGGTTGATGAAATCACAGTTGATGATGAGGTTGATTTTGAATGGCTAGAACGCTGGCGACTAGCCGATGCAGAATTGAAAGTCGCCGAAAGTTCTGCACTTGATCGCCGCGCACTGGTAGACGCGGTATGGGCAGCCACCAGCGATGCCGATCAACTGGTGCTTGGCGCCTCACGGCTAATTCGCGAGGCCGATGCTTGGGCCCCGGCTAAGGCAATCAGGGTTTTCTCTAACCGCGGCCTGGCCGGTATTGACGGCACAGTTGCCACCGCCACAGGCATCGCCATGGTGGAGCGCGAAGGCACAACCCGTGCACTACTTGGCGATCTAACCCTGCTGCACGATGCTTCATCTTTGGCTATCGACCCAGCAGATGGCGATCTAAACATTCAACTTGTGGTTGGCAACGACAACGGCGGCACTATTTTCGCTGGTCTGGAAATGGCCGCACAACTAGAGCCAAAAACTTTTGAAAAACTATTCACGACTCCGCAGCAGGTAGATCTTTGGCACTTAGCTCAGGCCTACGGCTGGAACTACATACGGGTAGAAGAGCGCGCAGATCTTGAATTGGCTTTCCAAAATACCGGCCGCGTTTTGATTGACGTGCGCCTCTAGAGAAACTAAGAAAGAGCTTCGCGAATTGGACGAAACTTAAGTTCAGTTTCGGCTAGCTCGGCTTCTGGTTCTGATTCGGCAACTATTCCACCACCGGCAAATGCGCGCAATGTTGCATTTTTAATTTGCGCTCCGCCCGCATTGTTTATTTGCGCTCCGCGCAATGCAATAGCCCACTCACCATCGCCGTCGGCACCAATCCAGCCAACCGGGCCAGCGTAGCGACCGCGATCACTTGCTTCTAATTCAGCGATGAGTTTTTGCGCAACGTTAGTAGGTGTTCCAGCAACCGCTGCGGTTGGATGCAATGCAGCTGCAACATCTAACACCGATGCATCTTCGCGCAAAACTCCGTGAACATCGCTGGCCAAGTGCCAAACATTTGGAAGCGCCAGACTGAACGGAGTTGGATCTGCATCTACGTGAGTGCAGAACGGGGTTAGTGACTGCACCAAACTATCAACGGCAAACGCATGCTCTGCCGTGTTTTTAGAAGATTCAGCAAGTGCTACAGAAATTGCGTGATCTACACCAGGGTCTGTTCCGCGGCCTGCTGTGCCGGCAAGCACGCGTGCGGAAACCTGGCCGTGAGATACGCGAACCAAAAGTTCTGGGGAAGCCCCGAACATTCCATCAACCGAGTAGATCCAGCAAGTTGGATATTGCTGGCCAAGTTTTTTAAGCACGGAGCGCAAATCAAAATCGCTAGGCAAGCTGGTTTGAATATCGCGCGACAAAACAACTTTCTCAACTTCACCGGTTGTGATTCTCTTTACCGCTTGCGTGACAAGTGTTTTGTAATGCTCGGCAGAGGTTGCCCCGCTTTCAAAACTCACCGCAGAATTATTTCTGTAGCTCTGCTCTTCGCTCCAAAAATCTTGCGATTCAAAACCGTCAACCGTAGTTAGCCAAACGCGCCCATCGCGGGAGCCAAGAATTACCTTCGGCACAATCAAAACGCTGGAGGCCGAGCTGGCGTCAGAAAATGCAAAACTGCCAAAGGCAACCAGCCCAGAACCCGGTAGACGCACTTCATCGGTGCTTTCAGAAAGCTGAACCAAAGCTCGCCACTGGGCAGCAAGATCGGCAACGCGGCCAGATGTCAACTTGCTTTCAAGCCGGGCGGCTTCACCCCAACCAACAATTCCGTCTCCGCCACGAATGTAGGTAAGCGGGTTAGCGGGCAGGTGGGCCAGTAGTTCAAAGTTATCGGTGTGAATTTCACGGGTGGTGAGAGTCAATTTCAGTGCCGCATTCATGGGCCCTCACCTTTCTGAGTGTTATCTGTGAACCTAGACACGGCCATCGGAGGGCTGTGGGGTCGCGGGTAATCTGAACTAGTAGCTTCAAAAAGCCTAAACCCGTCTAGGAGACCAAAAATGCGAAAGTCAGCTCCCGTAGCTTTCTTGCTTGCCGGTTTTCTAGTTCTTGGCGGGCTCCTGACCTCAGCTCCGGCATACGCCGAAGATGACGAGGATGAAGCCGAAACCTCAGAGGTAGTCATAAGCCCACAGGGTCCGTCATCGCAAAAACCCCAGCACAAAGAGGGCGATGAGAAGCGCAAAGAACTTGAAGAGAAGTACGGAAAACGGGGCAAGTTGGCGGTTCCTCCTTTGGTCATTCGTCCGCAGCGTGACAGTGATGACGTAGCTGGTGAAGAAGACGAGGATGCCGAAGAGGATGAGCAGAAAGTTTCAACCGGATTCCAAGCGCCAGATGCACCGGTGAACGGGGCAGGTGCCAAGGTGTCCGGTGGTCAGTCATCAGGTGAAGTAGCCGGCACCCTAAGCAAGGCAAGTACAAGCTTTATTGCAATCAACCCAATGACCGCAGCCGAAGGCACCTCTGGAGGCACTGGGCGAGCGGTCAACCCACAGCAAAACATTCCAATCGATATCAGCCAGGTTAGATTCAATCGCAAAAGCCCGGCCGAAGTTTTTATTCAAGCTTCACAGGTTGGTCTGTACGCTATGGCAGCCGGAGCAATCATTCTTGGCCTGTTCACTGCTTCGCGCGCGATTCGCCGCAAGTAGACTTGTTGGGTGAGTAAAGCCAATCTAGACAAAAAGCCGGCCGAAGTAGCCGCAATGTTCGATGAAGTGGCACCAACCTATGACCTAACCAATGCCCTGCTTTCTTTCGGGCAAGACCGTCGCTGGCGCAAGATTGTGCGAAAAGCGGTTGACCCACGTAGTGGTCAAAAAATTCTTGATCTGGCAGCCGGCACCGGCGCATCATCAGTGGCTTTTGCTAGGCCTGGCGTAAAAGTTGTAGCGGGGGACTTTTCTGAAGGCATGTTGGCTGTTGGCCGAGTGCGTCACCCAGAAATTGAATTTGTATTTGCCGATGCAACCAAGTTGCCATTTGCCGATGCCGAATTTGATGCCTGCACAATTTCATTTGGTTTGCGAAACGTTGTTGACGTTCCAAAAGCGCTCGCCGAAATGTATAGAGTCACTAAGCCTGGCGGTTGCATAGTAATTTGCGAATTCTCAAAAGTAACTAGCTCATGGTTTGCACCGTTCTACAACCTGTATCTAAACAAAATTCTGCCGGCCTTTTCCCGCCTTGGTAGCAAGACCCCTGAGGCCTACACATATCTTTCAGAATCAATTCTGGCTTGGCCGAATCAGCATGAGCTAAAGCTAAAGATTGAAAAAGCTGGTTATACCAACGTATCTTTTCAGAATCTAACCTTTGGCATTGTGGCCGTGCACAAAGGCATCAAGGCGGGCAACTAGTGGCCATCTCGCTGCCGCGCCAGCTTAAAAAAGTTTCTGACCGCGCACTTCTAAAGGCGCTTGAATCAGGGCTTGAGGTTGTTGAAGCGAACCTGCAGGTGGCCACTCAGCACGCCGACAAAATCGCTGGCGCTTCTGCACGTCACTTGGTGTCTGCCGGCGGCAAGCGTGTGCGACCAACACTAGTCTTACTAGCTGCTCAACTTGGTGACCCAAAGAAAAAAGAAGTCATTGATGCAGCGGTTGTGGTTGAGCTAACTCACCTAGCAACTTTGTATCACGACGACGTAATGGATGACGCCCCAACCCGTCGCGGAGTTCCAACCGCACAAATGATTTGGGGTAATTCGATTGCCATTCTTACCGGCGATCTTTTGTTTGCCCGCGCTTCACAGGTTGGCTCGCACCTCGGTGAAGAGTCGCTAAAGCTTCAAGCCGATACCTTTGAGCGCCTTTGCCTAGGTCAACTACACGAGACCATTGGCCCAAGTGAATTTGAAGACGCAGTTGCTCACTACATTCAAGTGATGGCCGATAAAACCGGCTCTTTGATTTCTGCTTCAGCACGCCTTGGCATCATGCTTTCTGGTGCACCGCGTGAATACATTGAACCGATGCGCGTTTACGGCGAAAAGGTTGGAGTTGCATTCCAGCTGATTGATGACGTGATTGATATTTCTGAGGCCGGTCCATCGGGCAAGACCCCGGGCACAGATCTTCGAGCAGGGGTACCAACCTTGCCGGTGCTTTTGCTTCGCAAGGCAGCTGTGGCTGGCGATGTCGAGGCGGTATCGCTGTTGGCATTGATTGATGGCGGCCTGGCCGATGACTCACGCTTGCAAGAGGCATTGGTTCGCTTGCGCAACCACGAGGTAGCCAACCTGGCTTATCTAGAGGCCAAGCGCTGGGCAGATGAAGCGGTTGAGGCAATTGCCGAACTTCCTGACGGCTCTGTAAAGAGCGCACTGGCCCAGTTTGCTCAGGCAGTGGTAGACCGCACCAACTAGGACACCGATTGCCTTGAGTAAAGTTGACTAATGGCAATCGAGCAGATTTATCACCTAAACCGCGACGGCGTATCGCTGGTTATTGAAACCTCTAAAGGCACCCCAAATATCGTGCACTGGGGTTCGCACATGCCAGTTATCAATAACCACACCGATATCCTTGCGGCGCTTGATGAGCCTGCACCGCATGGCTATTTTGACGAGGCTCACCGCGGCGGAGTCTGGCGCGAGAACGCGCGCGGATTTCTTGGCCGCCCATCTTTGTTGGGCCACCGAAACGGATCATCACACAGCCAACTATTTACATTGCGCGATGTTCAAGCCAGCGACTATAAAGTGACATTTATTTCTGTAGATGCCAACGCAGAACTTGAAGTGCAAATTTCTTATGAGCTAACTGCCAGTGGTGTTGTGTTGGTTAATCACCAGGTAACAAACCTTGGTCTAACCGATTTCACTGTTGACTCCACCGTTGCATTTATGGCACTACCTGACCACGCTGCCGAAGTGATGGACTTCACCGGTCGCTGGTTGAAAGAACGCACTGCTCAGCGTCAGCAAATTCAAACTGGTTCTTGGGTGCGCGAAGGCCGAGAGGGCCGCAGCGGTCACGACTACACAATTATTCAACTAGCGCTTTCCGCCGGTGCTGGTTTTCAAACCGGCGAAGCTTGGGGGCTGAGCCTGGCTTGGTCTGGCAACCCGCGTCACGTGCTAGAGCGCACAATGGTTGGCCGAACTCAAATTGGCGCCGGCGAATTACTGCTGCCTGGCGAAGTTGTTTTGGATCAAGGTGAAACCTATGTGGCACCCGCTGTGGTGGCAACTTATTCCGCTGAAGGAATTGATGGCGTTAGTGATCGTCTTCACCGATGGATTCGTGCGCGCCAAAACCACCCAACTAATCGCAGGCCACGACCGGTCTCATTAAATGTTTGGGAAGCGGTTTACATGAACCACGACCTAAATAAACTGAGCGAACTTGCCGATGTAGCTGCCGAGGTAGGCGTTGAAAGAATGGTTCTTGACGATGGCTGGTTTGGCGCCCGTCGTGATGATCATGCTGGTCTAGGCGACTGGGTGGTTAGTAAAGATGTTTGGCCAAATGGTTTAAACCCGTTGATTGAGAAAGTTAAATCTAAAGGTCTTGAATTCGGTCTTTGGTTTGAAGGCGAAATGGTTAACCCAGACAGTGACCTCTTTCGTGACCACCCAGACTGGATTCTGCACGCAACCGGTCGCACGCCCATTGAGTCTCGTTTTCAGCACGTACTAGATCTAACTCACGAAGGTGCCTACCAGCACGTGCTTGGCCAGGTTGATTCAATTCTTAGCGACTACGACATTGCCTACATCAAGTGGGATCACAACCGCGTGCTCACCGATGCAGAGCACCTAGGCCGCGCTGCGGTTCGCAATCAAACTTTGGCAATTTACCGATTGTTTGACGAACTAAAGAACCGCCACCCGGGTCTTGAAATTGAAAGCTGCGCATCAGGGGGTGGGCGCATTGATCTTGGCATGGTTGAACATGCTGATCGCTTCTGGACTAGCGATAGCAACGATGCGCTAGATCGCCAGCAGATTCAGCGCTACACAACAATTGCCATTCCGCCAGAGATGCTTGGTACCCACATTGGGCCAACCCATTCGCACTCAACAGGCAGAACTGCTTCACTTGCATTCCGCGCGACTACGGCACTTTTTGGTCACGCTGGAATCGAGTGGGACATCACTGAGACCACCGCGGCAGAGCGAGCGCAGCTTCGCGCCTGGACGGACTTCTACAAAGCAAACCGTGGCTTGCTGCATTCCGGCCGAGTAATACGGGTTGACCAGTCAACCCCAGATGCCCACGCCCACGGTGTGGTTGCTCAAGACGGATCACGAGCGCTATTTGCCTATGTTCAGCTAACTCAGTCACAGCACAACCTGCCAGAAACCATGCGCTTTGCCGGTCTTGATGACAATGCAAATTATTTCATCAAGTTGATTAAGCCGTTTGGTGACTACGACGCAATTCAAAAACGAGACCCACTATGGGTTGAGGGGGCTACTGTGAGTGGCGCGTACCTAAGTAAGGTTGGATTACGCACACCAATTCTTAAGCCCGAGCAGGCTTTGTTGATCGAAGTAAGTAGGGCATAGTTTGGGTTTCACCAAAGAACGATCAAAAAATGCGCAGCGCTCTATCGTTGCGGTGTTTTTCTTACAAGCGATTATTGCCGCTACGCAAATCCCTAGAATTCCAGAAATCATCAAGCAAATTGATGTTGACTTCACCACCTGGGGTTTAATTACAGGCTTCTCAGGTGTTGGCGGATTGCTTGGTTTGATGTTCACCAGCAAGCTAATTGCAAAATATGGAACTAAGACTATTTCTGTCATCGGTAGCATCGGCGGTGCAACCATGCTCGGAAGCATCGGCTTCATTCATAACCCAGTAATTTATTTCATCGCAGCTTTTCTAACTGCAATTCTTTATTCAACTTTCAACATCGCGCTTAATTCACAAACCGTTGCTCTGCAAAAAGCCTTGAACCGGGTAGTGATTGGCAAGTTTCACGCCTCTTGGGCGTTGGGTGCTGCATTCGCAGCGGCCTTCAGTGGATTTATGGCTACATTGCTACCGCTTTCAATTCACCTGCTTCTTACCGGGTTGGCAACAGTGCTGGCACTTCTTTACTTCACCCGCGGAATGCTAACCAATAAAGAAGACGGGCACGGTCAGGGCAAAGCTTCACACAAGCCAGTTTCATTCTTTAAGTCCCCGGGGCAGGTTTGGATTCTTGCCGGCGGGCTGTTTACCGGTGTGCTCGGCGAAGTAGCCATGATGGACTGGTCTGCGCTGCTTGGCAAGGAAACCCTTTTGCTAGATGCTGGTCGCGGTGCTATTCCTTATACCGGTTTCTCAGTTGCTCTAATAGCTGGCCGAATGCTAATTAACCCACTAGGAAAGCGTTGGCATCTAAGTTCTATCTCGCAAATCGCAGGTATCACTTCGGCTGTTGCAATTGCTCTGGCAATTTTCGTAGCGCCACCATTTGCCAAAGAGCAACCAGATTTGGCGCTATTTTTAACCACGTTCTTCTTTGTGATTGCTGGATTAGGTTGCGCCCCAATGGTGCCTTCATTCATGAGCGCTGCAGGTCATGTGGCGGGGCTAAACACCGCGCAGGTTCTGGCGCGCATGAGCTTGGTTAACTCGGTCGCAATCATGACTATCAAAATATTTATGGGCAACACAGCTCAGCACTTTGGTGTTCAATACGCATTTGTTTACGCAGTTGTAGGAATGTTTATTTCAGGAATTCTTGCTGGTGTCGTTGCTAAGCGAGCATCAAACACCCAAAACCCGGCCAGCGCTTACCCAGCTACCGGAGCAATGCAAATTGTTGCAGAGGATTAACGAAAGTTCTGAAACTGAACGTCGACGTCAAGATCCTTGGCTTTCAATAAAGCCATGGTGTCTTGAAGGTCATCGCGGCTCTTGCTCTGCACACGAAGTTCATCGCCTTGAATCTGGCACTTCACGCTCTTTGGGCCTTCTTCACGAATGATTTTAGAAATCTTCTTGGCGTTTTCTTGGTCGATGCCGTTTTTTAGCTCGCCCTCAATGCGGTATTCCTTGCCTGATGGGTAAGGCTTGCCGTCTACAAAACTCTTTAGTGAGATGCCACGCTTAACCAGCTTCGACTGGAACACATCAAGAACCGCCTTGACGCGCTCTTCGCTTGATGCCTTCATTAGGATTTTTTCGCCAGACCAATCAACTTCGGCGCCAACGCCCTTAAAGTCATACCGTGACTCAAGTTCTTTTTGAGCCTGCATCAAAGCGTTGTTCGCTTCTTGCTTGTCTACTTTGCTTACGATATCGAATGTTGAATCAGCCATGTCGCTAGTTTACTTACCCAAGCGCAAAAAATTGGTTAGCGTGAGCCGGCAGCAGGTCTTGCAGTGCTAGAGCGAATAAGAAGGTCTACTTTCCATTCCACATCTTCTTCAATGTTTACGTGGCTTTCCAACCCTGGGTCGGCAAGCACTTCAAGAATTAGGCGAGCAGCTTCTGCGCCTTGCTCTCTAACTCTTTGATCAATAGTGGTTAGCTCAAAAAACTCAGACATATCGTGGTTATCGATACCAATTACAGAAATGTCTTCTGGCACTCTAAGGCCAAGGTCTTTGGCGGCCATGATTGCGCCAAAACCCATTTCATCAGAGTTGCAAAAAATAGCCGTTGGAGCATTCTTTGGGTTTCCCAACATTTGCTTTGTAACTTTATAGGCGCCGGCAGATGTGTAGTCTGTTTCGCCTAACCAGTTTGGTCTAGTTTCTAAACCTGCCTCATGCATTGCCTCAAGATAACCCTCTTTGCGCTTATTGGCCTGATCAAACTCTCGATCAGAACCAACCATTCCGCTGATGTTGGCAACTCGCGTGTGGCCAAGAGACAGCAGGTGCTCAGTGGCCAGCTTTCCGGCAAAGTGATCATTCATAGCCAGGCTTCGGGCACCGTGAACCTGACCACCGATTGCAATAATTGGCTTCATCATTTTGTTTAGCTGCTCTAGCTCAGATTCATTTGGGTGAACCGCTACTGTCAAAACTGCATCAACGCGTTGACGCAGCAAGAACTCCTCAAAGATTCTTCGTCTTTGATCTTGACCACCGCTGAGGTTGTAAAGGGTTAGGTCATAACCGTTTTCAATAAAGGTGGATTCAATTGCTTCTAGAGAGGCAGAGAAAAACCAGCGGTCAACGTATGGCATGACCACACCAATGTTGCGGTTGCGGCCAGTTGCAAGTGTGTAGGCAGAGTGTGAGGCCACATAGCCAAGTTCTAACGCCGCAGCTTCTACCTTGGCGCGGGCTTTCTCGGAAACTACGTCTTTACCGCTTAGAGCACGAGAGACTGTTGCAGTTGATACCCCTGCAAGTCTTGCAACGTCTTCGATGCCAGCCATGTAAATTCCTGTAAATTCGCGGATGAGAATGTAAATCTTTTACAAACCTAAGCCCTAAGCGGGCTTCAGGGCAATCTCGATTTCTAACCTGTGAATAATTCGGCTAAACTTTCAAAGCACCTCCGTTCGGCTGATTACAGGCGGCCGGAAGTGCACCTGGCTAGTTACCCAAGTGGCCAAAGGGAACTGACTGTAAATCAGCTGGCTCAGCCTTCGGGGGTTCGAATCCCTCACTAGCCACACAAAGAAAAAGGA
>JBJOJI010000057.1:0-8291 GCA_046046665.1 Actinomycetota bacterium
ACTCCAGCGTTCTTTGCAGCGATCTCAATAAGAGTGTTCTTTGCTACGGCGTAGGTTGCGTCTGCACTGATGTTGCGACGAAGCTCTTTGAGCTGTGCAACGGTGAGACCGCGGTACTCGGTTAGAAAGACGGCGTTTGAGTTCTGGAATAGACCAGTTAGCTCAGCTACCTTCTCGACCTTGTTCGCCATGGCGCTCCTTGATTTGTTTATGTCGGTAGCCCCGGGAAATAAAAAATGCTCCATGCAGACGCATGAAGCAGTAAGTAATTGGACGGTTTTAACACCGATGAATTAGTACTTCTAAATACACCTGCGTGGGTTGACACTTTCGTATCCTTCGTTGCCTTTATAAATAAGGGCAAAACCGACGGTCTTTGGCTTCCCCCAGTCTAAGCCAGGGCTGGGGGCTGGCGCAACCCCGGATATAGAAAGAACCCCCGCCAGCTTTAGCCGGCAGGGGTTCTCTTGAAACTATTTAGTTGGCGTACTTCTTGGCACGAGGACGACCCTCACCCTTTGGCTTGTCAGCCCAACGGCCCTTGCCAGAGCCGCCGTAGTTGCCACGACCGCCACCTGAACCACCGCGTCCGCCACCACTGCGACCAGCGCCACCGCGACCACCCTCGCGTGATGAACCACCTCGTGAGTCACCAAAGTCAAGAGACTCAGGCGCTGGAATTGGTGCAATTGGGCCAGCAAGCTCAACTAGCAATTCGCTAGCTGGGCGAACTTCAGAGAAGATTCCATCGCGTTCTGCACGACGAAGTAGGTCTTCCATGCGGCGGCGACGGCTGCGAGGAATCAGAGTAATAACTGTTCCTTCTGCATTCGCACGGCCGGTACGACCTGATCGGTGTAGGTAGGTTTTGTATTCCTCAGGTGGATCAACCTGAATAACGAAAGCCACGTCATCAACGTGAATACCGCGAGCAGCAACATCAGTTGCAACTAGCACGCGGCAGCCGCCCTTGGTAAAACGCTCAAGGTTACGGTTTCGCTGGTTCTGGTTTAGGTCACCGTGAAGACGTGCCGCAGGAACACCGGCTGCAGTCAAGCTTTCGCTTAGACGCTCGGCGGTCATTTTGGTACGTGTAAAGATGATTGATTTTCCGTGACCCTGAACTAGACGAAGAAGAACCTGAGAACGGTCTTCTGGGTCAACGGTCATAACACGGTGAGTGATGTTTGCTGTGTCGTTCTCTTCGTTTGGCACTTCGTAAACGTAAGGGTCAGGAAGGAATTCCTTAACCAGTGCATCTACTTCGCGGTCAAGAGTTGCCGAGAACAAAAGCTTTTGGCTGTCGCCGGCTGCGCGCATGATGCGACGCACGCCTTCGATGAAACCAAGGTCACACATGTGGTCAGCTTCGTCAACAACAAGAGTTTCAACTTCACTCAAGTCAATGATGCGCTGAGACATAAGGTCTTCTAGACGACCAGGAGTTGCAACAACAATGTCAACACCGCGGCTCATTGCGTTCTCTTGCTTGCGCTGAGGAACACCACCGTAGATACAAGTTGTGTAGAAGCCAACAGCCTTGGCAATGCCGTTTACTGTGCGGTCAATCTGATCTGCAAGCTCACGGGTCGGAGCAAGAATAAGCGCACGTGGCTTACCTGGCTTGCGTGGAACTGAACCAGCAGCAACAAGCTTCATTACTAGAGGAACGGTAAACGCGATTGTCTTACCTGAACCGGTCTTACCGCGACCAAGAACATCGCGACCAGTCATGGCTGCAGGAATTGTGCTTGCCTGAATAGGGAACGGGGTCTCTGCACCCATTCCAGTTAGTGAAGCAATAATGCGAGGGTGAAGACCCATCTCGTCAAAAGTGTTTGAGGTAATTGCTTCTGAAGCTTCAACAGCATCTAGGCGCTCAAGAACCTTGTCTTCGAAGAAAGCCTTCTTGTTTGGGTTTGAGTCGCGTGCGCCGCGGAATGATGACTCGCGTGAGTCATCGCGTGCTGCGCGGTCAGGGCGGTTTGGGTTGCGCTCTTCGCGACCTGAATCACGACCACGGTCGGTGCGATCTTCGAAACGCGATGAATCTGACTTGCCGTATGAAGGGCGCTCTGCACGGTTGCGGTCGCCGAAGCCACCACCAAAACCTGCGCGTGCTGGGCGATCTTCGCGGTTACCAAAAGTACGTGGTTGGCGCTCATCGTCACGGCGAGCCGGGCGTGCATCGCGGTCATCGCGGCCACGACCAAATGAAGGACGATCTGAGTTGTATGCCGGGCGGCCATCACGGGCTGCGCGGTCATCTGAGTTGTAGCGAGGCTTACGTGCTGCTGCACCGGTACCCTCGTTGCCACGAGGTGTCCAATCGCGACCGCGGTCTTCGCGGCCACCATTCATCTCGCGAGAGTTGCGGCCACCTGCTGCTGAACCTGGGCGACCATAAGCCGGACGGTCTCCACCACGTGCGCCGCGGTCATCGCGGTTTCCGTAGCTTGGGCGTGAATCGCGGTCACTATAAGAAGGACGCTCTGAACGGCCTTGGTATCCACCACGATCTTCACGAGGCGCACGGTCATTAAAGTTGCCACGCTCATTACCTGAAAGCCCGCTGTCGCGACCTTTCCCATAGGCAGGGCGCTCTGAACGAGCTGCGCCATCACGGTTTCCGTAAGTGCGCTCTGATGGCGCACCATAAGTTTTAGGAGCGCGCTCTTCAAAGAACGCACCCTTTGCACGTGGCTTGCGCGGTGCATCGGCACCTGCAGCGCGAAAGTCTGAGCGACCCCCGCGACCGTCTTCACGTGGCTTGAAGTTTGATGTTGAACCTGCGCGGCCGCGACCTGTTGGGGTCTTACCGTTACGGTCTGCTGAAGCGCCTTTTCCCGGGCGCGCGTTTGATTTGCCAAAAGTTGGCATAATTTTTCCTCATTCAATTGTGTGGTTCGGCGGGGAGTAGCCGCTTTGAACCGGTGGGCTAGTCGAACAGCTGCTAAACCCACACACAAGAACAACTCTGCATAACGGCAGATCTTATTTAGAGGAAAAGACTGGTACATCTTCAGCGGTGGCGCTTCTGTGGCCACTTGAAACAAGTGATGTACTGCAAACTGTAACGCTATAAGCCTAACTTGGCTGGGCTGTTTTGGCTAGACCCAATTTCACATCGATACCTAAAGCCCCGGCACTAAATTGCGCCAGTTAGATGGCTATTGCGGCACCCAAGACGGTGTATCCACCGCGGTTTTCCAGCTGCCAGGTGAAGGCCACTTCATTCAAGATTGATGAACCATAGCCGGCTTCAACCTCGGCTGGCAAAGGCTGACCATCGTTGGTCACAGTTATACCCAAAAGGTGCGGGACAGTCTGCTCCACCTCAATGACCACATGCTCAGCCTTACCGTGCTTTACGGCATTGCTAACGGCCTCTCTTACCACCTCAGAGGCACAAGACGAAGCAACTGGATTTGCATCCAATTTAGCAACCAGGTCTGCGCCCATGCTTGGCAACGTGACTTCAACGGCACCGTCCCAAACCTCTCGTATCTGCTCAAGCACTCCACTGAAGGTTTCGGCCCCGTCGGTGGATTCGAGCTTGCTAATTGCCGCTGCAATATCAGCCTGAACGTTCTTAACTTCCTGCGCAGAGGGAGACTCTACTTTGGCCAAGCGAATAGCTGAAGCGTAAAGGGCAGCCTGCACAGAGCCATGCAAAACCGATGCAATACGGCGGCGGTTTAACCAAACCTCCTGGCGCAATTGTGAATTGAGAATAGCCAAATCGGAAATAACTTTTGTCATTTCTACCTCAGCCGCATTTCGTTTGGTGCGCAGATATTGCATATAAAAGGAAATGGAGCCGATGAAAACCTGAGAGAGTATGAATTCATACAAAATGATTTCAGGAAGTTCAAAACCAAATAGCCCAAGAGCGAACCAGGTTAAATATGAAACTGTCAGTGCAGCCAAGAAGGTGATTAGGACGGCGACAAATACTGGAACCCAGAATCTGTAGAGAGAAACCTGAATTAATTTATATCCGAAATAGACACATGCCAGACTCAGCAAACTGGTAACTAAAACATGATCCGGAAAATTGAGTGCATTCGAGGCAACAGCAATTGAAGCGGTGGCAAATGAGATTAGCTCTGGCACCAACATTGCCCCAGCCGAAACAACTCGAGGAAATTCACCTTTTGAAATTACTCTCTTAGCCCTTTTTCCAATCTTGATAGCCGATTCATCTGCGGTTGCGTAACTGCCAATTTCATGACTGAGCGGGCGAACAACCGTTTCAACTATTTCTCGTAACTTATTGGAAAGTGAAACTTTTTGTGAATTCAGTTCAGATTGGACATTCTCAATTGCCGGTACCAGCACCTCTTGCACTCGCCTTATAAGGTCTTGACGCTGAGAACGAATTCGTTCTTTAATGCCACCACGCAGTTCGTCAAGTTCAACTTTTTCTGTGGCCAAATCTGAAAGAACACTTTCGTGTCTAAGCCTGGATGAATTGAATATTGCCAACATTGCTATTCCGCCATAAACAAAGAGCGGGCCACCCCAGAGCCTAAAGATAAATTCGGTCTCCGGCATAATTTCGAATGTGGAGCCAACCAGATAAATGAATAGGCCTCTTACAAAACCTGCTGTGACGAAAGCTACAGAGGTGAGAAGTGGCTTGGATTTTCTGTTGGGATATATTGGCAGCAGGCTAGCCCTGAAAGCAAGCAGGACAAGAATCGTAGCTAACGTGCCGATAGTTGCAACCGATATCCATTGCAGAAATGAGCCTTCAAGTCGTGCTGGATTACTTACCAATACAAGTAAATAAGAGATAGGCACAAATTGAAGCAGCACCCTATTGCTAAGAGCAACCGGGCCTGAGGCGTTTTTAATGGCTTCCCTAAGGCTGGTTCTTGGGGTTAGGTATTTTTTTTGCATTACTCTGCGAGAGATTTGCCTGATGCTCGCAGATAAGTTGCCGCGGCTTCCACGCGAGCGTTTCCTTCGGCTTGCACATCAATTTCTAGAGCCTGGAAAATTCTGCTAACAATGCCTTCAACGGCTCGAACGGTAGTTCCGCGCTTGTCTGCAATTTGAGAATTTGTGTAACCCATGGCAAGCAGCTGTAGAACTAAGATTTGCTTTTTAGACAAAGCCGCAAGAGGTCTTGAACCCTGCAGGTCATGGCGCTGACCAGAGACAACTGCATCGTGCAATACGGCCTCTAAAGCATCAACTAATTCGTTTGCATCAATTAGCTGAGATTTACGAAGATAGGCAATTTTGCTTGGCAGCTCCTTTGTTTCCTTGCCAGCAAATCTTGCATCGGGCAGGTTGGTCAAGAAGACAATGCCAACATCGGGTGCGGTTTTTTGAAGTGATTCGGCAAAATCAAAACCTGTAGGTCCGGGGCCAAGCTCAACATCAAGCACCACGGCATCTGGGTCATGCGCTTTGAACGCACGGGCAGCATCGGCAGCATTAGCAGCGGTAGTTACCTCAAAGCCGCTTGACTCTAGAGTCTTGGCAATTAGGTCACGAAGTAGGGCTTCGTCTTCTACTACAACTACGTGGCGGCTATACATTTTTAGATCAAACCGCGCTTTGAAAGAGCTGCGTGCAAATCTGCATCGCTTGGCTCAACCATGAATTCGCCGTCTTTGAATAACACCACAGGAATATTTTTCCGACCAGCGACTGCTTCTGCTTCAGCGGCAAGCTCGGCGCTCTGCTCAACGTCTTTCATGTCGTACTCAACACCCAAGGTGTTTAACAGTGACTTTGATCGTCGGCAGTCACTGCACCAGTCAGCGCCATAGAAAGTTACTTCAGACATTTTTACCCTCTTAACGAAGTCGGGCCTTGTCTGGAATAAACAAGGTCTCTCCGTCAAATGTAATACCTGTTAGGTCTTTGATAACAATGTCAGCCGCAGACTCAAGTGCTTTTTCGGTCACTCCAATTACTAGGCCAACTCCGGCCTCAATACCCGCTTCGACGCCAGCGATGGCATCCTCAAAAACCACACAGTCAGCAGGGTCAAAACCCAAGCGCTCAGCACCCAGCAGGTAAGGGTCTGGATGCGGTTTGCCATTGGCCACATCATCGCCGGTTACCAACTCGGCAGGAATCGGAAGCCCGGCGGCCGCCAATCTTGCCCGGCCTAAGTTGGCATTGGCTGAAGTGCAGACAGTCCAGGTGCCTGACTTTAATGAATGAAGTAGGTCAATAGCGCCAGGTAGAGCTACCGTTTCTCCAGCACTTAGCTGCTCTAATTCGTTGATGCGATTATTAGCAACTTCGAATTGTTCGGCGGTTACATGCTCGCGAACTTTGTCTTCCGCTCGCACGCCGGCGTTTTCTGGAACGTCCCACATAAAATTTGGTGCAAATTCTGTTGCCCACTGAGACCAGGCAACATTTGCCGCGTTGTGTGAATCTACTAATACGCCATCGTTGTCAAACAATAAGCCCGATGCAAAAAATTTCAACTACTTTGCTTTCTTTGTGGGTGCTGACTCTTTGTTGCGTTCAGTTATGGTCACATAAATTCCAGCTACGGCAAGAATTAGAAGCACCTTGGCTGGAGCCATCTCTTCTAACAGCCACTGCCAACTTGGTGCAGAGATGCTGGCAATGGAATTGCATTCAACATCTTTGCAATTAATTGGCGGGTTGCTCCAGGTTTGCAATTTTCCAATCGCTTCTGTGCCGAAGCTAAATGCCATTATGGTGACAGCTGAACCAAAAATAATTGACAAGACAAAGTTCAAGTTTGAAGCACCTGCGGTTAGCGCGGCTCTTGGTTTTACCGGCGCTGGCTTGACCGCACGAGCCCTATTTGCGAAGCGAGTGCCAAACACAACACCCGTTGCCACAATCGCGATAATGATCACCCAAATCCAAACCTGCAGGTTGGTTCTAGTTACGTCATAAACTGCAAGCCCAAAAATGATGGCAACGGCGGTAGCCAAAATTGGAATCGCATAACCCAAACCAAGCGCTTTTTGCGCATCGGTCATTCGGGCTTTTGTGCCATCGCTGTTTTTTTCTGATTCGTGATTAAAAACAAAAGCCGCAAGCAAGACATAAACAACCAAGCCGGTAGCCAGCAAGATTGGCACGTAAACGCTAAGCAATCTAAGCACCGGGTTTTCGGCCCTGCCAGAGTAAGTATTGAAAGCACCTAGAAAGTTGCCAATTGCAAAGATGGCACCAGCGGCTAGGCCAATAACAACTCCAAGGTTTGCAAATCGCAAAGCCGCACGGCTTAGTTTGTGACCTTCGCCATTTTCCATCCTGGCACGCTGCGCTAGGCGCTTACCCAAAAGAGACGCAACAGATACTGCCGCTATGCCAAGAAGAAATAAATAAGGGGCAATCTGAACTGTCTCTTCAGGAAACGTAGCTACGCCAACATTGTTATAAATGGGCAATGGCACATAAAGATTGGCTAGGGTTGCCGCCATAAAGGCCAACCAAGCAACTAGAAGTCCAATCAGGGGTAGCGCTACAGCCTTGTTGGCCAAAGGAATTCTGTTCATAGTTCCAGCCTATCCCCCTAAACTTTTTGCATGATCCTTGTTATTGGCGAAGCCCTGATAGACCTAATTGAGAACCGCTACCAGGCGGGTTCATTCAATGCCATAGTTGGCGGCGCAAATGCCAATGTTTCAATTGCTCTGGCTCGTCGCGGTACCCCGCAGCAGTTTCTTGCGCGGCTATCGGGTGATGGTTTTGGCAAGATCATTCGCGAAAAACTAGTTGCCAACCAGGTTGGCCTTGATTACTCAGTTGACGCTAAAGAACAAACCACAATGGTCACGGTTTCAATTGATTCAAGTGGTGTTCCTTCTTATTCTTTTTACGTAAATGGCACTGCCGACTGGGGCTGGACACCCCAAGAGCTGCCGAGCGATGCCGACCTGGAAAACATGCACGCAACTGCCATTCAATTTGGTTGCCTCACTATGGCAATGGGCCCAGGCAATCTAGTAATCGAAGACTGGGCGCGTGAGCACTACAAACAAAAATCTGTGACCATAAGCCACGACATCAACATGCGGCCGGCTCTTGGCTTTGAACGAAACCACGAGCGCCTACGAAACCACGAGCGCCTGCGGGTTGAGCGCATCAACGATATTTCGCACATTATCAAAGCATCGGACGAAGACATCCATTGGCTTTACGACATGGATGAAGGAACCGATGTTGACAAGGTGGTTTGGAAATGGATCGGCGATTCAGCCCGACACGTTTTCATTACTCGCGGAAGCGAAGGGGTATCGGTGTATCGCCTAGCGGACGATGGAAGCAAGGTGCGC
>JBJOJI010000001.1:0-56553 GCA_046046665.1 Actinomycetota bacterium
GCTCTTGTGGTAGCCGACACTGAAAGATGAATGTTCGGAAAGTTCTCGATTATGTGCCTGACCACAGTTCCTTTACCTACGGCTGTTGGTCCTGCGATTACGGCAAGCTGAGCTGACATGCTAAAAGCCTAAGCCTGTTCCAAGCCGGAGCGCAGCTCTGCCTTAGCCGCAGAGATAGCAGGAATGAGACCGTTGGGCCCAGCCTGCAGCACGCTTCGCGAAACAGAATGAATTACTTGATCAGCGCTGGCGCCAAAAAGTTGCCTTGTTGCCGTTAGTTCAGCTCCTTGCGCGCCAAAGCCCGGGGCAAGGATAGGGGTTGTAGCGTCCGCGGTTTTAATTTGAATTGACTGAAGACCAAAGTTTGCCAAGTTAAGGGTTGCTCCTACTACAGCGCCGAACGATCCGAGTGCTGCATTTGGTGCTGCGGTTACTTTGTTTATTTTCTGCAAAGATTCCCAAATCTGCGCCGCAATGGTCTGTCCACTGTTCGTTGCCCGTTGAACCGTCGCGCCTTCAGGATTTGAAGTAGCCGCTAACACAAATAAACCTTTACCTCTCTCAAGGCAGCCGGCCATTGTTTCTGAAAGGGAATCAAAGCCTAGATATGGGGAAACGGTTAGTGCATCACAAACAAAAGGAGCGTTTTGACCTAACCAGGCGTCAAAATAGGCAGACATCGTCGTGCCGATGTCTCCTCGCTTTGCGTCCATAATTACAACGAGGTCTGTGTCCGCAGCTTTTTCTGCGATCTTCTCGAGAATCGCAAAGCCAGCTGAACCGTGCCGCTCAAAGAATGAAACTTGAGGCTTTATGATCCCAACGTTTCCAACAGCGGCATCAAGAACCAAGTTCGAGAATCTTTCAAGTCCGGCGGTACTGTCTTCTAAGCCCCAGTCAGCTAAGAGCTGAGAGTGCGGGTCTATACCAACGCATAGTTGTCCGTATTTCTTGAAAGCGGCGCTAAGCGAGACTCCAAAGTTAGTTGGCAAGTGCAACCGCCCTGTCGTGAGCGTGATCCTGCAGAGACTTTACTGCAAAGGGCCCAGCAATTACCTCTTCAAACGAACCGATAGCCGCTGATAATTGCGCAATTGTTGTGAAGATTGCCTTATCTGCAGCGGTAGTTGCCGCACGAATTTCGTAACCATCTTTTCTAGCACTTGATCCAGAAGGAGTATTTACCACGACATCAATTTTGCCTGCCGTAATCAATTCAACAATTGTCGGACCATCCGCTACTGAATTGTCATCGGTGTGCTTTCGCACTACCTGAACTTCAATTCCGTGTCTGGCCAGAATGGCAGCAGTACCGCTGGTGGCAAGTACTTTATATCCCAACTGCTGAAGTCTTCGAACAGGAAGAATTACCTGAGGCTTATCTCTGTCTGACACCGATATAAAGATGCTTCCAGAAGTTGGCAAGGCGCTTCCTGCAGCAGATTGACTCTTGGCAAATGCCTTAGGAAAGTCAACGTCTATTCCCATCACTTCGCCGGTTGAACGCATCTCTGGGCCAAGGAGCGAGTCAACGAATCTTCCATCTTTGGTTGCGAATCGCTTGAAAGGAAGAACGGCCTCTTTCACTGCAATAGGAGAACCGGCTGGAATGTAGGTGCCGTCTTTCTCAGGTAGATGACCATCGGCGATAAGACTCTTGATAGTTCTACCAACCATTACCAATGATGCTGCCTTAGCTAACGTAATGCCAAGAGCCTTTGATACAAAGGGCACAGTTCTGGACGCGCGTGGGTTTGCCTCTAGAACATAAAGAACGTCTGCCGCTAAGGCGAACTGAACATTAAGCAAGCCTCGAACGCCAATTCCCTGCGCGATCTTCAAAGTGGCTTCCCGCACCCTTGCAATTTGAGAGTCACTCATCGTTATTGGAGGCAAGGTGCAACTTGAGTCACCAGAGTGGATTCCTGCCTCTTCAATGTGTTCCATCACTCCACCAACGTAAAGCGTCTCGCCATCGAAAAGAGCATCGATATCAATCTCGATCGCATCGTCAAGAAAACGATCAACCAGCAACGGGTGTTTTGGTCCGACGATCCCTTGATCTGCAATTCTGTCGAAGTAGTCACGAATTCCAGCTTGGTCATAAACAATTTCCATACCGCGGCCACCCAGTACGAACGATGGTCTAACTAGAACCGGGTAACCAATTCTCGAAGCAATTACCTCGGCCTCTGCAAGGTTTAGCGCTGTTCCATTGGCTGGGGCAAGTAGGTCTCCATCTTCAAGGATCTTAGAGAAAAGCCCACGCTCTTCGGCCAAATCAATTGCATCTGGAGTGGTTCCTAAAATAGGAATTCCTGCGTCTTGTAATCCTTTGGCAAGCCCCAGTGCGGTTTGACCGCCTAGCTGAACAACTACGCCAACTAGTTCCCCACTTTGCTGCTCGGCATGTATAACTTCTAAGACGTCTTCAAGTGTTAGTGGTTCAAAATAAAGACGATCTGAAGTGTCGTAGTCGGTAGATACGGTTTCGGGGTTGCAGTTGATCATGATGGTTTCGTAGCCTGCGTCTGAAAGAGCAAACGACGCGTGAACACAACTGTAGTCAAACTCAACCCCTTGCCCAATGCGGTTTGGCCCTGAGCCAAGAATTACTACTTTCCTTCTGTCAGAAGGAGCAACCTCTGTCTCTTGCTCATAGGTGCTGTAGTGATATGGGGTTTCTGCAGGAAATTCTCCGGCACAGGTATCAACAGTTTTAAATACCGGTCTAAGGTTCAAAGCGTGTCTCATGGCTCGAACTTCGGCTTCGCTAAGACCTCTTAGTTGTGCAATTTGAGAATCACTAAAGCCATGCTCTTTTGCGTTCTTAATAACAACAGCGTCTAAGCTCGGGGCCTTCTCAACGTCGTCAGCTACTTCGTTTATGAGGACAATTTGGTCAATGAACCAAGGGTCTATCTTGGTTGACTCAAAGACCTGTTCAGCGGTGGCTCCTGCCCGCAGTGCCTGCTGAACCAAAACGATGCGACCGTCGGTAGGTGTTTTGATTGCTTCAAGAAGCTCGTCCTTTTTTCCAATTGGACCATCCCAGTGAAAAGAAGAGCCTCGTTTTTCAAGGCTACGAAGCGCCTTTTGTAAGGCTTGAGAATAGTTTCTGCCAATTGCCATGGCTTCACCAACAGATTTCATGGTGGTGGTTAGGGTGTTGTTTGCCGCCGGGAATTTTTCGAACGCAAAGCGAGGAACCTTCACAACTATGTAGTCAAGTGTTGGCTCGAAGCTAGCTGGAGTCACTCTGGTGATGTCGTTAGGAATTTCATCAAGTGTGTAGCCAATCGCTAGTTTTGCGGCAATTTTTGCAATAGGAAATCCGGTTGCCTTTGACGCCAATGCAGATGAGCGACTAACCCTTGGATTCATCTCAATTACAACGACACGTCCATTGGCAGGATCCACCGCAAATTGAATGTTGCAACCTCCGGTGTCAACGCCCACCGCACGAATAATGTCTATGCTGATGTCGCGCAGATTCTGATACTCGCGGTCAGTTAGTGTAAGTGCCGGTGCAACGGTGATTGAATCTCCGGTGTGAACACCAACTGGGTCAACGTTCTCGATTGAACAAACCACAACACAGTTGTCGTTAGTATCTCTCATCAATTCAAGTTCGTATTCTTTCCAGCCCAGAATTGACTCTGAGAGAAGCACCTGGGTAACCGGAGATGCTTGCAATCCTGATTCACAGATACGTCGAAGCTCTTCTTCATCGTGTGCGAATCCAGAACCCAAACCACCCATTGTGAAAGAAGGTTGAACCATAAGCGGATAGCCAAGTTCAGCTACAGCATCAAGACACTCGTCTACGGTAGAACAGATTACTGACTTAGCAACATCGGCACCGGCGTCTAGAACTAATTGTTTGAATATTTGGCGATCTTCACCCTTTTTAATTGCATCCACTTTTGCGCCAATAAGCTCAACGTTGTATTTCTCTAAAATACCCAGCTCGTGAAGTGCCATTGCCGCATTCAATGCAGTTTGCCCGCCAAGCGTTGGCAAAATTGCGTCTGGTTTCTCTTTGATGATTATTGATTCAATCACCTCTGGTGTGATGGGCTCTATGTATGTGGCATCTGCGAAATCAGGATCTGTCATGATTGTTGCTGGATTGGAGTTCACCAAAATAACTCTGATTCCTTCCGCTCTAAGCACACGACATGCTTGAGTTCCGGAATAGTCAAACTCGCAAGCTTGGCCAATCACGATTGGCCCAGACCCGATAACGAGAACGCTTTGAATGTCTGAACGTTTTGGCATTAGTTAGCCACCTTATTTGTTTTGATTAGTTCAACCAGGCGGTCGAATAGGTAATTTGAATCGTGTGGCCCTGCGGCCGCCTCAGGGTGATACTGAACAGAGAATGCTGGAATATCTAGACACTCGAGCCCCTCAACACAGTCATCGTTCAAGGAGACATGGCTAATACTCACGCGACCGAAACCTGCAGGGCTTTGCACCTCTGGACCGCCGTGAATTTTTACAGCAAAGCCGTGATTGTGGGCAGTTACTTCTACCTTGCCGGTTTTACGATCCAGTACGGGTTGGTTGATTCCACGGTGGCCGAAGGGCAACTTATATGTTTCAAAACCAAGGGCTCGCCCCAGTAGTTGGTTGCCAAAGCAAATTCCGAAGAAAGGAACTTTTGCCTTCAAAATCTCGCGAAGCACGGCCACTTGGTCGCCGGCAGCCTCAGGGTCACCTGGACCGTTGGAATAGAAGACTGCGTCTGGTCGAGCCTCTAGCAGAGTCTTGGCATCAACTTTTGATGGAAATATCTGCACTTCAAGTCCACGAGCTGACATGTGCTCGATGGTTGATTTCTTAATGCCTAGGTCAACAATTGCTACTTTGCCAAGTCTTTCTCCTTGGGCTTTGACAGTGTACGTTTCTGACGTAGTGACGGCATCGCTTAGCGAGAGGCCCTTCATTCTGGTGGCCGAGGTAACCTCAGCAATAAGAGCTTCGATTGGCTGTTTTGATGCCTCGCCAGAGAAAACTCCCCCGCGCATTGAGCCAGCTGTCCTCAGATGTCTTGTCAGTGCACGAGTATCAATTCCCGAGATTCCCACAACGCCAAACTTAATTAGTTCATCAGCTAACGATTTTTCCGCTCGGAAGTTGGAAACAATTCGTGAAGGATCTCTAACCACATAACCCTCTACCCAAACTTTGCTTGATTCCTCATCGCGTGTGTTAACGCCGGTATTTCCAATGTGAGGTGCCGTCTGCACCACGATTTGCCCGGCATACGAAGGATCAGTGAGAGTCTCTTGGTATCCGGTCATTCCGGTAGCGAAAACAACTTCACCAAGGGTCTTACCCTCCGCCCCGTAGGACACACCATTGAAGACTCGACCGTCTTCTAGAACTAGAAGTGCTTGGCTCATTTTGATTCCTCTTTCATGATGATGCTTGAAATGCTTGAAATAACGGCGTCTCTGTCTGTAGGGTCAAGAACGCGAAGATGAGTGGTTAGGGTGGTTGAATCTTGAATCCAATCAACTTGAATAAGTCCGTCTTTTTCAACGGCTTTATCAATTGCTACCTGACCAACGCTAATTCTTTGAATGCTGGACTTGTCAATCGCTAGAGGGCGTTCACCATTTCGAACTATCAAAATTCCTTCAGTGAAAACAATTACCTGTGCATTGCCCCTGCTGCCTAGACCGTAGGCTGCGATTCGCTCGAGATGGTTCAGAGCGTAGGTTGTGGCAACGTAGAAGGTTTTCGCCGATTCAAGTGGTTCACCAAAAAATTCGAGAGCCTCAAGCGGCTCGCTAATTGTGCTTGATTGATTAGCAACTTTATTTCGCCAGCCTTTTATTGCGAGCAGCAAAAGCAAAATGAATATCGCCGCACTTATGACTGCCATAAGGTTTTTACTCATCAGCTTCTTCCTGCTTTGGCAAGATTGCCGTCTTTGACAGTGAAGAATCCGCGGTAAATGGTATGTACAACCTGACCTGGAAGTTCAAGACCAACGTATGGGGAATTCTTTGACTTAGAGGCGGTGTCTGCTACTACTGTGCGTTTGGCCACCGGGTTGATCAATGCGATATTGGCAATAGCGCCAATCTCTATTGAATTGCCTTGTTCAGAGTCGCCAGCAATTTCAGCCGGGTTTAGCGAAAGAACCTCAGCAAGTCGTTGCCATGAAGACTTGCCGCTTTCAATCAAAACCTCTTGTGCTACTGAAGCTGCAATTTCTAGGCCAAGCATTCCAAAAGCGGCAGCACTCCACTCGCAATCCTTTGACTCAATTGGATGCGGCGCGTGATCGGTTGCAATGATGTCAATTGTGCCGTCAATCAGGGCAGCTCTAAGGGCGTCAACATCTTTTTGGGTTCTAAGAGGTGGGTTCACTTTGTAAACCGAGTCATAGGTCTTAACAAGTTCATCGGTAAGCAATAAGTGATGCGGTGTGACTTCAGCGGTTACTTTAATACCTCTAGCCTTGGCCCAGCGAATTATGTCGACTGAACCTGCTGTAGATAAATGGCAAATGTGAACTCTTGAATCTACATGTTCTGCCAGTAAGACGTCACGTGCAATTATTGATTCCTCAGCGACTGCTGGCCACCCGGTGAGGCCAAGTTCAGCACTTACGGCGCCCTCGTTCATCTGGGCACCTTCTGTTAGCCGCGGTTCTTGGGCGTGCTGGGCAATCACACCGCCAAATGTTTTTACATATTCCAATGCGCGACGCATCAAAACTGGGTCATGCACACACTTTCCATCATCAGAGAAAACTCTGACTTTGGCTTTTGAATTTGCCATTGCCCCAAGTTCGGCCATCTGCTTTCCTTCAAGCCCTACTGTCACAGCGCCAATTGGATACACATCAGCGTATCCAGCCTCTTTTCCTAGGGCAGCCACTTGCTCTACGACGCCGGCTGTATCTGCCACCGGCATAGTGTTCGCCATTGCATGTACGGCGGTGAAGCCACCCATCGCAGCGGCCTGGGTACCGGTTAGAACTGTCTCGCTTTGTTCAAAGCCTGGTTCGCGAAGATGTGTGTGTAAATCTACGAAACCCGGAAGTGCAATCAACCCGGTGCAGTCGATAAGGTCATCTGCAGAAAGGTTTGAACCGATTTCGGTGATTCGGTCGCCGACTACAGATATATCAACTTTCGAGCCATCGGCAAGTGTGGCATTCTTTAGAACGAAATTAGATTTCATTATTGTTCCTTTCACCAGATAACAATGTGTATAGAACTGCCATTCTTATTGAAACGCCATTTGCTACTTGCTCTAATACCGTTGATTGTTTTGAGTCTGCCGAGGTGGCATCAATTTCGAGTCCGCGATTCATGGGGCCAGGATGCATAAGAATTGCGGATTCCTTGAGCATCGAAAGTCTCTGTGCATTGAAGCCCCAGTGTCTTGCGTACTCACGCTCAGTCGGAAAATATGATGCGTTCATGCGCTCGGTTTGAATTCGCAGCATCATAACAACGTCTGGTTTCTCAACTCGAAGAGTTTCATCCAGTGAGTAATGAAATTTTGCATCCATGTTCTGTGTGTTTGAGGGCACCAGGGTGGGTGGCGCAACAAAATGAATTTCAGCGCCAAGTGTTCTTAGAAGTAAAAGATTAGATCTTGCAACTCTGGAATGCAGAATGTCACCAACAATGGCAACTTTGACTCCGTCTAAAGCCTTGCCTTTGGAATTGGCTCCGTGAATGCGCTTACGCATGGTGAATGCGTCAAGTAGCGCCTGTGTAGGGTGCTCGTGCGTGCCGTCTCCTGCATTAATGATTGAGCCCTGAATCCAGCCAGAATTTGCTAAAACCGCAGCTGCACCTGAAGCTGGGTGTCTTATCACTACAGCATCGGCTCCCATTGCCTCTAAAGTCTGAGCGGTGTCTTTTAGACTTTCACCCTTAGAAACAGATGAACCCTTGGCGGTGAAATTAATTACGTCTGCAGAAAGTCTTTTTTCTGCTAATTCAAAGGAAATGCGAGTTCGAGTTGAATCTTCAAAGAAAAGATTTACAACGGTTTTTCCACGTAGGGTTGGCAGTTTCTTAATCTCTCGATCGTTGACCTCTGCCATTCCCTCTGCAATGTCAAGAATCTCAATTGCCGCATCTCTGTCTAGCTCACTGGCTGATAAAAGGTTCTTCATGACTCAATCACCACAGCGTTCTGGTTATCAGATTCGGAGAGCTGGACACGAATTCTTTCCTCGCGTGATGTTGGCAAATTCTTGCCCACAAAGTCTGCGCGAATTGGAAGTTCACGGTGCCCGCGGTCAACAAGAACTGCTAATCGCACCGCTCGAGGCCTGCCATACTCTCCAAGTGCATCGAGGGCGGCTCTGATAGTCCTTCCGCTGAAGAGAACATCATCAACTAGAACCACAACCTTGTCGTCAATTCCCTGTGAAGGAATAAGAGTTTCGGTAACAGTCTTGGTTGGCTTATCTGCAAGGTCGTCTCGATACATAGTTATGTCTAATCGGCCCAAGAGATTAGAAATGTCTGTCTCGGGCTCGGCTCTAGCTATAACCGCTGCGATTCGCTCTGCGAGCAAGACTCCGCGTGTTGGAATGCCCAGAATCACCAGGTTTTTGGTGCCACTCTTCTGCAATGCAGTGTTGGCTTCAAGAATTTCGTGAGCAATGCGAGTTACCGCGCGATCTATGTCGTCGCTGCTCAAGACGGTACGTGAGGACACGCCCACCTCCTTCTCCGCCTCTCTGGACGGTCTTTAAAGGATGTTTGTTAGAGGTATTCTAACAGCCGAAAAAGCTAATTTGCGGTCTTTGTAGACGAAATTCTCGATAGAAGACCATTCACAAACGAGCCAGAGTCATCTGTAGATAAGTCTTTGGCCATTTCAACCGCTTCGTTCACAGCAACGGCATCTGGCACTTCCTCGTTATAGAGAATTTCCCACACTGCCACGCGAAGAATAGCCCTATCTAAGTTGGGCATGCGATCAAGTGCCCAGCCCTGGGAATAGGTTTCTAGCAAATCATCTATTTCGTCATGATGGTCAACGATGCCCTGAACGATCTGGCGAGCATAGCCAAAGATTACTTCTTGGTTTTGACGATCAGCCGCTAAATCTGCTACGTCATCTAAAAGACTAAGCGGAGAGATCTTACGTAAATCAGCAGCGAAAACGGCGTCAACCGCTCTTTTTCGGGCTTTTGCTCTTGCGCTCAACTTACTAGTCAGTCACGCGGCCAAGGTAGTCACCGGTTCTGGTGTCTACTCGTACCTTGGTGTTGTTCTCGAGGAACAACGGAACCTGAATCTGAAGCCCGGTCTCTACCGTTGCTGGCTTGGTGCCGCCGCTTGAGCGATCCCCCTGAAGACCTGGTTCGGTGTAGGTCACTTCTAGTACCACAGAGGCAGGAAGCTCAACATAGATTGGATTGCCCTCATGAAGGGCTACTGTTGCTTCTTGATTCTCGAGCAGGTAATTCACTGCGTCACCAACAATCGCCTCTGAGATAACTACCTGGTCGTAGGTGTCTTTATCCATAAAGACAAAACCTTCTCCATCGTTGTATAGGTAGGTCATGTCACGCTTATCAACATTTGCCGTCTCAACTTTGACACCGGCATTAAATGTCTTATCTACAACCTTGCCAGTAAGCACATTCTTCAACTTAGAGCGAACAAACGCGGCTCCCTTGCCGGGCTTAACGTGCTGAAACTCGGTTACAGCCCAAAGCTGACCTTCGATGTTTAAGACCATTCCATTTTTAAGGTCATTTGAAGTTGCCATGAAAAAATCTCATTTCAATAAGTAATTTTGCACACCGATAGTGCGGATTGAATAACGAAGTACATTCTAGCGGCTAGCCAGTTGGGTCATGGCTAGCAGGTATGAGTCAACGCCAAAGCCCGCAATTACCCCAGTAGCGACCGAGGAAATTACACTATTGTGGCGAAACTCTTCCCGAGTGTGTGGATTGCTTAGGTGGACTTCAATCAGCTTTAGCCCAGCCTTGGTTATTTGAACTGCGGCGTCCCTAAGTGAATACGAATAGTGTGTAAATGCTGCGGGGTTCAAAATGACATTTGCGCCAGAATCAACCGCCTCATGGATCCAGCCAATTAGTTCACTTTCGCTGTCGGTTTGGCGCACATCTGCAGACAAACCAAGTTGTGAAGCTTTTGCGTTCACTGCAGAGGTTAGGCCAGCGAAATCCATGGCGCCGTAAATGTCTGGCTCTCTAGAGCCAAGCCGCCCTAAATTTGGACCATTAAGTACTAATACCTTCTGCATGTAATTAGATTACTGCCTGTCATAGGAAATCTAGGCTTCAACAATCTCTTGAAACGCTGCAAAAAGCATCTCGGGAGTAGGTGCAGTCATGATAGTTGGCTTAGCCAGATCATCAAGTACTACGAATCGTAAAGTTCCTGCTCTAGCTTTTTTGTCTCTTTGCATGGTTTCAACTAATTGATTCCATTTATCTGCTGGATAGCTAACTGGAAGGCCAATCAAATTTAAGATGGAACGATGGCGGTCAACCACCTCATCGCTCAAACGCCCCGCCAATCTAGCGAGTTCGGCAACGAACACCATACCAATGGCAATTGCAGCGCCGTGACGCCATTTATATCGCTCGGCGTGCTCGATAGCATGCCCCAAGGTATGGCCATAGTTGAGAATCTCACGAAGACCTGATTCTTTAAAATCTTCAGAGACTACCCGAGCCTTAATAGCAACCGAGCGTTCAATGATCTCTTGGAAAACTGCAGAAGCAGGATCAGTGGCAGTTTGCACATCTGCCTCGATGAGCTCAAGAATCTTTGGGTCCGCAATGAATCCATATTTTACGACTTCACCAAATCCGGCTAGCACCTCATTTTTGGCAAGAGTTAGCAATGTATCAAGGTCAATTACAACCTTTGCGGGTGCATGGAACACACCAACTAGATTCTTACCTTCAGCCGTGTTGACACCAGTCTTGCCACCTATTGCAGCATCAACCATTGCCAGAAGAGTCGTAGGAACTTGAATGAGCTTTACACCCCTTAGCCAAGTTGCGGCAACAAAACCCGCAAGATCAGTTGTGGAACCGCCGCCAAATCCAATTACTGCATCTGTTCTGGTGAAGTCAGCCTTGCCCATGATGCCCCAGCAAAATGCTGCTACCTCTACTCTTTTAGCATCTTCACTGTCTGGAACACCAGCCAATATTGTTTCGTAGCCGGCCGAAACTAATGACTCCCTTAGCAACTCCGCTGACGCGGTGAGTGCTACAGGGTGGACAATAAGTACTTTAGATACCTTTGAGCCAAGGCCTTTTGCTACCTCATCAATAAGAGCGCGCCCAATTACGATCTCGTATGGGAATTCACCACTTACCTGAATTACAGTTGGCGCTGCCATTAGATTCCTAGTCTCTCTCTAATCTCAGAGATTGTTTGAGCAAGAGGATGCCCAGAAGTATTGATTTCAAAGTCAGCTACTTCTTCGTAAGTCTTCTTGCGAGATTCGTAAATTCTTTTCCAATCATCTAGGCCGTTTTTTATAAGTGGCCTTGAGCTTTTGCGAAGCCTTGAGCCCATGTGTTTTCCATCTGTAGATAGATACACAACAGTTGCAGCTCTGAGGGCCAATCTAGACTCTGGCAGTAATACTGCGCCACCACCGGTAGCAACAATTCCTGGTGAGCTAAGTGCCTTTGTAAGTGCTTCGTGCTCTACCGCTCGAAACGCAGTCTCGCCTTTGGAGTTAAAAAAGTCCTCGATTGGCCCGTACTTATCAATCAATAGCGAATCGGTGTCACAAAAAGGCACTTTAAGAGACTTAGCTAATTTCTTGCCAACCGTGCTTTTGCCGACTCCCATAGGGCCAACTAGCACGATTACTTCTTCTTTTTTAGGCATTCCAGTTGCTTGAATCCGCCGAAGCTAAAACGCTTGGAATGTTTGCAATGTAGCTGTCTAGATTTCTCTTTGTTTCAGTAAGGGAATCTCCACCGAACTTCTCAAGTACTGAATTTGCCAAAACAAGTGCAACCATTGCCTCGGCTACAACTCCGGCCGCTGGAACAGCACACACATCAGAACGCTGATGATGTGCCTTCGCTGCTTCGCCCGTGGCAACATCAATAGTTGCAAGCGCCTTTGGAATCGTTGAAATTGGCTTCATGGCTGCACGTACGCGAAGTATCTCGCCGTTGCTCATTCCACCCTCAATGCCTCCGGCGCGGTCAGTTAGCCTGTGCACGATGCCCTGAGAGTCTCTTTCGATTTCGTCATGAGCTACCGATCCGCGGCGTCTCGCAGTTTCGAAACCATCGCCGACTTCGACGCCCTTAATTGCTTGAATGCCCATCAATGCACCTGCAAGTTGCGAATCTAGTCGGCGATCCCAGTGCACAAAACTTCCAAGACCAGGAGGTAGCCCATAAACTAACGTTTCAACAAGTCCACCTAGGGTGTCTCCATCTTTGTGACACTCGTCGACTTCGGCAATCATGGCCGCAGACAATTCCTGATTGAAACATCTCATTGGGTCTTCATCTAGCTTGTCTACATCACTTGGAGTTGGCAAATCCAAATCTGCTGTTGCAAGCACAGGACCAATTCCAACAGTGTGCGTTACCAGTTGAATGCCAAGACCGTTGAGAAAACTGGAAGCCACAGCGCCGAGTGCTACACGCGCTGCAGTTTCTCTTGCACTGGCTCTTTCAAGAACCGGGCGGCTATCTAAGAATCCGTACTTCTGCATTCCGGTGAAGTCTGCGTGGCCGGGCCTAGGTCTGGTTAGTGGCTCTGATCGCGCACCCGAGAGCTTTGCCTCTTCGACTGGGTCTGCCGACATGACATCTTGCCACTTAGGCCATTCTGTGTTCGCAACTGTAATAGCAACAGGCCCGCCCATGGTCAAACCGTGACGCACCCCACCAGATAGTGAAACCTGATCTTGTTCAAATTTCATTCGCGCACCGCGGCCATAACCAAGTCGGCGTCTTGCAAGAGCATCTTGCACATCAGCGGTGGTTATTGCTATTCCAGCTGGCAGGCCTTCTAGAACGGCAACGAGCTCAGGCCCGTGCGACTCCCCTGCGGTGATCCAACGTAACATAAATCCATTTTGCCATAGACAGTGTCTGCGGTTGGTTGATTAGCTATTATTCGTCCGCAGCTATGCGCATTGCTTCGAGCACAGCTATCTCATTCAGCAGGGGCTCCGCGGCACTTCTGTGCTTGAAAATTCTTATCTGGGCTAATGCCTGCCAGACCAACATCTCTTTTCCGCTTGTCACGTTGGAACCTCGCGCAGTCCAAAGCTCAGCTATTTGACTGGGCCATGGGTCGTATGCCACGTCAAGCAACAATCCTTTTGGCTTGAAATTTGAACGCACTAAAAGTCTCTGGGCAAGAGTATCCAACGCTCCACCTGGCAAAGTTGAGATGACCACATCTGAACTCGATAGTCTGCCGTTGACTACAAATGACCTTCTGACGCTGAGCCCAAGGCCTCTGCCAAACTCAACTAGCAATTTGGCAGACTTCTTGTTGCGAGCGAAAACATAAACCCGTGATCCAGGTGAGATTTGGGCAACAGCCACCATTGCTGATTTGGCTGTTGCGCCAGAGCCAATGATCAAACTTGTTTCAATTGCAGCCGTGGTTTTGGTTCTGATGGCCTGCACTATTCCGAAAACATCTGTGTTGAAGCCAAACCACTTGCCATCAAACAGAGCCAGTGTGTTCGACGCTTTAGTTAATTTGCTAATTTGATCAACTTCCTCGGCGAAGCTGTAAGCATTTTCTTTTAACGGCATTGTGATACTGAATCCGAAATAGCCAGCCCCACTTGATTCTATGAACTTCATCAGGCTACCTTTAGCGACCTCATGTCTTTCATACATCCAATCTTCACCAAGCACCCTGTACGCAGCCGAGTGAATGTTTGGTGACTTGGAATGAGCTATTGGTGAGCCAAGCACCGCAAATTTCTTATTCATATTCAGGATGGTCCTTCATCCAGGAGAGCCATCGGGCAACAGCTTTTTCGTGCTGCGCATAGTTGTCGCTAAAAATAGTTTCACCCGTCGCAAGGTTAATGGTGCAAAAATATAGCCATTTGCCTTTGGCTGGGTTCAAAGCCGCATCAATAGCTAAGGCTCCCGGAGATCCGATTGGCCCAATTGGAAGACCTGGATTCAAATAGGTGTTATAGCCATTCTTGTTTGAACGATCGGCCGATGAAGTGCTGACCGTATTACCACCAACTCCGTACGAGACAGTTGCATCTGATTGCAGGTGCATACCATCGGCAAGTCGGTTTAGAAAAGTTCTAGAGACTTTATAGAAGTCCCCTTTTACTCTGGCTTCTTTTTGGATGATAGAGGCAAGGGTAAGTACCTCATGCACCTTCTCCGCGGGAATGCCGAAGGAATCTGTCTCTTGTTTCATGCGATCCACTAGCGTTTGCAAAACTTCTTCTGCCGATGCTCCTGGCGCAAACGTATAGGTGGCAGGGAAAAGATACCCCTCTAAGTTTGGCAACGAAGAACTTAAACCAAACTGCTGAGGCTTTTCAAATAAAGAGCTAAATTCCTCAACAGAATGACCGGTAGCTTCGCTAAGAACTTTGAAAATTACTGAAGCGCGCAAGCCTTCTTTTATTGTGGATCTCTGCAATGACGCCGAGTTCATATCAGTTAGAGCGGCAATAGCGTCGATGGAGCGCATTTCTCTTTTTAGAGTAAACATTCCCGGAAAAAAGGTTGCGTTTTCTTCAATAATTAATTTATAAGTGGTTCTGAAACTCTTGACAACTCCGGCGTCTAACAATTGTTGAGCTACAACATCTCCGTTGTCTCCACTATTAACTGTGATTTTCACCTCACCATATCCGGGGCCAGGGTAATCGTTGCCCTGTAGTTGCTCTATAGCGGTGCGAATAAGACTGCGATTCGCAAACACTGCTAATCCGCCACCTACAACGGCTACCAGCAAAATTACAGCGAGAATTCTGCGACGAATGAACTTATTCATCAAACTCCTCTATTTGCTGCCCCGGAATAGCTCCAGAATGTTTTTCGATCTCAAGTGCCTGTTCCAAGATAACTGTTGCCGCGATTTGGTCAATGATTTTTCGACCCGATTTGGAATTTAACCCCGACGACCTAAGCGCCGTACTGGCGACAACGGTTGTTAGTCGTTCGTCAATGAGTCGCACGGGTGCCAACATTTCCGCCTCTAATACTCGCGCAAAATTAAGGGCATCTTCAGTCGAGACCGTGCGCGAGCCATCCATTGATATGGGTAACCCAACGTAAATCTCTATGGGGTCAATCTCTTGAATGTGTTCCTTTAGGGTTGCTATCGCCAAGGAAATGTCATCGGTTCTCTGAATTGTCACGAGACCTGACGCAAGAATCGCGTGGAAATCGCAGACAGCTACGCCAATACGCACCTTGCCAACATCAACTGCAAGTCGACGTCCTGAACGCACTACGACCTAAGCGCTTCCTTGATTGCTTCAATAGCTTCATTAGCTTTTGATGAATCTGAACCGCCACCTTGAGCGATGTCATCTTTACCGCCGCCGCCACCGCCAAGAATGCTGCTTGCGATACGAACAAGAGCACCTGCTTTGTGTCCAGCTAATCTTGCAGTCTCTGTAGTTGCGATTACCAGCATTGGCTTGCCGTCGATAGCAGCAATGGAAACTGCAACTGCATTTTCAGCGAGCAGCTTGTCTCTCACTGCTGATGCAACCGAACGCAGATCATCAACGGACCCAACTTCTACTAAATCAGCGAGGACTAACTTTGTATCAGAAATTTGGGTCGCACCCTTAATGAATTCAGGAATTCTGGTAGCAAGCGCGCCAGCCTGTATTGCAGAGAGTTTGCGTTGTGCAAGTTTTAGGTCATCGATTGTTGATGCAAGTCGCTCTTCAAGAAGTTCCCTTGGAGCCTTGAGTGTCTCTGACAGGCGGGCTACCAAAGCTCTTTCGGCTGCGAACGCCCGAAATGCTTCTATTCCAACCAAAGCCTCTAGACGTCTAGACCCTGAGCCAACAGAAGACTCGCCAATCAAAGAGAGCATTCCAATCTGAGAGCTGTGATCAACGTGGGTGCCACCACAAAGTTCTCTAGACCATGGGCCGCCAATTTCAACAACACGAACGCTTTCATCGTAAGTTTCACCAAAGAGCGCCACGGCTCCCCAAGTTTTAGCCTCTGGCAAGCTCATTAATTGAGCAGAAACCTTTAGGTCATTTCTAATAGCTAAATTGCTGACTTCTTCAATTTCAGATTTGGTTTCTGTCGACAACGCCTGCGCCCATGAGAAATCAAGTCGCAGATAGCCAGGCTTGTTGTAAGAGCCACTTTGTAAGGCTGTTGGGCCAAGCACTTCTCTTAGTGCGGCGTGCACAACGTGCGTTCCTGAGTGAGCCTGACGTGCACCGAGTCGCCACTCTGAATCAACCTGGGTAGAAACCTTCATGTCAACAGCAACAACACCCTTGCGCACAAGAACTTTGTGGCTAATCAAACCCTTGACAGGTTTTTGAACATCGATAACCTCAAGTTCTAAACCGTCGCCGATGATTAGACCTGCGTCGGAATCTTGCCCACCAGATTCTGCATAAAAAGATGTCTCATCAAGAATTACTTCGGCAATTTGCCCCTGAGAGGCCGACTTGGCATCTTTACCTTCAACGATTAGACCCAAAACCTTTGCATCGGCTTCCAATGACTCGTACCCTGTGAACTTGGTGACGCCTTTGGCGCGAAAGTCCGAGTAAACAGTCAGATCTGTGCCGCCCAACTTCTTTTCACGGGCATCTGCCTTTGCACGATCGCGCTGCTCAGCCATCAGCGCCTTGAAACCGTCTCGATCTACGGTAAGACCTGCTTCTTCAGCGATTTCAAGTGTGAGGTCAATTGGAAACCCATAGGTGTCATGTAGGAGGAAAGCAGCATCACCCTGAAGCGTCTTTGAATTAGCTGCTTTAACCTCGGCCAATGCTTGATCTAAGAAAACCTCACCAGCGGTGAGTGTGCGCAAGAATGTTTCCTCTTCGCCAACCGCAGCACGAAGAATACGGTCAAATTCGACTTCTAATTCTGGGTAAGCATCTTTCATTGCATCCCTCGATGCCACGAACAGTTCCTTGAAGGTTGGCTGCTCAACACCCAGGAGCCGCATGGAGCGAACGGTGCGACGCAGCAAACGTCGAAGAACATAGCCGCGTCCATCGTTGGCTGGTGTGACCCCATCACCAATCAACATCAATGCGGAACGTACGTGATCGGCAACAACACGCATACGAACGTCGTCTTCGACACTTGCACCATAGGTTTTGCCAGAGAGTTTTGCAGCCAAATCAAGTACCGGACGTACCTGATCAATCTCGTAGAGATTCTCTACGCCCTGCATCAAAAATGCAACGCGCTCTAGACCCATACCGGTGTCGATGTTTTTCTTAGGTAGTTCTCCAAGAATCTCGAAGCTATCTTTTCCGGTGCCTTCACCGCGCTCATACTGCATGAAAACGAGGTTCCAGATTTCAATGTAGCGATCTTCATCTGCCTCTGGGCCGCCTTCGCGGCCATAAGAGGGACCACGATCATAATAAATCTCAGAGCAAGGGCCCGCTGGGCCTGGCTGACCAGTTGACCAGTAGTTGTCTTTCATTCCACGGCGCTGGATACGCTCCATCGGAATATCAGCCACCTCGCGCCAGATACCGATGGACTCATCGTCGTCTTGAAAAACAGTCACCCACAGAAGCTGCTCATCTAATCCGAGGCAGCCAGAATCTTTAGAACCGGTCAGGAACTCCCAAGCATATGCAATGGCGTCTTTTTTGAAGTAGTCACCAAAGGAAAAATTTCCATTCATCTGGAAAAAAGTACCGTGACGAGTTGTCTTGCCAACCTCTTCAATATCTAGGGTTCGAACACACTTCTGAACGCTAGTTGCGCGAGAATACGGTGCCGGAACCAAACCGCTCATGTATGGAATAAAAGGAACCATACCCGCAACCGTAAAAAGCAATGAAGGGTCTTCACTAATCAGCGAAGCTGAAGGAACAACTGTGTGGCCTTTGCTCTCGAAGAAATCGAGCCAGCGCCGGCGAATCTCGGCGGTCTGCACGATTACTTTGTTGCTGGCTTAGTTGCTGGTGACTTTTTAGCAGCAGGCTTCTTGGCCGCGGCAGGTTTTTTAGCGGCTGGCTTACGAGCCGCAGTGTTCTTGGATGCACGAGGCGTGCCAGTTAATTCGGCTGTGCGATCAAGGAATGCCTCGGTTGCTGTCTCGCCTAGTTCTTTGGCTCGAGCGGTTGCATCGGCAAGAAGAGCTTGAGCGTTAGGGTTTTTATCCAATTGCTTCTTAATTTCAATGCCAGCAAAAATACCAACGGTTAGCCAAAAGATCTTCTTCATGATGGTCCTACTTCTTCTTGCCGATTAGTGCGGAACGCAGGCTCTGAGTAAGCCCCGCGATTTTCACCAAAGGTGAGCCAACTGCCGAAGAAAAAACGGCAACCAGTGAACTTATGTTTGAACTTACTTCAGCAACATTTTCAGTAATAACGTCTACCCGAGCAAGCTGCTTGTTTGTTGCAACAACAGTTTCGGTTAGTTCAGTGAGCAGTGGCGACATGCTCTCGTTGAGGTCACGAATTGAGTTTCGTGTCTCATCAAGAACGCGCCCAAGCTTAAGCAATGGCACCGCAGTGAATAGCACCAACAGTACGAAACCGCCTGCCGCTACCAATGCTGCAATATCTCCACCGCTCATCTGAAATCCCCTATTGATGCTTAGTTTTATCGAGCCGCGTAGTACTCAACCACAAGCTGAACTTCACAGGTAACTGGAACTTCGGCGCGCTTTGGGCGGCGGGTAAGAGTTGCGTGCAGCTTGTCTAGCTGAACGTCAAGATATCCAGGAACCGGAGGAAGAACATCTACGTGTCCGCCTGCAGCGGCAACCTGGAAAGGCTCAGTCACTTCACTCTTTGCGTGAACGTGAACAAGCTGACCTGGCTTTACGCGGAAAGATGGGCGGTCAACGCGCTCACCATTAACAAGAATGTGGCGGTGCACAACCATCTGACGAGCCTGTGCAATTGTGCGTGCAAAACCTGAACGCAAAACGATTGCGTCAAGACGCATCTCAAGAAGCTCGACTAGGTTTTCACCTGTAAGACCATCTGCACGCTTTGCTTCGGCAAAGGTCTTACGAAGCTGTGCCTCGCGAATACCGTACTGAGCGCGAAGACGCTGCTTCTCGCGAAGACGAACGGCGAAGTCGCTATCGGCTTTCTTCTTGGTGCGGCCGTGCTCACCTGGAGCGTACGGGCGCTTTTCTAGATACTTTGCAGCCTTTGGGGTAAGTGCTAGTCCCAAAGCTCGCGACAAGCGAGTCTTGCTGCGGGTACGTGTTGTTTTTGACACGTGTTCCTTTCGTGGAATCAAAGATTCCCATAGCGGTAAATGTTCACAAGTCGGATCTGATGATCCTCTGCCACGGACCCTCCGGCTATAAGAGGGTCGCACCGTGAATTGAGCAAAAGTTCAGCCGCGATCTAATGCTCCAGTCGGCAACCTGTCTATCCTAACAGCCAATATCCTTTGAATAAAGGGCAGTTCGCTATTTTTTGAAGTTGCGAATAATGCTACGAAGCTTTGCCCATCTCTCAACCAGCTCGCGTTCAACACCAATACTCTTTGGGTTGAAATAGATCCGATTCATGGTCTTATCGTCAAGATATCGCTGCGAAACGACCGACTTTGGGTCGTCGTGCGGGTACAAGTAACCAACCCCTGCGCCGGCACCCTTCGCCCCAGAGTGATTTGAGCTTCTAAGCGGCTTCGGAACCTCACCAAAAAGGCCACCGCGAATGTCTTCGATAGCCAGATTTATGGCGTTATAAGCCGAATTTGACTTGGGTGCTAGCGCCAAGTAGATAGTCGCCTCAGCCAAGGGAATTCGGCCTTCTGGCATGCCAATTAGGGCAACCGCCTCGGCAGCTGCCACAGCTAGAGGAAGGGCGGCTGGGTCAGCCAGACCAATGTCTTCAGCCGCCAAAATAATCAATCTTCTTGCAATAAACCTAGGGTCTTCACCCGCCTCAATCATTCTGGCTAAATAGTGAATTGCCGCATCGGCATCGGAACCGCGAACAGACTTAATAAAGGCGCTAATTACGTCGTAGTGCTGATCGCCATCTTTGTCATACCTAACTAAAGCTCTATCTAAAGCCCCCGAAACGTGCTCCTCAGCCAGAAGTGCTGGCGCCTTATCCGACCCTTGCGCTGACTCGGTAGCAGATATCGACCCAAGGCACACCGTGGCCGCGGCCTCAAGAATGGTTAGGGCCCTGCGGGCGTCCCCGCCTGAAATCAGGGCAATCTGAGCCAACACATCAGACGTTGCCGTTATCTGACCGCCAAGACCTTGAGGGGCAGAAAGTGCCCTTTTCAGCAATATCTCGATATCGGTGTCATCAAGCGCGGTCAAAGTCAAAAGAAGCGAACGCGAGAGTAATGGGGAAATTACCGAAAAACTTGGATTCTCTGTTGTAGCTGCAATAAGTACTATCCAACCGTTTTCAACCCCAGGCAAAAGGGCGTCTTGCTGGGCCTTTGAGAATCGATGGATTTCATCAAGAAATAGAACGGTGTTTACTCCATAGGCGTCACGATCTGCCCGAGCTCGCTCCATTACCTCACGTACATCTTTGACACCTGCTGTAATGGCGCTAAGTTCCACAAATCTGCGGCCGCTAAGCCTTGCAACGAGTTGAGCAATTGTTGTTTTGCCGGTTCCAGGTGGGCCCCATAGTATTACAGAAACGGTTGACGACTTCTCTCCTGGAACAGCCTTGGAGGCAAGTGCCTGCAATGGTGAACCAGGTTTGAGTAGATGAGATTGACCCACGAGCTCAGCCAAACTGGATGGGCGCATTCGGGCAGCCAACGGCATAGCTGCCGAAAAAAGCCCTGTTTGGTCAGACATAGCCATCAGGCTAGTCGATGAAAGATGCAAATCACGCATTGAACACCTAGGAAACAGCCGTAAAATCAAGGAAGCGAAACGGAAAAGGATCTCATCGTGGCATCTAAGAAAAAGACTCAGAACATCTACGCCTCTGCGGCAGCAAGTGCACAGAAGTTTGAAAAGCACCAGCAAGAGATTCAGCAAAAGATTTCTCTTCGAAAAGGTGATAATCGTTTTGCGCTTTTGGTATCGCTTGGAGCGGTAGCGATTGCCCTAATCTTGCAGCTTGCGTATTTCGGTTTCGGACCTGGTAAAACCGCTGCTACCCCAGAAGTCCAATCAAATTCAGACCTAGTTCCTGCAGCAGCGCTTTCTGAAAATCGCCAATGGACGGGATCGATGACCGTGGGCGGCAAGAAGCTTGAGATTTCTCTTGACGGAGCGGCAGCGCCTCAGGCGGTAGCGAATTTCCTTTCACTTTCAAGCAAGAGCTTTTACAACGATGTGAGCTGTCACCGCCTTACAACTGCAGGAATTTTTGTTCTTCAGTGTGGAGATCCAAACGGTGACGGTACTGGTGGCCCGGGATACAACTGGGGCCCAATTGAAAATGCGCCGACCGATGACCTCTATAAAGAGGGCTACCTAGCAATGGCTAGAAGAGGTGGTGACGGAACAAGTATGGGGAGTCAATTCTTCATTGTGTATAAAGACAGCCCAATTCCTTCAGACGAAGCTGGCGGCTATACAGTGTTTGGAAAAATCACAAAAGGACTAAGCGGGCTAGACAAGATCATCAAGGCGGGCACCGAAGACGGCTCCGCCGACGGCAAGCCTGCTATCGAAACCAAGCTCGGTAGCATCACTCTAAAATAAAACCAAGTAAATCGGTCTAGATGAACTAGACGCCTAATCAATAGGAGCCACGAAATGTCAACCAATCAGTTCGGTCGCGTAGACGCGGAAAATAACGTATTCGTCATGGACGGATCAGAACGCAAGGTTGGTCAGTACCCTGGCGTGACTACAGATGAGGCTATGGCGTACTTTGTTCGCAAGTTTGATGACATTGCGGCGCAAGTAAGAATTCTGGAACAGCGCGTGGCCAACAAAGTTGACTCGCAAGGCATGAAGAAGATGGCCGCAAAGCTACTGGAGGAATTGAAGGAGCCCGCTGCTGTTGGTGACCTTGCCGATCTAAGACGTCGTGTTGGAAATCTAGATGAAAAAATTGCAGCTTTGGTTTCTGAAAAACAAGAGGCATCGAAAGAGGCAACCGCTGAAGCGCTAGTTAAGCGCACTGCAATCGCCGATCGCGCCGAGGCTATTGCAAATCAAGATTCGTCAAAAACACAGTGGAAGTCATCAGGTGCCGAGATGACAAAACTCTTTGAAGAGTGGCAATTGCTGCAGAAGTCTGGTCCAAAAGTTTCTAAATCAGATGCCGATTCAATTTGGAAGCGCTTCTCTAGTGCTAGAACCAGATTCGAAACAGCTAAGCGCGCATATTTCGCCGGCTTAGACGCAACAAACAAGCTGGTCAAGGCAAAGAAAAACTCAATCGTTGAACAGGCCGAGGCTTTAGCGACTCGAGGATCAGACGATGTGGCTGGTTACCGAAAACTTCTTGATGAATGGAAAGCCAGCGGGCGCACTCCAGGAAAATCAGACGATGCTCTTTGGTCGCGGTTTAAGGCAGCCGGAGACACAATCTTCGCTAAGAAGTCTGAAACGGCCGTAGTTGAAAACGCAGAACAAGAAAAGAATCTTGCTCTTAAGTTGGAAATTCTTAAAGATGCTCAGCAGATTGACCCGACCAAGGATCTAACCGAAGCCAAGAAGTCATTGCTTGTGATTCAACAGCGATGGGAAAAAGCCGGTCGCGTTCCAAAAGACAAACTTCGTGAAACAGAGGACAAGCTCCGATCCATCGAAGCAAAGGTTAAAGCTGTCGAAGAAGACCAGTGGCGCAAGACTGACCCTGCCGCAATTGAAAGGTCAAACAGCGTCACCGCTCAGCTTGAAGAGTCCATCAAGAAACTTGAACAAGATTTGACCAAGGCAACCGCAGGCGGAGATGCCAAGAAGGTGAAAGATGCAACTGACGCCCTCGCCGCGCGCAAAGCATGGCTTGAGGTTGTTAAAGCTTCTATGGCCTAAGCGTTGCTTACCCTATACACGTCATAAACAGCTTCAATGCGTCTAACGGCATTAAGCAAGTGATCTAGTAGTTGCGCATCACCCATTTCGAAAACAAATCTACTTAGCGCTACCCTGTCGTCTCTGGTTGATACAGATGCAGACAAAATGTTCACGTGGTGCTCTGATAGCACTCGGGTCACGTCAGAGAGTAGGCCGCCTCGGTCTAGGGCTTCTATCTGTATCTGAACTAAGAACAGGCTCTTAGAGGTTGGCGCCCAAGTTACTTCCATTAGGCGCTCTGGTTCAAGCATTAGTTGCTCAACGTTTTTGCAGTCCTCGCGGTGCACAGAAACCCCACTGCCACGGGTGACGAAGCCTATGATCTTGTCGCCAGGAACAGGTGTACAGCACCGTGCCAGCTTCACAAGTACATCGGCGTCGCCTTTCACCAAAATTCCAGCATCGTTCGAGCGGTTTCTATTGGCGCTTCGCGGTGTTGGTGGAAGTTGGAACTCTTGTTCCTCTTGATCTTCGTGCGAAATCGCAGCAACAAGTTTTTCAACTACAGATTGAGCAGAAACGTGGTTGTCACCGACCGCGGCATACAGACCTTCTACGTCTGGGAATCTAAGCTCGCCAGCTAGTTTTACAAGCTCGTCTGCAGCCATTAGGCGCTGAAGTGGCAAGTTTTGCTTGCGCATGGCCTTAGCCAATTGCTCCTTGCCCTGTTCAATTGCGTCATCTCTGCGTTCGATGGCAAAATGTTGCTTTATCTTGGCTCTAGCTCGAGGGGACTTTACAAAGTTCAACCAGTCTTTACTTGGACCAGCATCTGGCGATTTTGAGGTAAATATCTCAACAACGTCGCCAGATTGAAGAGCAGTTTCCAGCGGCACAAGCCTGCCGTTTACCTTGGCACCCATTGTTCGATGACCAACATCGGTGTGAATCGAATAAGCAAAATCAACCGGTGTAGCACCACCGGTAAGGCCAACAACTTTGCCTTTAGGTGTGAATACGTAAACCTCTTTTGCACCTATTTCAAATCGCAACGAGTCAAGGAACTCTGAAGGGTCCTGGGTCTCTGCTTGCCAGTCGGTGAGATGCTTTAGCCAAACAAGGTCTTCTTCAGCAGTTTCACCCGAGTTGCCAACCTGCTCTTTATATTTCCAGTGTGCGGCTACACCATATTCCGCGCGATTATGCATCTCATTGGTGCGGATTTGAATTTCGACGGGTCTACCCATTGGTCCAATTACCGTGGTGTGCAGTGACTGGTAAAGATTAAATTTTGGCATTGCGATGTAGTCCTTGAAGCGCCCGGGAACAGGATTCCATCTAGCGTGAATTGCTCCAAGCACGGCATAGCAATCTCTTACTTCATCTACCAGCACACGAATTCCAACTAGGTCGTAAATGTCATCGAACTCTCGGCCTCGAACAACCATTTTCTGATAAATGGAGTAATACTGCTTTGGCCTACCGGCTACACTTCCGCGAATCTTTGCGTCGCGCAGGTCCTCGTTTATTGAGTCAATTACTGACTGAATAAACTCGGCACGCTTTGGAGTTCTCTGCGTGACTAGGTTGACTATCTCTTCGTAAACCTTTGGATACAAAACAGAGAATGAAATGTCTTCAAGTTCTAGTTTGATTGTGCTGATACCAAGTCTGTGAGCTAATGGAGCATAAATCTCAAGAGTTTCCTGGGCCTTGCGCTTTGCTGACTCTTCAGCGACGAAACCCCAGGTGCGCGCGTTGTGCAGACGATCGGCTAGTTTGATCACCAACACTCGAATGTCTTTAGACATAGCTACAACCATCTTGCGCACAGTCTCGGCCTGCGCGTGATCACCAAACTTAACCTTGTCCAGCTTTGTCACGCCATCAACCAGCATGGCTATTTCAGCACCAAAGTCCTTGGTAAGCATTTCGAGCGAATAGTCAGTGTCTTCAACGGTGTCATGAAGCAAGGATGCGGCCAAAGTTATTGGCCCAATACCCAAGTCGGCAAGAATTTTGGTAACCGCTAGAGGGTGGGTTATGTAGGGCTCTCCTGAGCGCCTTTTTTGCTCTCTGTGTGCTTCCTCGGCAACCGTAAATGCACGTTCAATCACAGACAGGTCAGCCTTGGGGTGGTTCTGTTTTGCAACCTTTATGATTTCGCCGAGTTCAGTGGCGTAGGGTCCGGCTTTAGAAAACAGGCGCGGCAAACGATTTCGTAAAACAGAAATGCTACCCGTTGGGGTTGGATCGCTCACTGCAGGCCCTTCTCTCTAAGAACAGCCTACAATCCCCCAAGTGAATCCAAGTGAATTACTTGGCGGCAAGAACCTTAACTGCTGCCTTCTTATACTTTGTTTCACCCTCACGAAGGTGGCTGTATAGAGGCGCGGCGATAAAGATTGTTGAGTAAGTGCCAACAATAATTCCGATAAACAATGCCAAGGCAATGTCACGAAGTGTGCCGGCTCCGAGCAAAGTGGCACCAATAAACAGAATTGAAGCTACAGGAAGAACTGCTACTACAGATGTGTTGATCGAACGCACCAAGGTCTGGTTAATTGCGTAATTAACCTGCTCTGCGAATGTTGAAGTTTCACTGAATTCAACTTCAAAAGTGTTCTCACGAATCTTGTCGAAGACAACAACTGTGTCATAAAGCGAGTAACCCAAAATTGTCAGGAATCCAATCACGGCAGCCGGAGTAACCTCAAAGCCAAGGGCACCGTAAACGCCGGCAGTGATGATTAGGTCATGCAATAGCGCTATAACTGCAGCAAGAGACATCTTGAGAGTTCTAAAGTAAAGCGCCATTAATACAGCTGCTAGTGCAATAAACACAACTAAACCGTTAAGGGCTTTGCCGGTTACATCTGCGCCCCAGTTGGCACCAATGAAGGAGCTTGCTACAGCTCCACTGTCAACGCCGTATGCCTTAGCCAAGGACACTCGAACCTCTTCAGACTTCACATCCGTGAGTTGTTCAGTCTGAATGCGAATGCCGTCTGTTCCAACGTTGGTAACAAGTGGATTTGCTTCTGGTTCAACCTGATGAACAGCGTCGATTGCAATCTGCTGCGAGCTGTCTGCTACTCCGGTAACGCGAAATTCTGACCCGCCGCGGAATTCAATTCCAAAATTGAAGCCACCGCGAAGAGTTGGCAAGACAATCGCTAAGCCAACCATTACTGCGGCAATGATGTAGAAAACCTTGCGACGGCCAACAAAGTTGATTGATCGCTTACCGGTATATAGGTCATTACCGAAATCGCTGAATCTAGACATTAGTTGTTCTCCCCAGCTTTTGATGAGTTATCCGAAGCTTTGCGCTCGGCAATAGTTTGTCGTTTAACCGCTTCTTTAGATGCCTGGGCCGCCTTAGTTGCCGGAACATTCTTTGCCGTTCTAAATTGGCCCCTGCCAACGTAGCTAGTTACACCAAGATTCTTTGCATCAAAGCCAGACCATGGGTGACCCGAACTAAAGAAAGAGACTTTTGCAAGCAACTGCAAGATTGGATGCGTGAAGATCATCGCAACCCCTAGGTCTACAAGGGTAGTGAGCCCTAAGGTGAATGCGAATCCTCGTACGTTTCCTACAGTTAGTAGGTAGAGCACCACTGCGGCCAAAAGGCTGACCGAACCCGAGACGATAATTGTCCTGAAGGCACGGTTCCAACCCTGTTCAACAGCTGCTCCTAGGCTGCGGCCATCGCGCAATTCGTCTCGTACTCGCTCGAAGTAAACGATGAACGAATCGGCTGTGATTCCAATTGCCACGATTAGACCGGCGACACCGGCCAATGACAAGCGGTAACCCTGGCGCCAAGAAAGTATGGTGATGATTAGGTACACCAAAATTGCCGCAACTGCAAGTGAACCAACGGTTACCAGCGCAAGGCCGCGATACTGGAATACTGAATAAATAATCACCAGCAACAAGCCAATGGCACCTGCGAGCAATCCGCTGGTCAATTGTTCAGAACCTAAAGTTGCCGAGATGTTCTCTTGGCTCTGCACTTCGAAGCCAATTGGAAGAGATCCATACTTCAACGAATCGGCTAGTGCTTTAGAAGATACTTTGTCAAAACTTCCTGTGATCTGAGCTGATCCATTCGATATAACAGCATTGGTTGTTGGTGCTGTGATTACGTAGCCATCCAATGTGACAGCAAAACGATTCTTAGGTTCCGCCTGTGGAAACAAGCGGCCAGTAACAGATGCAAATTGTTCGGTTCCCTTTGAATCAAAATCCAAATTTACGGCCCATGTGTTAGTTGACGCGCCAGTTGAGGTTGTTATGGTTCCAGCGTTGGCGTCTTCAATGTTCGCGCCTTCAATCTCAACCGGACCAAGCACATACTTTTCAAAACCGCTGGTGTCACAGGTCACTAGAGGAACTGCTGGGTCATCAACTTGACCAGCCTGACGGAACGCAGTGGTGCAATCCAAGGCGTCATAAGCTGCCTGAATCTCTTTGGTGACCCAGTTGCTGTCGCTGGCATCAGTAGGCTCGCCGCTTGGGGTTACTGGCTTGGCTGATGATCCTGCCTCACCAGATGCAGCGGTTGCTCCTTGAGACGCAAGAATTACTGGCCTGAATTCAAGCTTTGCGCTTGAACGAATTAGCTTTAGCGTGCTTTCGTCAGGAGTACCAGGAATTTCAACAATTATGTTGCTGTTTCCCTGGGTCTTAATAGACGCCTCGCTAACTCCAGTCGCGTCAACACGCTGGCGAATGATCTCAACTGCTTGAGCTAATTGCTCTTCAGATACTGATTCGCCATCTTCAAGAAGTGGAGAAAGGATTATCTGTGTTCCACCCTGCAGGTCCAATGCAAGTTTTGGAGCAAAAGTCGCCCCAGAACCTGTTATCGCACCAAGCCCGATAATTCCGGCAAGAAGCACTACAAGCACGCCGAGCCAGGATAGGCGCTTACGTGCGCTCTTAGATACAGATGAATCAGACACAGAGAATCCTTTTGATTAAATTACTTGGCAGCTGGCTTTTTAGCCGCTGGCTTCTTGGCAGCTGGCTTTTTAGCCGCTGGCTTCGCTGCAACAGTTTTCTCTGCTGCTGGCTTCGCTGAAGTGTCAACAGTGCGAATGGCGCCCTTCAAGAAGGCGATCTTGCTTCCTGGAGTCGTCTCGATAACGGCGCGGTCACCATCTATAGAAACAATTGTTCCTACGATTCCACTATGCAAAACTACCGATGAGCCGACTTTCACGTTTGAAAGTAGTGCTTCTGCTTGCTTCTTGCGCTTGCGTGAGCTCATGAACATCATTGCAATAAGAACTGCAAGAGCAATTACGAGGAAAACGTCCTGAGACATGTGAACCTATCGTTTGAGGGATAAACAAAGTAAAGACGCCCTAAGGCGTCTAGTCGATTATAGGTCAACAAGCCCATCTAGCTGGGCACCCGTGGGTGTTTGACCCAAGTGTTTGAACCCCAAATCAGTAGCTTGTCGGCCCCTTGCTGTACGGGCAATAAGTCCCATTCTTACTAAAAACGGCTCAACCACGGCCTCAATAGTGTCTTGTTCCTCACCAACTGCAACTGCCAAAGTCGAAAGACCAACCGGCTTTCCGGAAAAACGGTGCACCAAAACGCTCATCACTTCTCTATCAAGGCGATCAAGCCCTAGATCATCAACCTCATATAGTTCCAGAGCCTGGGTTGCCTCTAAGAGACCAATACTTGGCTTGCCGGCAACAAGGGCGTAATCTCGAACTCTTCGAAGCAATCGGTTCGCAATTCTGGGGGTTCCCCGACTGCGCTTTGCGACCTCTACCAGTGCATGAGGATGAATTTCAACATCCAGCTTTGTGGCCGCCCTGTTTACCACCTCTTCTAATTCCCTGTTTTCGTAAAACTCTAGGTGGGCAATGAAGCCGAATCTGTCGCGAAGTGGACTTGGTAGCATTCCTGAGCGCGTGGTGGCTCCCACTAGGGTAAACGGCGCTATTTCAAGAGGTATAGATGTTGCACCTGGGCCCTTGCCAACCATCACATCTACTCTGAAATCCTCCATTGCTAGGTACAGCATCTCTTCAGCAGAGCGGGCCATTCTGTGAATTTCGTCAATAAAGAGAACTTCACCAGGAGCCAACGAGCTCAAGATTGCCGCTAAATCGCCGGCGTGCTGAATAGTTGGGCCACTGGTTAGCCTTAGAGCCCTGCCGCTTTCATGGGCAACAATCATGGCCAACGTTGTCTTGCCAAGACCCGGTGGTCCGGCTAGCAATATGTGATCGGCAGTTCTGCCCTGCATTTGAGCGGCATCAAGTATTAGCTTCAGCTGATTACGAACTTTAGTTTGCCCAATAAACTCGCCTAACGATTTCGGCCTCAGAGCCGACTCGAAGGCCAACTCCCCCTCTGAGTTTGAGGGCTCAGTTAATTCACTCATCAGCGGCACCAACAGATTTTGAAGCACCTAAGTTTGCCAGGGCAAGTTTTAGAAGTTCATTGCTCGGAGCATTTAAACCCAATACCCTGCTTGCCCTTGAAGCTGCATCAGAGGCAGTGCTCTCGTTCCAACCCAATCCGGTCAGTGCAGAAACAACAGCCGAAAGATCTGGGGCGCTAGAACTTGCCGAATTGCCACCACTAGAAACTAGCTTGCCCGAAAGCGTGAGGATTAAGAGCTTTGCTGTTTTAGGCCCAACGCCTTGCACAGCTCTAAAAACTGAATCATTCTCGCTAGAAACGGCGTCACTAATTTGATCTACAGAAAGGTCTCCAAGAATTGCCAAGGCCGATTTTGGCCCCACACCTGTGACTGATCTAAGTAGGTCAAAAACTTTCTGCTCGCTGGGGCTACGAAAGCCAAAAAGTGTGAAACCATCATCGCGAACAACAAGCGAGGTAAAGAGCGTGACGGATTCACCTAGATTCAATGATCTTGAAGTTGTTGCAGTTACCTGAACTAAATAACCGACTCCTGAAACATCAACTACCGCGTTGCCAGTTTCAATGGCAACTACTGTTCCGTTTAAAGATGCAATCACGTGTCAAGACTAACTACTTGTAGAGCTTTAGCGACGCTTCGACGCAGTGGCAGCTTGCTCAGCAGCCTGCCATGCCTTTTGTGCCGGAGTCATCGCCGCCGATTCTGGAAGTAAGCCGCCAGCGCTTTTCCAGGCATGGCAAATTGCGATAGCCAAACTGTCTGCGGCGTCAGCCGGTTTTGGAACTTCATCAAGCCCAAGGATTCTGGCAACCATGTTTCCAACCTGAGCCTTATTTGCACGACCTGAACCGGTTACCGCGGCCTTTACCTCACTTGGAGTGTGCAGATAAACGGGGATGTTGTATTTGTGGGCGAGCATCATGACTACGCCACTAATCTGCGCAACACCCATAACGCTTCGGAGATTTTGTTGCGAAAAAACACGCTCAATTGCGATTGCCTGAGGCCTTGTCAACTGAATCAAGCTTTCTACTTGGTTTCCAATTGTTCCAATTCGCGCAGCCAATTCCATGCTGGCATCAGTTCTGTATGTGTCCACAGAAATCATCTTCACCTTGCGCGAAGTGCCGATTTCGATAACCCCAACACCGCATCTGGTTAGACCTGGGTCAACACCTAGAACGCGAGTAGACAATTTTTAGTCGTTTTCTAATTCGGCCAAGACCTCAGCAGTGATGTCTAGGTTTGAATAAACGTTCTGCACGTCATCGGAATCCTCTAGCGCGTCAATGAGAGCGATTGACTTTCTAGCTGTATCAGCGTCTACCTGTAGGGGCATAGAAGACACAAACTCAACATCGGCACTTTCGTAGTCAATGCCGGCAGCCTGAAGCGCAGTACGCACCGCAACCATGTCACTTGGATCAGTGGTAATAACAAACTGCTCTTCGCGACTCTCAACATCTTCAACGCCTACTTCAAGCACGGCTTCAAGAATAGAATCCTCTGTTGTGCCTGCTGCCTTGGCAACAACGATGACGCCTTTTCTTGCAAACTGATACGAAACACTCCCAGGGTCAGCCATTGAGCCACCGTTGCGCGACACAGCAAGTCTCACTTCGGCTGCTGCCCTATTTTTGTTATCGGTCAAACATTCAATGAGAATCGCAACACCATTTGGCCCATAGCCTTCATACAAAATGTTCTGGTACTCAACGGCATCAGCGCCCACTCCAGAGCCACGTTTAACAGCCCTCTCGATGTTGTCGTTGGGCAAAGAACTCTTGCGGCCTTTTTGGATGGCATCGTAGAGTGTTGGGTTTCCATCAATATCAGGACCACCGATCCTCGCTGCCACTTCAATGTTTTTAATTAACTTGGCAAATAATTTCGCACGACGGCCGTCAATCACAGCTTTCTTGTGCTTGGTAGTTGCCCATTTGGAGTGGCCAGACATAGTGCTCCTGATATTTCATCTGATTAGGTTTATCTCTAGATTACCTAGATTTATAAGTGATGAAGTGTCGAAAACCGTTCAGATCTGGTTTTTTGACGTTGACACTATGTCTAGAAAAAATTGATGGATTCGCCTCTCACCGGTTACCTCAGGATGAAAAGAGATGCCAAGTAGGTTTCCTGACTTGACTGCGACTATGCGCCCATCATCAAGCGTTGAAAGAATTTGAACGCCCTCCCCAACAGCCTCAACTATCGGTGCGCGTATAAATGCGGCGTGGATTTTTGGTCCAGCTATACCTGTGAATGCTAAATCGGTTTCAAATGAATCCAATTGATTACCAAAAGCATTTCTGCGAACAGAAATGTCTAAACCGCCAAATCCTTTTTGACCTTCTACCCCGTCCAATATTCTGTTAGCCAGCATTATTAGACCGGCGCAGGTTCCGAAGACAGGGAACCCGTTGCCAATCTTCTCTTGGATGGGTTCAAAAAGATCATAATTCGTAGCAAGTTTCTGCATCACAGTTGACTCGCCTCCCGGAATTATCAAACCGTCGCAGCGATTTAGGTCAGCAAGTGTTCTAACCTCAAAAGCCTCTTCTCCGCATTGCGAAAGAGCCTGAATATGCTCTCGGAAATCGCCCTGCAGAGCTAAAACGCCAATTGGCATTTACTACCAGCCGCGTTCGGCCAAACGATGAGGAGCAGGAAGGTCTGTGACATTAATTCCAACCATAGCTTCGCCAAGACCACGACTGACCTGAGCCAAAACGTCTGGGTCGTTGTAGAAGGTTGTTGCCTTAACAATTGCCTTGGCTCGTTCAGCTGGATTGCCTGACTTGAAAATTCCTGAACCAACAAAAACACCGTCGGCACCCAACTGCATCATCAATGCAGCATCGGCCGGTGTAGCTACCCCACCCGCAACAAACATCACAACAGGCAGCTTGCCTGTCTTTGCTACTTCAAGCACTAGCTCATATGGGGCCTGCAGTTCTTTGGCTGCAACGTAAAGCTCATCGTGAGGCTTCGCGGCTAGTGCGCGAATCTCGCCAGATATTGTGCGAATGTGCTTCATAGCCTCTGATACGTCACCGGTTCCGGCTTCGCCCTTGGAACGAATCATCGCAGCACCCTCAGTGATGCGGCGAAGTGCCTCTCCAAGATTTGTTGCACCACAAACAAATGGAACATCAAACTTCCACTTATCGATGTGGTTCACATAGTCAGCCGGACTAAGCACTTCAGACTCATCTATGTAGTCAACTTTGAGGGCCTGCAGAATTTGAGCTTCAACAAAGTGACCAATGCGAGCTTTTGCCATAACTGGAATTGAGACGGCACTTATGATTCCGTCGATCATGTCAGGATCTGACATTCTTGACACGCCGCCCTGGGCACGAATGTCGGCAGGCACACGCTCAAGGGCCATAACCGCAACGGCTCCGGCGTCTTCGGCAATCTTTGCCTGTTCTGGAGTTACGACGTCCATGATGACGCCGCCCTTCATCATCTCGGCAAGGCCGCGTTTTACAAGGGGTGTTGATTTAGAAGTCTGAGAATCGCTCATGTAGCAAGTCTACGCCCAGCCAGATGCGCGAACTTAACTTTTTGAAACAGATTCCCAAGCGGCAGCAATGTCTTGGCGAACCTCACCCAGCAATCTTGGCAACGCTTTGGTCTCAGCAATTATTGGGAAAAAATTGGCATCGTTTTTCCAGCGAGGCACAATGTGCTGATGAAGGTGGCCAGCGATCCCAGCCCCGGCTACCTCGCCCTGATTCATACCTATGTTGAATCCGTGCGAACCGGATACGGCCTTAAGGACCCTCATCGCCTGCTGCGTCAAGGCGCCGATTTCAGCAACTTCATCAGGTGAGGCTTGGTCGTAGGTGGCAATGTGGCGATAGGGGCAAATCAGCATGTGGCCAGAGTTGTAAGGAAACAGATTCAGCAGCACGTAAGCATATTCACCTCGGTGCACAATAAGAGCCTCTTCGTCTGGCTTATCTACTGCTAGACAAAATGGGCAATCCTCATCTGCGGGTTGCTGCCCGTGCTGAATGTATACCAATCGGTGTGGAGTCCAAAGATGCTGAAACGCGTTAGGCACTCCTGGCAACTCTGAAGATGATTGAACCGATTCACCAACCATCCGCTAAACCTGAATCTTTGTTTCGATGGCTTCTAGGATTCGGCGAATAGCCTCAGACACTGGAATGCCGTTCTCTTGAGATCCGTCTCGGAACCTAAATGACACAGCTCCGGCAGCTTGATCGTTCTCTCCAGCGATAATCATGAACGGAACCTTCGCCATCGTGTGATTGCGAATCTTCTTTTGCATGCGATCATCCGAGTCATCAACCTGCGCGCGCACACCGCTCTTTCGAAGTTCAGCGACCACGCCATGAAGGTAATCAGAAAATGCTTCGGCAATTGGCACCGCAACGACCTGCACAGGCGCAAGCCAAGGTGGAAAATGTCCGGCATAGTGCTCAGTTAGAACTCCAAAGAATCTTTCGACCGAGCCAAAGAGTGCGCGGTGAATCATAACTGGGCGCTGCTTGGTTCCATCTTGGGTTGTGTACTCAAGGTCAAAGCGTTCCGGCAGATTGAAATCCAGCTGGATTGTAGACATTTGCCAGGTGCGACCAATAGCATCTCTGGCTTGTACGGAAATCTTTGGACCGTAGAAAGCTGCCCCGCCTGGGTCCGGAACTAGCTCTAGGCCTGAATCAAAAGCAACCTGCTCCAAGGTTTGGGTTGCTGTTTGCCAGATCTCATCGCTGCCGACAAACTTTGGGTTTCCATCTTCTTTGGTAGATAACTCAAGATAGAAATCGTTTAGTCCGTAATCTTTGAGCAGGTTGAGAACAAATTGAAGAACATCTGTGAGCTCCTGCTTCATGTTCTCTTGAGTTACAAAAAGGTGAGCATCGTCTTGGGTTAATCCACGAACTCTTGTTAGTCCATGAAGTACGCCGCTCTTTTCATTTCGGTAGACAGTTCCAAACTCAAACATTCTGAGAGGAAGATCACGATATGAACGTGGCTGGCTTCGATAAATAAGGATGTGAAAAGGGCAGTTCATTGGTTTCAGATAGTAATCCTGGCCAACTTTCTTAACGTTGCCATGTTCATCTAACTCTTCGTCCATACGAATCGGCGGAAACATGCCATCGGCGTAGGTTTGCAGGTGCCCAGAAATTTCAAAGAGATTGCTCTTGGAAATATGCGGAGAGTAAACAAAGTCATAGCCCGATTCTTCGTGTCGCTTTCGGGAGTAATCTTCCATCACCTTGCGCATGATGCCACCCTTTGGATGGAACACAGCGAGGCCTGAGCCTATCTCTTCAGGAAAAGAAAAAAGGTCTAGATCAACGCCAAGGCGCCTGTGATCTCGCTTTGCTGCCTCTTCTAAGCGATCTTGGTGCGCGCGCAGTTCGTCTTTAGTCGGCCATGCTGTTCCATAAACGCGCTGGAGCTGCTTGTTATTTTCGTTTCCACGCCAGTAAGCAGAAGCCACGCGGGTCAGAGCAAAACCGCTACCAATCATTCTTGTGTTGGGCAGGTGTGGGCCCCGGCATAAATCGCGCCACACGGTTTCACCCGATTGTGGATCTACGTTGTCATAAATAGTCAGATCACCGGCACCAACTTCTGCGCCGCCCTCACCAAGGTCTGAGCCCTTGAGGCCAATCAATTCCAACTTATAAGGCTCACCTGATAACTCAACACGAGCATCGCCATCGGTCGTTACCCTTCGAATGAAGCGTTGACCTGATTGAACGATTTTCTGCATTGCCTTTTCAAGGCTCTTTAGGTCTTCTGGAGTAAATGATTTCTCCACATCAAAGTCGTAATAGAAACCATCTTTGATTGGTGGGCCTATACCTAGTTTGGCCTCGGGGTTGATGCTTTGCACAGCCTGAGCTAAAACGTGTGCGGTTGAGTGACGCAAAATATTTAGGCCGTCCTCGCTTGAAATAAGAACGCCTTCGACATTGTCATCTGCTGCAAGCTTGTGGGCCAAGTCTTTAAGTTCGCCATTAACCCGCATCGCGACTATTGCGCGGTCGGTGAATAGCCTAAAACCATCAGCACCGATTTCAACAGCCATGGCAGAGCCATCTACGACTACGTTCAGAGAAGACACAAAAACCTCAATTTGATTGGAATATTGCTCTAATACTATCCGCGAGAGACCTGCGAGCCTGACTGTCTTATCGGTTGTTTGTGCTATTTTTCTCAAATATGACCAAACCAAAGATTGTGAAGCTCGATGAGGCCGTCATGGCTAATCAAGAGTTTCAACGCAGCGTCATGGCCGCCAAACTTAATTGGCTGAGGGCAGGTGTTCTTGGGGCTAATGACGGAATCGTTTCCACAGCCGGTTTGGTAATGGGCGTGGCTGGAGCCACAACCGATTCAGGCGCAATTCTGATTGCCGGAGTGGCTGGATTGGTAGCGGGTTCTATTTCAATGGCTGGCGGCGAGTACACATCAGTTAGTGCTCAAAAAGACAGCGAAAAGGCCGCCATTGAGAAGGAGCGTCGGGAACTTTCTGAAGATCCAGAGGGCGAACTTCGTGAACTCGCCTGGTTCTACGAACAAAAAGGCATGTCGCTTGAACTAGCCACAAAAGTTGCAAAAGAACTCACGGCAAAGGATGCGCTAAAAGCACACGCTGAAGCAGAACTGGGCATTGATAGTGAAAAACACGCGAGCCCTGGGCAAGCGGCATTGGCCTCTTTCATAGCTTTCGCCGGTGGTTCACTACTTCCCCTACTTGCGGTAACCGGCCCATGGGTTGATTACCGAATTCAAGTTACCGTTGCTGCCGTCGTTGCATCATTGGCTGTAACTGGATACGTAGGAGCCAAAATTGGTGGGGCAAAATCGGGCGCCGCAATTCTCAGAAACGTAGCCGTGAGCCTGCTTACAATGGGCGTCACATACGCAATTGGCCAAATGGTTGGAACCGCTATCTAGGTTGCAGCCAAGTTATGCTGGTCATGTGAATTCGAAGACGAACATTGACATTGCTCTAATTGGTGGCGGCATCATGAGCGCCACCCTTGGTACATTTCTTAAGCTGCTCAATCCGGAATTAAACATTGCGGTTTTTGAACGCCTAGATGGTGCCGCCCTGGAAAGTAGCAACCCTTGGAATAACGCGGGCACCGGGCATGCCGCGCTATGCGAGCTCAACTACATGCCAGACAGCAAAGATGGAAGTTTGCCCAACCCAGCAAAGGCAGTGGCAATCAACGAACAGTTCCAGCTCTCGCGCCAGTTCTGGTCTCATCTAGTTGAAATTGGTGTCCTGAGCGAACCATCTTCGTTTATCAATGCCACCCCACACATGACATTTGTTAAAGGCGCAAAAGACGTTGACTACCTAAGGCGTCGCTTTGAGAGCCTAAGCAGTCAGCCTCTTTTTGCAGGCATGGAGTACTCCGAAGACCCTCGCAAGATTGCCGAGTGGGCACCGCTTTTGATAAAGGGCCGTATTGGCGACGAACCGATTGCCGCAACCAGAATCGAAAGCGGTACAGATGTTGATTTTGGTGCAATCACTGTGCAAATGTTTGATTACCTTAGAAAGAATGGCGTCACTGTAAACACGAACAGTGAGATAAAAGATGTGAATCGTAACCACGATGGCAGCTGGAACCTAAAGGTTAGGAACACATCAACTTCAAACACTGAGTACCTAAGTGCAAAGTTTGTTTTTGTTGGAGCTGGTGGCTGGGCCCTGAAACTTCTGCAGAAATCTGGAATTGCTGAAGCAAAGGGCTACGGGACTTTTCCGGTTGGCGGACAGTGGCTTAGAACTGACAATCCAAAGTTAGTTTCACAGCACAAGGCAAAGGTTTATAGTCAAGCTTCTGTTGGCGCACCCCCTATGTCTGTTCCTCATCTAGATACACGTGTTGTGAACGGTAAAGCATCCTTGCTGTTCGGGCCCTATGCAACTGCAAATCCAAAATTCTTGAAAAATGGAAGCATTTTTGATCTACCGGCTTCTCTAAGGCCAGCCAATCTTGTTCCCTACCTATCGGTTGCCTTAACTAACGTTTCTTTAGTTCAATACTTGATTGGCGAATTGCTCAAAACTAAAGCGCGAAAGTTTGAGTCACTTAAAGAATTTATGCCCAGCGCTAAGGCCGAAGATTGGCAACTACTAAACGCTGGCCAACGCGCGCAAGTGATTAAGAAGGACTCAGTCAAAGGTGGAGTGCTCCAGTTCGGTACCGAGGTAATAACATCACGGGACGGAAGTATCTCTGGTCTCTTAGGAGCATCGCCGGGTGCATCAACAGCAGTTCACGTGATGCTTCAGGTCATTGAGCGAAGTTTCGCAAAAGAATTCTTAACCTGGAAAACTGAAATTATAAAAATGATTCCAAGTTTTGGAACGAAATTGTCTGATGACCCTAAAAAGGCTGCTGCTTCACTAGCGGCTACCGCTGCAACTTTGAAACTTTAGAAACTGTGGTGGTCGATACTGGGATCGAACCAGTGACCCCTTCCATGTCAAGGAAGTGCGCTACCGCTGCGCCAATCGACCGTTGCTAGATCTAGATTCGCGAACCCAGAGCTTTTTTCGAGGTGGAGACGGGATTTGAACCCGTGGGTTTACAGCTTTGCAGGCTGTTGCTTTGGGCCGCTCAGCCACTCCACCATGCTTTTGCGAGGCTCACGCCCTACTGCGAGCGGATGACGAGATTCGAACTCGCGACCCCAACCTTGGCAAGGTTGTGCTCTACCAACTGAGCCACATCCGCATGTCTTGTTTCCAAGACTTGGCTACTCTAACCGAAAATTCTTTGCATCGCAAACTTCTGCGCAGGCGCTTATCCCTTCCAAGACCATCTGGGGTCTGCCTCTGAGTACGCGGCTTCACCATGCAACACATTGTCGACACCTGCTATTTCATCGGTGCTGGTTACTCGAAAACCTATAGTTTTCTGTATCGCGAGCCCAAGAAGATAAGACGCTGTGAAGGCAAAAATCAAGACCACAGCGGCCCCAATTGCCTGCTTGCCTAGCTGGTCAAAACCGTAACCAAAAAATAGACCAACACCCTTGCCAAAAAGCCCTATGTAGAGAGTGCCAACCAAGCCACCTACAAGATGAATTCCAACTACGTCTAATGAGTCGTCGAAACCAAGCAAATACTTAAGCTCAACTGCAAGTGCACAAACGACACCAACGATTAGGCCTAGCAAAAGCGCAAAAATTGGATCTAGATATGCGCAAGACGGTGTGATGGCAACGAGACCTGCAACTGCACCAGATGCCGCACCAATCGAAGTAGGTTTTTTGTGGACAATTTGCTCGTATGCAATCCAACTCAACATTGCGCCAACTGGAGCAGCCAAGGTATTAATGAATGCTAGGGCTGCGATTCCGTCGGCGGCCAACTGTGAGCCAGCGTTGAAACCAAACCAACCAAACCAAAGAATCGCGGCGCCGATGAGTGTAAGTGGTACGTTGTGTGGCGCATGCATGCCCTTGGTGAAGCCAAACCGCTTACCAACTACCAGCGCTAGTGCCAATGCAGAAGCGCCTGAAGCAATTTCAACGACGGTACCACCGGCAAAGTCCATAACACCAATGTTGTATACCAACCAGCCGCCATCAATTACTTTGCCGTCTTTAACCGAGAAATTGAAGATCCAGCCGGCAACGGGAAAGTAAACCACAATCGCCCAAAGCGCTCCAAAGAGCATCCAAGAGCCGAACTTTGCTCGGTCGGCGATAGCACCAGAGATCAATGCAACAGTGATGATGGCGAAGGTGCCTTGAAATCCTGCGAACGCTAACCCCAAGCCGTCGCCTTCTTTCGCCTGAGCTATAACATCGGCTAAGAAGATTTTGTTTATGTCAATTCCAAAGACACCGTCTACTCCAATAAAATTTCCGGACCCTGCCGCCCCAAATGACATTGCGTATCCAAAGACCACCCACATAACACCAATAAGTGCAAGTGAACCAAAACTCATCATCATCATGCTGACAACGCTTGAAGCACGCACTAGACCGCCGTAGAAGAACGCTAGACCAGGCGTCATGAAAAGAACCATCGCCGAGCAAATAATCAAAAACATAGTGGTGTTTTGATGTGCCATTTCTATCTTTCTTTCGAACGCGCCAAAAGGAGGAGCCCTTGCGAGCTCCTCCAGTTGGCTATACCTATTGTTTAGCCGCGGTCTGCACCAAACGCATAAGCCTCTTCACCGTGAACAACGGTGTCAATGCCTGCGATCTCATCCTGAGCCTTGACTCGGAATCCGATTGTCTTTTCGATAACGAATCCAATAATCAATGCCATGACGAAGCTGTAAACCAAAACTGCACCGGCACCCAGAGCCTGGGCTCCGAACTGACCCCATCCGTTTCCGAATGCTGCGCCAACGCCATTTCCAAAGATACCAATCCAAAGCGTTCCAACGATTCCACCCACAAGGTGGATTCCAACAACGTCTAGAGAGTCATCGAAACCAAAGGTGAACTTTAGGTCGACTGCTAGAGCACAAAGCGCACCAGCGACAAGACCTAGAAGGATTGCATAAACCGGGTCAAGCGATGCACAAGCGGGTGTAATTGCAACCAAACCGGCGATTGCACCCGAGCCAGCACCAATAGAAGTTGCTTTGCCGTGCTTCATTTTTTCGACCAAGATCCAACCAAGCATGGCTGCAGCTGGAGCGGCAAGGGTGTTGATGAAAGCGATTGACGCGATGCCATCAGCAGCTAGCTCAGAGCCAGCGTTGAAGCCGAACCAACCGAACCAAAGAAGGGCCACACCAAGAAGAGTTAGAGGAACGTTGTGCGGCTGAGTGATTCCCTTGCTGAAGCCGAAGCGCTTACCAAGCACAATTGCCAAGGCAAGGCCGGCAGCACCAGCATTGATGTGAACGGCCGTTCCACCAGCGAAGTCAATGACACCGAGACCGTAAACGATCCAACCACCATCAACTACTTTGCCGTCTGCAAGAGTGAAGTTAAATACCCAGTTAGCAACTGGGAAGTAAACCAAAGTGGCCCAAACTCCAGCGAATACCATCCATGCACCAAACTTTGCTCGGTCCGCGATGGCACCAGAAATTAGAGCCACGGTAATGATTGCAAAGGTTGCTTGGAAGGCTACAAAAGCCATTGTCGGATAGGCACCAGCCGGAGCAGCGGCATCAGCTACCTGAGCTGTCAAGCCCAAGAAAGATGTGTCGATGCCGAACCAGCCGTCGATTCCAATAAATGTGTCTGTGCCACCATTTGAGAATGAAATTGCATAACCATATAGAACCCAAAGGACTGCTATTAGCCCCAGTGATCCAAAACTAAGCATCATCATGCTGACAACGCTCTTGGCTTTAACCATTCCTCCATAGAAGAATGCCAAACCTGGCGTCATAAGTAGAACGAGTGCTGCTGAAATGAGCACAAAAGCGGTATTTCCCTGATCCACTTGTTTACCTCTCTCTAAGAAAACAAATTGAAGCCAGAAAGGCCTGGCCACTAATAGAGAGTTTGGCGTTGAAAGGTTTCGTGTCTAGACCGGAAATGTTTCGTGTTTGTAAAAGGTCTTGTTATTCAGACATCGCGCCGAGGCGCGAGACAGCCCTTAAGTACTTCTTTCTGTAGCCACCTGAAAGGTATTCAGTTGAAAATAACTCTGTAAGTGGTTGCCCGGAACCCCGTATTTTTAGTTGTGCTTCGTAGGCGCGGTCTACGAATGCAACAAAACGCAAGGCATCAACTTGATTTTGCATCACGTGGCAATTCATAAGCGCAAGCGACTTCACCCCCTGAAGCAACCTTCCATACCTAGATGGGTGAATAGAAGAAAGGTGCCTTAGTAGTTCATCGAATTCGTCAACAGCGGTGCTGACCGATTCAAAATCGTCCAACCAGAGCTCTAAATCCTTTAGCGTAAGCGACGAAGAGACCACCGAGAGAGGGCGATGTCTGTGATCTTCGCCATCAATGCGAAGCATTTCGAATTGGTTAGCAATTCCATGAATCTCACGTGTGAAATCTGATGCTGCGAAGCGCCCCTCACCCAAAGCGTTGGGCGGGGTGTTGCTGGTTGCAGCAAACCTAACTCCCTTGGAGGTGAGTTCATTCAGCAGCCTCGACATCATCATGGTGTCGCCCGGATCATCCAGCTCAAACTCATCGATGCAAATGAGTTCAAATTTGGCCAGGGCTTGCACAGCTTCAGAGAACCCCAGTGCGCCAATTAGGCTGGTGTATGAAATAAAGCTACCGAAAGCCTTGCGGCCCTTGAACTCATGCCAGACCGCTGCAAGAAGGTGAGTCTTACCAACTCCAAAGCCACCATCAAGGTAAATACCAGGGGGAAGTGTCGCAGATTTACCAAATAATTTCTTGGCCACCTTTCCCCTAGCAAACATTTGGGCAGCTTCCTGCACCTGGGTCTGGCTAGGGTATTCGCTGTGCGGAACGTAGTTTGAGAAGGTGGCCGCCTCAAACTCCCTTGGGGGGACCAATTCTGCTAGCAATTGGGAAACGGTGGCTTGAGGGTGCAGCGCAACCAATGTGCCGTATTTAGACCTTTGAATTGCCAATTATTACCTAGCCGTTGGATGTATCGCCTTCTTCAGTTAACCTAGTTGATGACGGCTTCAAACTAAGAAGGAATCGCTAAAACATGCCAGTAGAGTTCGACACCAACAAGAAATTCGAAGAATATGCCACTCAAGGCGTTTTGGTATCCACCGAATGGTTGGTAGCCAATTTAGACAGAGATGGATTGGTAATTGTTGAGTCTGACGAAGACGTCTTGCTTTATGAAATTGGGCACATTCCTGGAGCTGTGAAGATCGATTGGCACACAGACCTAAACGATCCAATAACTCGAGACTATGTTTCAAATGAAGCTTTCAAAGCACTTATGGATGCAAAGGGCATCTCAGCCGAAGACACAGTAATCATTTATGGTGATAAATCAAACTGGTGGGCCTCTTACGCCTTGTGGGTATTCAAACTGTTTGGCCATAAAGATGTTCGGCTATTAGATGGCGGTAGAGACAAATGGATCGCCGAAGGCCGAGAACTGGTTAAAGACGTGCAGCACCGAGAAATCACAGATTACCCGTTGCCAACAAGAGATGACTCAACCCTGAGAGCCTTCCGCGACGACGTTCTAGCCCACTTTGGTAATCCTCTAATCGATGTCAGATCTACAGAGGAGTACACAGGTGAACGAACACACATGCCTGCCTACCCAGAGGAAGGTGCGCTGAGAGGCGGGCATATCCCTAGCGCCGCGTCGGTTCCTTGGGCAAAGGCTGCGGGTGAAAACGGAGTGTTCAAGTCTCGCAAGGAACTCGAAGAAATTTACCTGGACGGTGCGGGCCTTAAAAAAGGCGATAACGTTATCGCTTACTGCCGAATTGGTGAACGCTCAAGTCATACCTGGTTTGTTTTGAACTATCTACTCGGTTTTGAAAATGTTAGAAATTACGACGGCTCATGGACCGAATGGGGCAGCCTCGTTGGTGTGCCAATTGTCAAAGGCATCGAGCCAGGCACGGCGCCGGCGGCAAGACGTTAATGGCAACTGAAACGGTTGAGTCTTTAGTCGAAGATTTTCAATCTCTAGCCGTTAAAGACCGTTTGAACCTGCTCTTGGAATTTAGCGAAAATCTACCAAGCTTGCCGGCTCGATACTCAGACCACCCAGATTTACTAGAGCGCGTTGAGGAATGCCAATCCCCTATTTATCTTTTTGTTGAAATTTCAGACGAAATTGTTCACTTGTTTTTCACGGCCCCAGAAGAGGCACCAACTACTCGCGGCTTCGCAAGTATTTTGCATGCGGTAATTGACGGCCTTCCAGTTGAAAAGGCTTTGGCTATTGACGATGACTTTCCGTCTCGTATCGGATTGAGTGAAGCCGTATCACCGTTAAGAATGCGTGGAATGCGTGGCATGCTTGCCCGAATAAAAAGACAGGTTGCTGAAAAGCGCTAACTTGAGGTACGTCGCTGTTGACCCAGGTCAAGAATTCAACGCGTATGCGGAACTTTTACCAAATTGGAACGGCTGGTTGGCAACTTACGTTGTTGATTCAAATGGTCGTCATATGGATGACAACGGTTCATCAGCAAAACTTGGAAATAGCGGGGATCTGAGTCTGCTAATGAGCCTGCGTGAAAAGGCAGATGTAATTGTCACAACAGGCGCTACAGCCAGGGCCGAAAACTATCGCCCCTCGAGGTTTGCTCCAATCACGGTGATTTCAAGAAAACCAGAGTCGTTGGCAGAATTGCCGCTCTTTGTAAATTCAGGAACATACGAGAATCAAGTTTTTCAGCCCACACAGGATGCGCTTTTCTCGGAACTAAATAGCCAACTGATTGAGCAAGGTTATTCCAGGTTTCTATTCGAGGGTGGCCCATCGCTTCTGCACTTGTTGAGCACTCAAGTTGGGCCCATATCAGTCATTTTGAATATTGCCAATGCTGAAAGCCAGGGCACTGTAAACCCGAAACAGCTTCTATTAGATCTAAACCCTGCTCTTAAAGGCGTGACGTTGCTAGATGATGCTGTTATTGGACCAAATAGGGTCACTAGGTGGAGCGTCACAGCCTAAAACGGCGTGGCAACCAAGCAGTAAACCGCAAAACCTTTAGCCTTATTCAAATGATTGAGTTTGAAGTACCTGAAGGCGCTCCGGCTGAGTTTCTGCTGGCCATGGAGTCTCTTCGCAATTCTTCAGTGCGCGATGAGCTAATAATCGAACAGATTGCTGCACCGGGAAAGCTTGCCAAATTTGAAGTAGCGTTCTCGGCTAACGTAGACGCAAGCGCCACTGATGTTGCCTCAGACCTAGGCACTGGCCGTTTTGTGCTCCTATGGGATCAAGACGAGCCTGAGCCTTGGCACTCCAGATTCAGAGTTATAACCTTTGCTAAATCTCCTCTTGAAACAAACATCGGCGCTGATGAATTAATTTCAGACGTAGCCTGGGCTTGGCTTACCGAGGCGCTTCAGAACAGACACGCCGACTTCATTGCCGAGGCCGGAACTGCCACAAGAATCATTTCATCTGGATACGGGGCTCTAAGCAACCAGAGCGATCACGCTGAACTGGAGATCAGGGCTTCCTGGTCACCAATTAGCACAAATGCGGCTGCTCACCTAGAGGCTTGGCAAGATCTTGTTTGTATTATGTCTGGATTCCCAAATTTGCCTTCGGGAGTTACCAGCCTTGGCATTTCTCGATGACCCAAGACGAAACACCGGAACTGCCCCTTCTAAAAAAGCCAAGGGTTTCAAACGTGACTCTTGTTGAGACCAAGACTCAATTAGATCAAGCGGTCGAAAGACTTTCTAAATGCGAAGGTCCTTTTGCCTTAGATGCGGAGCGGGCATCTGGTTTCAAGTACAGTCAACGTGCTTACCTGATTCAGGTCCATCGACAGAATTCACCAATTTATCTAATCGATCCAATTTCAATCAAAGATTCTTTTGGCGATGATTCTTTCAAAGAACTAGCGCTGCTTCTAGCTACTGATGAGTGGATTTTGCATGCCGCAAGCCAGGACTTACCATGCCTTCGCGAGCTAGGAATTATCCCGACAAGTCTTTTTGACACAGAACTCGGATCAAGAATTGCTGGCCTTCCAAGAGTTGGACTTGGAGCAGTTACTGAACATTTTCTCAAAGTAAAACTAGCCAAAGAGCATTCTGCCGTTGATTGGAGTATCAGGCCCTTACACGCAGACTGGTTGAACTATGCAGCGCTGGATGTAGACGTTCTGATTGAATTGCGAGCGGGCGTTGCCAATTCATTGGAAGAGCAAGGTAAAACTGCTTGGGCTGCACAGGAGTTTGCAAATGTTGCAAGCATGCAACCTAAAGAACCAAAGATTGATCGCTGGCGCGGAATGACGGGAATGCATGAAGTAAAGGATGCTAGGTCACTTGCTATTGCACGAGAACTGTGGAAAGCAAGAGAATCCCTTGCTGAGAAACTGGATGTCTCCCCTGGTCGTCTAATTCCAGACAGCTCAATAGTAGGCCTAGCCGCAAATCCAGTGAAATCAAGGCCCGAACTTGCTGCATCAAAAACTTTCTCAGGTAGGGCCTCAAGATCATACCTAGACACCTGGTGGGCAGCCCTGAGCGAAGGCTTAAATACTAGAGATCTGCCGCCTACAAGATTGCCGCATTTAGGAACCCCAAATCACCGCACCTGGGCAAATCGTTTTCCAGAAGCTGAAGCCAGACTTAAAATTGCCAAACCTGTGATGGCAGAACTTTCAACAAAACACTTGCTTCCCGTTGAGAACTTACTGACCCCAGATTTCCTAAGGCAACTTTGCTTCGAACCTCCTACAGAAATAACCACTAATTCGGTTTCTGAATTTCTTACCAACTTGGGTGCTAGAGCTTGGCAGGTAGAGCTATGTGCAGCTGCTTTGGTAGCGGGATTCAACAATCCCCAGCCCGTCGTTGAGGTTGAAGAAAAACTATGACTGAGGGTGCTTAGCCTCGTCTAGTTGATCAATTGGTCGCGCGTGAGGAATTCTTGATCCAACGACCTGAGCAACAATGTCCCGTGCAATAGATTGAGCCGTAAGTCCAACGCGTTCCATGATTTCATTTCGGGTGGCGTGTTCCAAGAACTCGTCCGGTAGACCAACCTCGGTAAGTGCAGTATCCACCTGAGCCGCACGCATGTCTTGACGCACTCTGGTACCAATGCCACCTACCTTGATGCCATCTTCGATGGTGATCACTAGGCGATGCTGTGCAGAGAAATCAATTACGGATTTCGATACAGGTACAACCCAGCGCGGGTCTATTACCGTCGAGCCTATTCCCTGAGCGGCCAACAAATCGCAAACGCTAAGGCCTACGGATGCCATGGAGCCGACACAAAGAATCAATACGTCCTTGCTTGCAGACTCTCTAAGTACATCTACCCCATCGGCAGTCCGTCTAATGGCCTTAATCTCGTCACCAACTGAACCCTTAGAAAAGCGAAGAACCGTTGGCGCGTTAATAACATCAACTGCCTCGTTAAGTTCTTCTCGCAGCGTCTGCGCGTCGCGAGGCGCAGCAATGCGGATGCCAGGAACGATTTGCAATAGCGAAAGGTCCCACATGCCATGATGGCTGGCGCCGTCAGGGCCGGTGACGCCTGCACGATCAAGCACGAATGTGACTCCGGCCTTGTGCAGAGCCACATCCATGAGGACCTGGTCAAGTGCGCGATTCATAAAGGTTGCGTAAACGGCAACTACAGGATGCAAACCACCAAACGCCATGCCGGCTGCAGAAGTCACTGCATGTTGTTCAGCGATTCCAACGTCAAAAACTCGATCAGGAAAGGTCTTGGCAAATTTGTCTAGACCAACTGGAATAAGCATTGCACCGGTGATACCAACAATCTCTGGCCGGTTTGAGGCTATTTTTACTAGCTCATCCCCAAATGCCCCAGTCCAGGTTTCGGCGCTTGACTCTTCTAAAGACTCACCTGTACTTGGGTTAATTTTGCCGACTGCATGGAATTGATCGTCTTCGTTAAGCATTGCGGGATTAAACCCGTGGCCCTTTTGGGTGATGGCGTGAACAATAACCGGACTTGCGTACTTTCTAGCTTGTCGCAATGCCTGCTCCATCGCGGCCAAATCATGACCATCAACAGGGCCGATGTATTTAATGTCTAGATTTGGAAACATTCCCTGCGGAGCAAAAGTAGAAAGCAGACCCTTACCTGCTCCTCTGGCTGCGGAATAAAACAGCCTGCCCAGAAGCCCCATTTTATAGAAGACTTTTTTACTCAATTTATAAAGGCGGCGGTAGTTCTTTGCGGTTCTAACGTCATTGAGGTATCTTGCCAAACCACCAATAGTGGGCGCATAGCTTCGGCCATTGTCGTTGACAACGATCACCAGCTTCCTGTCATTATCGTCAGAAATGTTATTGAGGGCCTCCCAGGCCATTCCCCCGGTGAGTGCGCCATCGCCAATTACGGCAACGACGTATCGATCATTTTGCCCAGTGAGCTTATATGCCTTCGCGATTCCGTCGGCCCAAGAAAGAGAAGATGAAGCATGTGAGCTTTCGACTATGTCGTGTTCAGATTCGCCTCTCTGAGGATAACCGGCGATGCCGTCTTTTTGCCTAAGAGTTGATAGGTCGCTGCGCCCGGTTAGCATTTTGTGCACATATGACTGGTGCCCGGTGTCGAAAACAATGGAGTCTTTAGGCGAATGAAACACACGGTGGATAGCCACCGTAGTTTCTACCACGCCCAGGTTAGGCCCCAGATGCCCACCAGTCTTAGCAACTGCAGCAACTAAGTCTTTACGTATGTCTGAACACAAGGTCACTAACTGTTGAGGGCTCAGCGAATCTAGGTCTCTAGGACCCTTAATGCCGCTGAGCATACTCATTTCAGTTCCAACTCAAAGCCTGTTGCAGCTATTCCTTGATTAAGCCACGAGGCTTCGAAGCACGTACTGAAGAATTCCACCGTTGCGGTAGTAATCAGCTTCGCCGGGAGTATCAATGCGAACAACTGCATCAAACTCCACTACAGACTTATTAGCAGAAGAGTGCGAAGAAGGCTTAGCAACAACCCGAACGGTTTTTGGTGTGACGCCGTTATTTAGCTCTTCGATACCTGTGATCTCGAATTCTTCGGTGCCATCTAGCCCCAAAGACTCTGCATTTTGGCCAGAAGGGAACTGCAACGGAAGCACACCCATTCCAATAAGGTTGCTTCGGTGAATTCTCTCGAAGCTTTCTGTAATAACCGCACGTACACCAAGCAGACTGGTGCCCTTTGCAGCCCAGTCGCGTGATGAACCCGAACCGTATTCTTTTCCACCCAGGATCACCAAAGGAGTTCCCTCGGCTTGGTAGTTGCTTGAAGCATCGTAGATGAATGACTGAGGGCCATCAATCTTTGTGAAGTCTCGGGTATAGCCACCCTCAACATCATTTAGAAGCTGGTTACGCAAACGAATGTTAGCGAACGTTCCACGAATCATTACTTCGTGGTTGCCTCGCCTAGAACCGTAACTGTTGAAGTCAACTCGTGATATGCCGTGCTCTGTTAGATACTGGCCAGCAGGTGAATCTACCTTTATTGAACCGGCAGGACTGATGTGATCAGTTGTGACAGAGTCGCCAAGTTTTGCAAGAACACGCGCAGCCTTGATGTCTTTTACCGCATCTGGGGTTTTCTTCATGCCGTCGAAGTATGGCGGTTTGCGAACGTAGGTTGACTTAGGGTCCCACTCAAACACCGCACCCTTTGGAGTAGGAAGCGACTTCCATCGATCGTCACCTTCAAATACGCCGGCGTACTGTGTCTTGAACATATCTGAATTGATTGACTCGTCGATCGTCTTTTGAACTTCTTCAGCACTCGGCCAAATGTCTTTCAGGAAAACTTCGTTTCCATCTGAGCCGATGCCAAGAGAATCTTTCTCGAAATCAAAGTCCATGGTGCCGGCAAGCGCGTACGCAATTACCAAAGGTGGCGAAGCCAAGTAGTTCATCTTCACGTCTGGGCTAATTCTGCCTTCGAAGTTTCTGTTTCCAGATAGGACCGCGGTCACCGCCAGGTCGTTGTCGTTGATTGCCTGAGAAATTTCATCTGAAAGCGGGCCTGAGTTTCCGATACAGGTCGCACATCCATAGCCAACCAAGTTAAAACCAAGAGCATCAAGGTCTTTGGTCAAACCGGCCTTGTTGTAGTACTCAGTTACAACCTTTGAACCTGGTGCAAGCGATGTCTTTACCCAAGGCTTGGCTTGTAGACCTTTAGCAACAGCTTTTCGCGCAACCAAACCAGCAGCCAACATCACAGAAGGATTAGAGGTGTTGGTACATGATGTGATTGAAGCAATTGCAACGTGACCGTTATCCATTGCAAATTCTTGGCCCTTTACCGAAGTTGGCTTTGAAGCCTGAGTGGAATAGGTCGGCAAAATTGATTCAAACGATTCTTTCGCTTTGCTAAGAATGATTCGGTCTTGAGGACGCTTTGGGCCGGCAATAGACGGTACTACGGTTGAAAGATCTAATTCAAGATATTCGCTGAATCGCGGCTCAATGCTCGGATCGTGCCATAGCCCTTGAGCCTTTGCATATGCCTCTACCAAATCAATTTGTTCTTGAGAGCGACCGGTAACGCGAAGGTAATCCAAGGTGACGTCGTCGATTGGGAACATGGCTGCTGTTGAACCAAACTCAGGACTCATGTTTCCAATAGTGGCGCGGTTGGCTAGCGGCACGGAAGTTACACCGGCGCCGTAGAACTCAACAAACTTTCCTACTACGCCGTGCTTTCTAAGAATCTCGGTGATAGTCAGCACAACGTCTGTTGCTGTGACACCGGTAGAAATCTGACCGGTCAGCTTGAAGCCAACAACCTTCGGAATTAGCATCGAAACAGGCTGACCCAGCATGGCCGCTTCTGCTTCGATTCCACCAACACCCCAGCCAAGAACGCCAAGACCGTTAACCATTGTTGTGTGCGAGTCTGTACCAACACAGCTATCTGGATAAGCCTGAAGCTCCCCATTTACTTCACGAGCCATTACTGTACGCGCAAGGTATTCAATGTTTACCTGGTGCACAATTCCTGTGCCAGGAGGAACTACTTTGAAGTCGTCAAAAGCGGTTTGACCCCAACGCAAGAATTGGTAGCGCTCACCGTTTCGGTTGTATTCGAACTCAACGTTGCGCTCGAAGGCATCTGCTGATCCGGCAACATCAATTTGAACAGAGTGGTCAATTACCAACTCTGCCGGTGCAAGCGGATTGATTCTTTTTGGGTCACCGCCGAGCTCGGCTACGGCTTCACGCATTGTTGCCAGGTCTACGACACAAGGCACTCCGGTGAAGTCCTGCATGATCACGCGCGCAGGAGTGAATTGAATTTCAACATCAGGCTCTGCGCTTGGATCCCAATTGACCAATGCATTGATGTGGTCGGCAGTGATGTTTGCACCGTCTTCGGTTCGCAAAAGGTTTTCAAGAAGAACCTTGAGGCTGTAAGGAAGAGTCTTTGACTCCACCGAGGTCAATTTGAAGATTCGATATTCTTTCGAACCAACTTTGAGAAGATCGGCAGAACCGAAGCTGTTCACTTTAGACATCTATGTCTTTCCTTACTTTGAGGTTTCATTACCAAAATACCACTAACCACGCGGATTTAGGACACCCCGCACCAGTAGCCAGGTGAACCAAATACAAAGGGCGTAAAGTGGCACCCCCATTGCGATTCTGGCAATTCCAAGCGCCTCCGTGGCATGTGCGAAATATAGGGGCAACTGAATCACTAGCCGGGCTGAAAATAGGACAATCCAGACAAAGGTTGCAGCTTGAAACCTTCTGGATTTGACCTTGTCTGCTCGCCAACTTGAACCCTCGCCAAGCAAAAATCCCATGAAAACACCAATAATCGGCCACCGCAATAGAACAGAAAAGAGAAGCACCGCTAGATAAACAGAGTTGGTGATAAACCCTTGGACGAAATAATCCTCAGGCTGGCCACCTTCGCGCAATGGAAGGAAAGCTGAAATTGCTATGCCAACCGCCCCAGCTATTGCTTGGGTAAGTGGTTTTTTTCTTATTATCTGAAGCATCAGAAAGAAAGCACTAGTGCTAACGGCGGTGATTACCGCCGCTACTGTGTCTTTAGTCGAAGCCAAGACAGATACAAACAGAAGCGCAGGAAGAACAGACTCTACGATTCCCAGCCAACCGCCAACGGCGCCAAGTAAAGACTGTTTAGTGATGTTTATTTCGCCGTTGCTGTCGTGCAAACCAAGTTTTGCTGCGGCGGCCTTGCGCTGGTCTTGAGTCATTGAATCTAAATGCTCCTTGGTGGAGCAACGGTTCCGCCAGGTATGGTCAGCGGCAAAAGGTCTTTTGGCGGAAGTGGCACGTCAGCACGGACTACAACGACGGATCTGAAAAGATCATCGATGTCAGCTGCTGCCTTTGGGTCATTTAGGGCTGCTCCCCCAATTACCCCGCGCAAAAACCACTTAGGGCCGTCAACGCCAATGAATCTAGCCAGACGGTGACCGGTGCGATTGCCGGCTTCATCATTTAGCGGTATTTTGGCGATTAGTTCAGGGCCTAGAGAACCAACACGCTCCTCAGTTTCGCCACCTTGAGCTGCAATGCTCTGGCGCATCGAAGAACGAATTTCGTGCCAGATGCCTTCGTTTTTTGGTGCAGCAAAAGCCTGCAACTGGAGAGACGACCCGTTGAAGTCCATGCTCACAGCCACAATTCGCTGCGTTGCCTCTTCAACTTCTAATCTCATTTGCAATTGCTCTCGCGCACCAACTCGAATGGAACCAAAATCTACATACGGTTTTACGTCTTGAACTTCAGAAACGTCGAAAGGGCCAGCGGAACGCCTGTCTGCAGGTGCCGATTTTTCAGAAGCGTAAGCGTTCTCTGTCACTATTTCTTTCCAGTCGAACCGTGGCCGCCTTCGCCGCGATCACTTTCAGGAAGCTTGTCAACAGATATGAACTGCGCCTTTTCTACCTTTTGAATTACGAGCTGAGCAATTCGATCACCAACATCCACAGCAAAGTCGGTCTGAGAGCTGTTGTAAAGGTTGACAGCAATTTCACCGCGGTATCCGGCGTCAATAGTTCCTGGTGTATTCAAAACTGTGATGCCGTGCTTATGAGCCAGCCCCGACCTTGGGTGAACCAGGCCAACGTAACCATCAGGAAGGGCTATTGAGACACCGGTTGGAACTAAAAGCCTGCTAAGAGCAGGAACTACAACGGCCACTCGAGAACGCAGATCAGCACCGGCATCGCCAGGCTGGGCGTAGCTAGGTATAAATGCCTCTTCGGCGACTATTAGGACAGGAAGATTCTTATTCACGGTTAGAGCGTAATCTAAGAGAATGAGCAATCGCCCCAACTCTCCGGTTATCTATAGCGAGCGTGTACTACCCCGATGGACCAGCTTTTTACCTCTATTGCTGATTTTTCCTAGTTTTTGGCTCACATTTGCACCAATAAACCTGGCAATAGGTTCAGCACTGGGGGTATTAGTCACTGCCGTGGTCACGGTAATCATGCTTCGTGCATCACCCGAAATTGTCGTGACAAGCTCAACCCTTAGGGTTGCAAAAGCAGAAATCCACCTTGCCAATACCGGGAAGCTCGAGATAGTTGCCGCAGGGCAAACCTTCGCAGAAAGAGGGCCGAAATTAGATGCAAGGGCCCACCTGGCAATTCAGGGCTCCGTCAAAGGCCTAATAAAGCTTGAAATTTCTGACAAAAATGATCCGACGCCGTATTGGCTTTTTTCAAGTAGGTCACCTGAATCAATAAAGATTGCGGTTGAGTCAGCTAAAAGCTAAGCCTCACACTCAATACAAACTTTGCCGTACTTACCTTTTTTGGCAGAAAGAAGCGAGTGGTGCTTAACAATGAAGCATTCTGAGCAAGTGAACTCGTCGTCTTGAGGTGGAAGCACAAGAACATCAAGGTCCTCTGAAACGACATCTGGAATGGCAAATCCTTCGCCGTGTTCCTCGTCTACGTCTACAACACCAGAAAGTTTGTCTGGAATTCGCTCTTTAATAGCCTCGATCGACTCGGTATCGTCGTCGTTCTTTCTTGGTGCGTCGTAGTCGGTTGCCATGTGGCTTCCTCTCGTTGTAGACCCTGAACGTGCATAGTGTGCAACAGAAATCAATCAATAGCAAACCAGCAACGCCGAGTATACGCAGAAATCTTTTCTAAAGTGACCGCGGCGCGCCTATTGATGAGAAGCTTTTTATTCATTTCTGGTGGCAAACTTTGTTGCAGAAGGAGGCATCAAATGGACGACATTAGACTTTTCGAGACCGATGGAGATTACCTGGTTCTCGAGGCGCAGGATGGCCAAAAATATCGCCTTCTAATTGATGAAAGTGTTCGCTCTTCTGTAAAGAAAGAACCTTTTCCCTTACTTGATTCGATTTCGATAACCCCAAGAGAGATTCAAGAAGAAATAAGAAACGGCGCCACAATTCAAGATCTAATTGATCGTTCCGGCGCAAGTTTTGATTTTATTGAAAAGTTTGCAGCACCTGTGATCGCAGAGCTCGAGCACATTGTTTCTTCTGCCCTGAGTGTTCGACTAACCATCGCCGGCGATAGATACAACGATTCAACTCAAATTGAGTTCGGCGAAATTATCTCAGGCAGGCTCATCACGAGCGGCGCAAGCGCAATTTCATGGGTTGCAAAGAAACTCGAGCCAAGCAATTGGCATGTTACGGCCAATTATCGACTAAATGGGGTTTCAGGGTCTGCAACTTGGAGCTTTGATCCTAGAAGATTGACGTTGTCTCCAGAAAGCGAAACGGCCGTGACGCTGTCGAGCCAGGAAACCTTAAACGATAGCCCAATTCCCAAACTTCGACCGGTAGATCTTGTCCAGCAACAGTCGCCGCAAGAAACCGTTGTGCTTGATGAAGTAATCGCGTTTCCTAGTCTTGAAACCCCAATAGCCGTCGAAGCCTTTGAGCCTTCTACCCCGGCGGCGTTTAAGAAGCCTGAACAGTCTGACTCCATGATTGAAGAACCACTGAGCGCTACTGCCGATCTACTTGAAGCACTAAGAAGAAAGCGCACCGAGCGTGAGGACACGCAACTGCAGCCACATCCAGAGACAAACAACATCCGGGTGATTGATTTTGAACCATCCGTCATTGCCGAAACACCCAAAGAAGCGCAAGAGATTAATAGTGAACTTGTTTCAGAAGCGCAAGATGCTCAAGATGAGCCAAAAGCCCCCCGGAAGGGCCGTGCGGCAATGCCAAGTTGGGATGAAATAGTTTTTGGCACCAAAGCAGACGACTAGGTTATTTTTTTGCAAAACCTCTGAATCTAAGAAGCGGAACCTTAAGTTCATCTGTAGAAATAGAGCCATGTTGGCCAATCATTTGTAGGCTCTTGGTTTTTGCATAATTGCGGTGATACAAAGCAATTTCTGCAATGCTAATTAGAAACAAGTCAGGCATTCGATCTCTGGCAAACTTATCAACCTCACCAAACCATCCAGCAGCAACAAGCTCGTCGGCCTCGGCCACATAAGCGCTCTTGCCAAGAAAATCTTGGATTATCAACTTTTGATCTCCGTATTCATGGTTATCGAAGTAAAGAAACAAGACCCTTGGGTCGCCGCCCACGGCTACCAAGTTGACCAGCGGCAACTCGTCGAGATAAACATGGCGATCCGAATCTACATCAATAATTCCGTGATCTGCTGTGAGAATTACACCGCAATTATTGGGCACAGAGGGTAAAAATTTCTTTAATGCAGAATCTAAATCTTCTAACTTTTCAACCCACTGAACCGACTTGAAACCGTGGGCATGGGCTTTTTGGTCAAGCTCTGGCACATAGAGATACACAAGATTGGGCTCTACAGAGTTCATTAGCTTTGAAGCTATCTTGAAACGGTCTTCAATGCTTTTACCAGCAACGTATTTGGAACCTCTCATAGTTGCATTGGTGAAACCAGAACTTTCATATTCTGCGGGACCAACAAAATAAACAGATATACCAAAATCTTTTGCAAGCTCGGAGACTGTTGCCACAGGTTGCCAATATTTCGCGTCTGCAAGGTCCGCTATGCCGGTCAATAGATTGACAGGAAGGTCTCGCTGTCTATCGAATACTTGGTATCCAACCATGCCGTGTTTTCCAGATTTAGATCCCGTTGAAAAACTCGCGAGACTGGCAACCGTGGTGCTGGGAAAACCACAGAAAATACTTTCATCCAGCCTCAACTGATTTGCGATTGTTGGGGCGTGGCCAGCCCTAAATTCAATGTTCGCCGAGCCAAGACCGTCTACCAAAATTACACAGGCAGATTTAACCTTAGGAAAATTAAGCCGATTCTCTTTGCCGGTGATTGCCCCCAAGGCCGAGATGAACACATCGGATAGCCTCCCGAGGGATTTTGGAACCGAAGGTAGCATCATAGGGATAGTCTGCCACAGGCAGTTTTAGGTCGGCGAATCTCAGCAGGAAAGCACATGAGCAAGGAACATCAAGGCGAAGAACGCATCGTAGACATTGACTTGTCTAAAGAGATGCAGGACTCATTTCTCGAATATTCTTACTCTGTTATTTATGCCCGCGCACTACCAGATGCACGCGATGGCCTGAAGCCTGTTCACCGCCGAATCGTTTACCAAATGGGCGACATGGGACTTCGACCAGATAAAGGTCACGTGAAATCGGCACGCGTGGTTGGCGAAGTCATGGGTAAATTGCACCCACACGGCGATTCAGCTATTTATGACGCACTGGTACGCATGGCTCAGCCATTCTCCTTGCGTGTTCCCCTCATCGACGGCCATGGAAACTTTGGAAGTCTAGACGATGGCCCGGCTGCAGCACGCTACACCGAAGCAAAGCTTTCACAAGCATCAATGTTGATGAACGAAGGCCTTGATGAAGACGTAGTTGACTTCAAACCGAATTATGATGCCCAGCTCACGGAGCCAGAGGTGCTCCCAGCTGCTTTTCCTAACCTGCTCGTCAATGGAGCATCGGGTATCGCAGTGGGTATGGCTACAAACATGCCACCGCACAATCTTCGTGAAGTTATTAATGGTGCGATTTTTCTTTTGAACAATCCCGATGCAACTACAAAGCAACTCATGAAACACGTGCCCGGTCCTGACCTACCAAACGGCGGAATCATCATGGGGCTAGACGGAATTGTTGAAGCGTACGACACCGGTCGTGGCACATTCAAAACTAGGGCTCGGGTTTCAATTGAAAGCGTATCGCCCAGAAAACTAGGCATAGTAGTGACAGAACTGCCGTACCTTGTTGGGCCAGAAAAAGTAATAGAAAAGATCAAAGACGGAGTTAATTCAAAAAAACTCCAAGGAATTTCTGATGTCACGGACCTAACAGATAGAACCAATGGTCTTCGACTAGTTATAGAACTCAAGTCAGGATTCGACCCGCAAACGGTACTAGATCTTCTCTACAGGTTCAC
>JBJOJI010000058.1:0-4802 GCA_046046665.1 Actinomycetota bacterium
GAAGGCTAGTTCAAGTTAACTAGTGGGCTGAGCTGCGCGCCTTTGGCAGCAGCACCCTTAACACCAATTGATTCCAGCCAGTTGCCAAGCATTTGGTAACCAGATTCGGTAAGCACGCTTTCTGGGTGAAATTGAACTCCGTAAATTGGCAGCGACTTGTGCTGCAAACCCATAATTACCCCACCCTTAGAGGTTTCGCTCTTGCCGGTTCTGGCTGTCACGATTAGGTCATCGGGTACGGTTTCATCAACCACAGCAAGCGAGTGGTAGCGGGTGGCGTTGAAGTTTTGTTTGATGCCGTTGAAAATCAGTGAATCATCGTGGGTGACAATTGAGGTCTTGCCGTGCATTAGCTCTGGGGCGCTGGTAACTGTGGCTCCCATGGCCTCGGCAATTGACTGGTGGCCTAAACAAACCCCAAAGATTGGCTGGCCGCTGGCTAGGGCAAGCTTCACGGTAGGAATGCTAAGGCCGGCTTCGGCAGGGGTGCCCGGTCCAGGGCTAATCAAAACGGCGTCGTACTTGGCCAAAAGCTGGGGTAGGTCTGCCTCGGCAACGCAGTCATTGCGCAAGACCTCTGTCTCAGCGCCAAGCTGCTGCAGATAGCCGTTTAGTGTGTAGACAAAACTGTCGTAGTTGTCTAGGACCAGGATTTTTACCATTTGCCTAAATCCTACTTTGTTAGACTATTGGGCATGAGCGAGAAGAAGCCTAAGGCACCTAAAGCGGTAACCCCTAACACCCAAGATTCACCAAACCCAGCTTGGTTCAAGCCGGTAATGTTTGGGTTCATGCTGCTTGGTCTAGTTTGGATCATCACCTACTACGTGACCAGCGCTCAGTTTCCGCTAGGAGCCGGAACACCGCTGAACCTCGAAAACTGGAACATTCTGATTGGCTTCGGAATTGCAATGGTTGGCTTCATGATGTCAACCCGCTGGAAGTAGAACTAACCCAGCAACATGGTCTGCATGCGATACGCAGTGAGACCAACAAAGACTAGAAATACAAGAATGGCGCCCACAAGTTGGGCGCTTTTTTTGTTTCTGGTTTGTGCATAAACCGCGGTCAATGCTCCACCTGCAAGCAATCCACCAAGGTGTGCCTGCCAACTTACACCAGGCATTAGGAAACCAAAAACCAGGTTGATCGCAATCAAACCCATCATGCTCTGCGAGTTTTGCCCAATTGCGCGAAGCACCACAAAATATGCGGCCATCAAACCAAACACTCCAGATGAAGCACCAATCACCCAAGTGTCAGGGGTGTTGAGGTACATCACAGCAACAGAGCCACCAAAGATTGAAATCAACCAGATTGCAAGAAAGCGCAAGCGCCCAAGCATTGGTTCTAGCAGTGAGCCAAAAACATAAAGCGAATACATGTTCAGCAGAACGTGAAGTGGGTTTGACTCGCTGTGTGCAAAACCAGCGGTAATCATGCGCCAAGGTTCTGTGTAAACGGCCAGAGGTACGAAGGCCAATTGATTGGTTAGGTTTGAGCCTGGCACAATCTGCAAAACCCAAATGGCAAGGTTAAGCAAAACCAGCCCCAGGGTTACTGGGGCCGGGCTTTGCTTAAATATTTTGCGCAAGAAGAATTAGACCTTCTCGATGGTGATTGATTCGATGATTACATCTTCGAATGGCTTATCGCGGCCGTCGGTGTCGACGCCTTCAATTTTGTCTACTACCTTCTTTGAAACTTCATCGGCAACTTCACCAAAGATGGTGTGCTTGCCCAGTAGCCAACCGGTTGCAGCTGTGGTGATGAAGAACTGTGAGCCATTGGTGCCAGGCCCAGCGTTTGCCATAGCTAGCTTGTATGGGTCGTTAAAGTTTAGTTCTGGGTGAATTTCGTCACCGAACTGGTAGCCAGGGCCGCCCATTCCGGTTCCGGTTGGGTCGCCACCCTGCAGCATGAACTGCTGAATGATGCGGTGAAAGATCACGCCGTTGTATAGCGGCTTGCCGGTCTGAGTTGCGCCGGTACGAGGGTCTTTCCACTCGATTTCACCGGTTGCAAGACCTTCAAAGTTAGCTACGGTCTTTGGAGCGTGGTTACCAAAAAGGTTGATTTTGATTGCGCCGTGGTTTGTGTGCAGGGTCGCTACTGAAGTGTGTTGAGTCATGGTTACTATTGTCGCATGAGTGAAAAGCGCAAGGCTCAAAAAAGAGAGTCCGGCCAGATGCCAGGCCGAAATGTTGGCCAAATGCTAGTCTCGGCTGACCGAGAACGCTTTGTAGATATAGACACCGATAAAGTCTCGCGCGGCACCTTCTACACCACCGATGAAAGCTGGCTAAATGGGCCTGTTCGGGGCTTTATAAACCAGGCGCTGCTTAGCAGTGCATCGGTGTTGGACCCTTTTGCGGGTGACGGGCACCTGCTTGAGCTGGTTCGCCGTGAGTTTGGAGCGGCCATTTTTGGGCTAGACATCGCTGGCGATAAGTGGGCCAGAAACGATTCGCTGGTGAACATTCCAAATCCGGGTGGCTCAATGATTGTTACCAACCCGCCCTATCTGGCTAATCACTCGGCATCGCGAAAAGGTGTGAGCCAAATGGTAGCCACGTACTTTGACGGCAGTGACTATGACAACCTCTACAAAATCGCCCTGGATAAATGTCTGGCCGTTGCCGATTTTGTGGTTGCCGTGATTCCTGAAACGTTCTTGCTTTCCAGTTTTGATAAGTCACGATTGCAGGTTGTCTCTGTAATTGAGGGTGATTTGTTTAGTGACACAGAGGCACCGGCTGTGGTTGCTTGCTTTGGTCCAGTAGGTGCAGCCGATGACGCAGATGTTTACGTTGGTGAAAAACGAATTGGCTTATTGGGTGAAATTCTTGATCTTCGCCGAGGCAGGTCGCGCTCCGGAATTCGAATTGTATTCAATGATCCAGCTGGGCGCATTGGCTTGCGTGCAGTTGATGCTCAAGATGTGTCTCGCCGCATTGAATTTATTTTTGGTGACTTTGAATACAAGAGGTCAAAAGTGAAAGAGTCTTCACGCCTCATGACTTACCTAGACATTCCTGAACTCAGCGATGAAGAATTACAAAAAGTAATTGCTAAGGCAAATGTTTTATTGGCGCAGCTTCGTGAAAATTCTTGTGATTTAGTTTTGGCGCCATTCAAAGGAAACGACAAACTTGGCAATCGAAGGCGCCGCCTGGATTACGCACTGGCTCGGCAGTTACTAAACGAAGCCAGCTAAGTACTGACTAGCTAGTGGGAACCAAGTCGCTTAGAAAGTTCGGCGGCAGATTTTTTAAGTAACTCGACCAAATGTTCTTTTGTCTCTGCAGTTTGATCTTCGGCTCTATAAGTCATGCCCAACGCGGCAACCGGCAAATTCAAGTGATTAATCACCGATACCGCAATCGATGAGTATCCCTCAGTCACAAAAGATTCTTCAAAACTGAATCCATTGTTTTTGGCAATCAGTAAATCTGAAATAAGTTCTTTGAAAGTCGCCGGGCCCTTTCCGGTTCTCGTTGTGAGTGTTGAGCTGCCGGCATACATTGCACGAACCTGTTTGGCATCGAGTTGACAAAGAATTGCCTTTCCAGAGGCAGTGAGGTGTGCCGGTAATCGCACACCAACCTCGGTGACTATCGTCACCGGGTGATGCGGTAGTTCTTTTGCCAAATAGAGAACATCGGTGCTTTTCGAACTGTTCTGCAAAATTCCAAGTTGGGCCACCGCGGGAATTCTTTTCTCTGAGTCTCGAACCAAACGTGCAAGCAAAGGTCTGGCCAATCGCTCTAGTGGATCGTGACGCAGGTAGGCCGAGCCAAGTTCAAAGGCAGATACTCCAAGGCCCCAGCGCTGTTCCTCTGGAAAGTGAATGACAAAGCCGTCTATTTCCATTGCGGCAAGCAAGTGATAGGTAGATGAGCGCGGCAAGCCAAGCTTTTTGGCGATGGCGGCCGCAGGCATGGGAGATCCGGCCTTGCCCAGGGCCTGCAAGATGGCCAGGGCTCTGGTGGCTCCTGGTACGTTTGACACTCAGTCTCCTATTCTCGTATTTCAGACACTAGCAGGGAAACCCTCCTTTCATCGAGGTGGATCCGGCAGTTTTATTGACCTATGACAACTATCAATCGTTCAGCGTTGCACGCAGCTACCGGATCAAATATGACCGCCAAGGGTTGGGCCCAAGAGGCCGCAATTCGAATGCTTCACAACAACCTTGACCCGGCCGTGGCCGAGCACCCAGAGAATTTGATTGTCTACGGCGGGAGCGGCAAGGCCGCACGAAACTGGGCAAGCTTTGATGCAATCGTCAACACACTTACCAATTTGGAAAACGACGAAACCATGCTGGTTCAGTCCGGTAAACCCGTTGGTGTATTCCGCACACACGAGTGGGCGCCACGCGTGCTGTTGGCAAACTCAAACTTGGTGGGCGACTGGGCCAACTGGCCAGAGTTTCGCCGACTAGAACACCTAGGTCTAACTATGTACGGGCAGATGACTGCCGGTTCATGGATCTACATTGGCACCCAGGGAATCTTGCAAGGTACATACGAAACTTTCGCAGCGGTTGGTGAGCAATCATTTGGTGGTTCACTTGCAGGCACACTAACTCTCACCGGTGGTTGCGGCGGTATGGGTGGTGCTCAGCCACTTGCCGTAACTATGAACGAGGGTACTTGCCTAATTGTTGACGTTGATCGTCGCTCACTCGAGATGCGCGTTCGCGATCGCTACCTAGATGAAATCGCCGATAACCTTGATGACGCAGTTGATCGCGTGACCAAATACAAGAACGCCAAGATTGCAAAGAGCGTTGGTGT
>JBJOJI010000013.1:0-32585 GCA_046046665.1 Actinomycetota bacterium
ATTTTGATTGAACTCAAAGATGATCTTGGAAAGTCGGTAAGCACTGAGGGTAATCTTTCGCTCTGGTCCAATCAGGGAGTGCTTCTTCTAAACAGACACCTGACCACAGACCTTTCAGAAGCGGGTGCGCATGGTGAGATTGGCTGGGCCGGCTTCACTGACCAGGTTATCCGCGTCCTAAACAGGCAACTGGGTAGAAAGCTGGTGGCAATTTTGTGGGGCAATCAAGCGCAGCAACTTGCACCCGCCTTGTGTGACTGCACAGTTATCGCCTCTGCACATCCAAGTCCTTTATCGGCAAGGCGCGGCTTCTTTGGTTCAAAGCCTTTCTCAAAGACAAATGCAGCTTTGGTATCTGTGGGTGAACAACCTATAGATTGGTCCTGTTAGGAGATTCTCGTGGCCCTAGATTCAGAATCACGATGGCGCTTAGTGCGCATGATGAAAGCAAAAGGTCAGCAGTCTGACACCAATTCTGAGCCAACAATTAGAAAAGCGTCAGAATCTGACCTTTCTGCCATGGTGGAAATTTACAACTACTACATTCAAAACAGTGTGGTGACTTTTGATATGGAAGCCATGGGGCTTGAAGACTGGGCTGCTAAATATAAATGGATCAACGAACTAGGCCTTCCTTTTATAGTTGCTGAAAGCCCAAGCAAGCAAATTATTGGTTTTGCCTATGTTGCTCCGTGGCGTCAAAAAGCAGCCTTCAAACGAACCGTCGAAGACAGCATATATCTTCGACCTGCAGCAATCGGTAAAAGAGTTGGCACCAAGTTGCTTACGGAATTATTAATTCAAGCCAAGGAAGCCGGCGTCAAAGAGGTGGTTGCTGTCATTAGCGACAAAGGGGCTGAGTCTTCTATTGCACTTCATGAGCGCTTTGGCTTCAAGCATCAAGGGCACCTAGGTAAAGTCGGCTTCAAGTTTGGCCGCTGGTTGGGCACTGTTCTTATGCAAAAGTCCCTGTAAATACAGCCCGCATTCAGCAAGTTTTAAGCATCGGCGAATAGGCTGGGCGGGTGACCAAATCTCGCAGATTATTAAACGGCCTATTTGCAGCTCTTTTAGCAACATCGCTAATCGCTCCTGCACAGGCTGCTAATGCTGCACCAATTACATCGGCAAGCGCCGTTCGTTCTGTAGTTGCAGCAGATGCCTGGGTGTCATCTGCGCCAAGAACGGCCAGAGCCAAATTGTCTTGGTTGAAGCCAAGTGCAACATTCGGCGCGTCAATTATTGGTTACAAAATTGAGGTCAGCACCAACAAATCCACTTGGACCACAGCGGTGTCTAACACTCGCTCAACCACTACCAGTGCATATGTTTCTGGTGGTCTAAAAATTGGTTCGCCAAATTACTTCCGTGTGAGAGCCATCACTAAAAAAGGGTCAACCACAAAATCCGGCAGCGCTTCAGAGGCGGTTTCTAAAACCCTTACGGCAAAACCGGCTGCCCCTGCACTGCTTGGGTTGACCAAAATTACTGCTGCTACTGATGGAATTAAAACAGCTCGATGGCTACCTCAAACAGCCTCTCAAATGGGTGGGTTGAAAGTCACCTATAAAGTTGTTGCCCAGGCTGAAAACGGCACTGAAATTTCTTGTTCTACCAGCACTAAAGCGTTCTGTTCTTTGACTGGTCTGGTACCGGCTACCAAATATTCACTGAAGCTCTCGGCTAAAAATTCGCGCGGATCAGAAACAAACATTGACGAGGTAATTGTTCCAGATGCAGAGTTTGCAAAGCAGTGGTACCTAGGCACCGAAAACGGAATTGCTGCAACCAGAGCTTGGACGGCCACTAAGGGGTCAAGCTCAGTTGTTGTGGCGGTTCTTGACAGTGGAATCACAGTCCACCCCGAATTCATTGGCCAACTTGTTGATGGTTACGACTTTGTATCTGACACTGCGAAATCTGGCGATGGTGACGGCAGAGACCTAGATCCTTCGGATCCAGGTGATGGCGTTGGAGCGGACTTTAGTTCTTGGCACGGTACCCACGTTGCTGGAATCATTGCAGCCAAATCAAACGAAACTGGCATTACCGGAATAGCACCCAACGTGAAGATTCAACCAATCCGAGTGCTTGGCAGTTTGGGCGAAGGCTCATCTATAGATCTAGCTTTGGCTATTCGGTGGGCGGCGGGCCAAGACGTCAACGGTTTGGTTGCGGGCAATGAAACCCTTTCTGGGATTCCAATTAATAAAACACCTGCAAAAGTAATTAATCTTTCGATGGCTGGTCTTGGCTCATGCCCAAGTTCTGTTCAGGCAGCTGCAGAGTATGCAATGGCAAAGGGGGTTACTTTGGTTTCAGCCGCCGGTAACGGTGATGACAACAATAACCCCATTGATAATTCAAGGGTCTACCCAACAAACTGCCTTGGGCCAATTTCAGTTGGTGCAACTGGTTTCTCCGGTGACGCAGCTTTCTATTCAAACTACGGAGTAGATCTATCTGCACCAGGCGGCGACCAACGCAATTCAGCTGGTGCGCCCGTTGGTTCTGGAGGCATGATCTATTCCACATCCAACACCGGAACTTTGGCGGTAGGGGAGTCAACCTACAAAGTTGAGCAAGGAACAAGCATGGCAGCCCCCGTTGTTTCGGGAATTGTTGCACTTATGTATTCACTGCGACCAAAAATTACAGTCGATGAAGTTTGGTCGGCGCTAAAGGCATCGGTGCAACCTTTCCCAGCGGGTTCGATTTGCTCTACCACTCCAGGGCGTTGCGGGCTAGGCGCAATTAACGCGGCAACCGCTATTGAAGCTCTAATTGGAATCACCGGATAACTAACGTCGCTGGTTAGGCTTGCCCTATGAGTCTCAAACTTCACAGGGCATGGATAGTTGCCGCAATCACTTTCGTCACATTGATTGCAGCGGCGGCTTTTAGGTCTACTACATCAATCATGTTTGAGCCGCTCGAAAGTGAATTTGGCTGGACACGCTCACTAACCTCAAATGCACTTGCCGTGAACCTGGTTATTTATGGATTGACCGCACCTTTCGCTGCAACATTAATGGAACGATTTACGGTTCGAAAGGTTGCTGTTGCCGCACTTGCATTAGTTTCGCTTGGCACCGGGCTAACCGTGTTTATGACTCATGGTTGGCAACTGACTCTTTATTGGGGTGTATTCGTGGGTCTCGGCACCGGTTGCTTGGCCTTAGTTTTTGGGTCTCTGGTTGCAAACCGCTGGTTCACCAAGCGCCGTGGTTTGGTGACGGGAATATTCTCTGCGGCCTACGCAACCGGCCAATTAATCTTCTTGCCGCTTCTTTCTAATGTGGTTATGCAAAGCGGCTGGCGCACTTCGTCTCTTGTGGTTGCGGCTTTTGCAGCTGCAATCATTCCACTCTTTTTTATCGGATTTAAGAATTCTCCGGCCGAGGCAAATACTGGGCCATACGGTGGTGAATCAAATGAGCCAAAAGGCAAGGCGGCACCAAGAACCGCTGCGGCAACAGTTGGTGTGCTCTTTGAATCTGTGCGTAAACCCGCTTTCTGGGTTTTGGCGGGAACATTCTTTGTTTGTGGCTGGACTACCAACGGTCTGATTGGAGCCCACTTTATACCGGCGGCACACGATCACGGCATGCCCATGGGCACCGCTGCTGGGCTCTTGGCATTGGTGGGAATTTTTGATTTTGTGGGCACAATTCTGTCCGGATGGCTAACCGACAAAGTTAATCCAATTTGGTTATTGATGTTCTACTACGGCCTTCGCGGGCTAGCGCTTTTTACTGTGCCATTTGTTCTTGGGCCAACAGTTGAATTGCCATTGATGTTTTTCGTAATTTTCTACGGCCTCGATTGGATAGCCACCGTGCCGCCAACTATCGAGCTATGTCGAAAGTATTTTGGTCTAAATCAGTCGCCAACGGTTTACGGTTGGGTTTTTGCCTCGCACATGGTTGGGGCGGCCGTCGCTGCTTCATTTGCCGGGGCTATCAGAGAGGTTCAGGGCAGCTATTTCATTGCTTGGATAACGGCCGCTGTGCTGTGTTTGATTGCGGCGGCATCAGTATTGACACTTAAAAGAATCAAGCCAGACCTAGTAGCTGCCTAAGCATTAACTAGTCCGGCTTGCTTGTTCTATCAAGTAGAACTGGTGCGGAAGGTGGGACTTGAACCCACACGCCTCGCGGCGCTGGAACCTAAATCCAGTGCGTCTGCCAATTTCGCCACTCCCGCATGCCTAAATAGTCTAACTGGTCAAACCTGTGGATAAGTTCGGTTAGCCAGAAAAAAATGCACAAAACTGAGCCCAGTTGAAGAATCGGGGCACCCATGATCTTGAAATCCGCCGCCACGTTGGCCAGAAAAATAGCCATTCGTGACGAAATACCGGCTGAGCTTGCAATTCAACTTGCACTTGATGAGTTGACAGAACACGAAAACATCGATGCCAACGAAGAAGCCGAAATTCGAGATTCAGTTCGCGCTAACTTATCTGGATTTGGCTCGCTGCAACCCTTGATCGATGACCCCAGCATCGAAGAAATTTGGGTGAACGCCCCTGATTGCATTTACATAGCTAAAAACGGTGTTTCTTCTCGAGTAGAGAGTTCAATACCCCAAGCTCAGCTGCAGGTAATTATTGAGCGAATGTTGAGATCCACCGGAAGGCGACTAGATCGCTCTAGTCCTTTTGTTGACGCATCACTTGAAGACGGATCTCGCTTACACGTAGTTATTCCAGACATAACCAGAGATACCTGGGCAATAAATATCAGAAAATTCCCCGCAAAAGTAATTTCGCTTGAAGAACTATTTGCAATTGGGTCAATTACTTTGCGTCAAAAAACCATTCTGGTTGAGGCTATCAAAGCAGGCCAAAATATTTTGATTTCAGGGGCTACGCAGGCTGGAAAAACAACCTTACTTTGTGCACTTCTTAATGAAGTTGCTCAGCACCAAAGAATTATCTCTGTCGAAGAGACTTTCGAAATTAGAGTCGCTAAATCAGATTGGGTGGCTATGCAAACCCGGCAACCAAATCTTGAGGGAGTAGGTGAGGTGACTCTAAGGCGGCTAATCAAAGAGGCTCTCAGAATGAGACCTGATCGAATAGTAGTAGGCGAAGTTAGAGAAGCAGAGAGCCTCGATCTGCTGATAGCGCTGAATTCCGGTCTCCCTGGGCTCTGCACTATTCACGCTAATTCAGCAGCAGAAGCCGTGCGAAAACTATGCACACTGCCTTTGCTGGCCGGGCAAAACATCTCAAGTGACTTCGTTGATCCAACCGTTGGAACCTGCATCGATATCGTGGTGCACTGCAGCCTCTCGCAATCAGGGTCTAGAAAAATATCCGAGATAAGCGCAGTCAGCTGGAATGCGGGCACAAAAAGCGTAGAAGTGAATTCAATTCAATGAAGTGGTTGCAATCAAACATAGAAGGGGCAGGGCTAGCCAAACACGGAGTTGCTGGCTTTCTAGTTGTTGCCATTGCGATTGCACTATTTCTTGCTGTTTCGGTTTATTCCGTTCTAGATGTTTTGGCACTTAGCGTTTTTCTGGCTCTTGGTAGCTTTGCTTTTTTGCTTGAGGCGTTAGCAAGTCGCGCGAAAGCCAGAAGACGAAACCTGATGACTTTATGGCCAGAAGTGATTGACTCCATTCATTCGGCTGTTATCGCTGGGCTTACCCTGGCTGATGCAATTGATGATCTAGCTTTAAGCGGCCCGCCAAGGTTGCGACCAAGTTTTCTAAGGTTCTCAGCGAGGTTAGATTCAGGCTGGAGTTTTGAAGATTCGATTGAAAAGTTGAAGTCAGAATTTGGTGACGTACACGCAGACAGACTTTGTGAAATCCTGCGGCTTGTTTCAAATTTAGGTTCAGAAGCGCTAAGTAACACGCTAAAAATTCAATCAGAAAATCTTCGTCGCGAATTGGCGCTTCGAGGGCAGATCGACGCGAAGCAGGGGTGGGTTGTAGGCACTGCAAAAATTGCTGTAGCCGCTCCCTGGCTGGTGGTAGCCATGCTTTCGATGCGGCCCGAAAACGCCCTGGTATATAACTCCTTTGAAGGGGTGTCTATCTTGCTGTTGGGGTTTGTAGTCTCCATACTTGCGTACCGCCTGGTCCAGTTTTTAGGAGGGCTTCCAGAGATGCCAAGGGTGTTTGCATGACCGAATTAATAATCTTTAGTCTCGCGGTTTCTGTGGGTATCTCGCAGGTATTCGTATACGTCCGGTCGGCAAAGACTCCAACTTTATTGGCACGCATCACCTTGACTGAAAGCCGCAGTAAATCAGACCACTCTTGGAAGTACAGAGGTTTAGTTGATAATTTCAGAGTCAATTCCGGCCGCAACCAGAGGGCGCTTTACGAGTTACCTGAATTTCTAGATCTTTTAGTGGTTGCCCTTGCCTCTGGCGAAGGGGTTTTCAGTTCAATCAGGCGCGTTACCCAAGTGGCCCAAGGAATTCTCGCCAAGGAATTTGAACAACTCGTTCGTGCAGTTCAGCTTGGGCAGCCCATGGAGGATGAACTAATTGGTCTGGCCCAAAGGCTTCCTCAGCAGCAGGTTGTGGAGTTTTGTAACAAACTCAACCTAGCCAATCGGCGCGGAACACCGCTGGCACATGTACTTCAAATGCAATCAATAACTGTACGAACCGACATTCAAAACCAACTTTTCAAACAGGCGGGCAAAAATGAGACTCGAATGATGATCCCCCTTGTGTTTCTGATTCTGCCAATCACAGTTTTATTTGCCATTTACCCAAGTCTTCAGTTATTAAATATTTCGACCATTTAGAAAGGAAAAGATGAAAGAAAAGCTAAGAGATGAATCTGGGGATGTGCCTGGGTGGGTTTTGATTACCTTGATGACTGCAGGGCTTGTAGTTCTCATGTGGTCTGTAGCTGGGCCTGCACTAAAGGGCGTGTTCGAGCAGGCACTTTCAAAAGTTGCAGCCTTTTAAACTTGAAAGGGGCTCGGCCGCCTTGGATTTCATATTGGTTGCCATACCTTTATTAATGGTTACTCTGGCGCAATTGAGTATTTTTTCGTCGGCATTCATTCTCAATGTGATTCGAGACAGTGCCGTTGAGGGTGCTAGGTATGCCGCACTTGCCGATCAATCTTCCGAGCAGGGATGCGCCAGATCAAAATCTTTAGTGGCGGCGGCCTTGGGTAAATCTTTAAGCGCCGTTTTTACCTGCCAATCTATAGTTCAAGACCAAATCGCGCTTGAAAGAGTGTCTATAACCGTCAATTGGATTGGTCTTGGCGCGTTGGCAGGTCTCAGCACATTGCAGGCAGAGAGCATGGCGCCGCGTGAATCTGTCAATTAAAGAAAGTAAAGAAACAGGTTCGGCTCTTATTGACTTTGTTCTGTACGGGTTGTTGATTCAGATGACCGTATTGGTATTTGGTTTACAGGTGTTTTCGTTGCAATCTGCTCAATTAGCTGCAGAATCGGCGGCTCGTCATGCTCTGCGAAGTTTTGCTTTGGAGGGCACTGATCCTGAGGAATCAGTTCGAAGCATCGCTAAAGATTTTAATTTCTCAGAAGATTACAAGGTGAGCTTCAGCTGTGTTCCCGATTGCATCAGTGCAGGCTCGCTTTTGAAAATAGCTGTAAACATCTCGTCGGCAACGGCAATTGCAAAGATGATTCTTTGATCCGCCGTCACTCAACAGAAACCGGTTCAATAGCCCCGCTTGGTATTGGACTTTTTTTACTGGTGCTTTCTGTGCTTCTCACATTTATCGCAGCAAGTTCTTTGTTTATTTTCCAGAAGAGGCTTACAAATATTTCTGAATCAGCGGCACTCTTCCTGGCGGCAAATGATGCAAACCTAGATACGTATTTGGAACAGATAGATCTCTCAGGTTTGGATTCGCTCCAACTGCGCAGCAACGTTTTATCAGACGAAAAGACCATTCGTGTAAAGGCCTGCGCTATCTGGGCCACTCCAAGTATTGGAGTTTTGAATTTGTCTCAAAAAGAAATCTGCTCGCATGCATCTGCAAGAGTGGGGCAGTAGTTACTTAATTCCGTGCTTCGGCAGGTATCGGTACATCATCCAGCCACCGAAAACTGTAACTCCACCCATAATCACAAGACCACCCGATAAACCAACCAACAACGTGGTTATTGCAATGGTAGGTGCCGCTAGAGCTACTCCGCCATCAAGAATTAATCGGTAGGCGGCAAGGAATTCGTTTCTTGCATCTGCAGGTGCCAAGTCTGCGCCAATCACCATCACTAGACCGGCGCCAACGCTGTTGGCGATTGCAAGAATTACGGCAACCAGCAAAAAGCTAATAGCATCTGTGGCGGCACCTATCAGCATCAAGCCAAGACCGGTGGCAACTAGGGTTGGCACGGCAGCCCACATTCTGCCCTTTGTGTCGATAACTTTTCCACCAAGGTAAAAAAGAGCAAAGTCCAGTGCGCCAGCTAGCCCAATAATTAGCGATGCCTGGCTTACATCAAGTTCAATATGCAGTGCCCACAGCGGCAGCCCAATGTTTCTGGCGGTTCTTGCAAAAGTAAGGATTGCCGACGCGGTACCTAGGTTTAATAACTTGCTGCGTTCACGTTTTGTAATGGTCCAAACACCACCACCTTTATTTGGAGCAGTGTCACGCATTTTCTCTGACTTAGTGAAGAGCAGAATTGCCCCAGCAGAGGCACTAAAGATTGCGACAGCAACGTATACAGACTGAAGACCAGATACTGCGATGAGAGCCGCTCCTAGAAGTGGGCCAACAAATCCACCAAGGCGGAAGAAACCACCAAGCAATGAGAGCGCACGTGCACGATGGCTGAACGGAACGGTTTCCGCTATGTATCCGTGTCTGGCTAAGCCAAAGACAGCGTGCGAGGCGCCGACTATGAAAACTCCAAGGCCAAGAAAGAAAATATTTTGAGCAAATACTGAGAAGAGAATTCCAAGAGAAGTTGCGAATGCCCCAAACATCATGGCTTTTCGTTCGCCAAAACGATTCACGAATCTTGCAGCCGGAACATCGGCCAAGACCGTTCCAAGCATGATTAGCCCGGCAATTATCGCGGCAGTTGGTAAGTCGGCGCCAAGTCTTTCTGCGCTAGCTGGAATAACTGGGATAAGGCTGCCCTCAGCAATAGAAAAAAGGGCCGAGGGAACATAAACCGGCAGCACCAACGTTTTGAGCTTATAGGCCGGCTTTTCTTTAGTCACCATTCAATTATGGGGCTCGCCTAAACTAATAGTGACATGGCAGACCTAGACCTCACCCAAGAGATTCGCGCACTTCGCGCTACCTTCTCGGACATTCGTCAGGTGGTTGACGTCGAAACACTGACGAACGACGTAGTTGCCCTCAAATTGCAGGCTGCCGAACCCAATCTTTGGGATGAGCCTGTTCATGCACAAAGTGTGACTAGCAAGCTTTCTCACGCGCAGGCCATGATATCAAAGCTCGAATCGGTGCAGTCTCGTTTAGATGATCTTGAAGTCCTCATTGAAATGGCCAACAGTGAGTCTGACAGCTCAGTGCAAGCTGAGGCCAAGGCAGAGTTGGCTAGTTTACAAAAGGTAATCTCTGAGTTAGAGGTTCAGACTCTTCTCAACGGTGAATATGATTCACGCGCCGCAGTGGTGACTATTCGCTCTGGCGCCGGCGGTGACGACGCCACAGATTTTGCCGAGATGCTTATGCGCATGTATTTGCGATACGCCGAGAAGAACAAAATGCCCGTTCAGGTGCTAGACACTTCATATGCCGAAGGTGCTGGTATCAAATCAGCCACCTTTGAAGTTGATGCACCTTTTGCTTTTGGTTCACTCTCTGTTGAAGCAGGTACGCACAGATTGGTCCGCATGAGCCCGTTCAATGCGGCAGGCAAGCGTCAAACTTCATTTGCTGCGGTCGAGGTTGTGCCGCTAGTTGAGCAAACTGAAGCCATTGAGATTCCCGATAGCGAAATTCGAATAGACGTATTTCGTTCCTCTGGCCCAGGAGGGCAATCGGTTAATACAACAGATTCTGCAGTTCGAATTACGCACCTACCAACAGGAACCGTGGTTAGCTGCCAAAATGAGAAAAGTCAGATTCAAAACAAAGCCGCTGCGATGCGAGTTTTGCAGTCGAGGCTTCTTGAAATAAGAAGGCGCGAAGAAGAAGCCACTAAAAAGCAGATAGCCGGCGATGTTAAGGCCAGCTGGGGCGAGCAAATGCGCTCATACGTTCTGGCTCCGTATCAGATGGTAAAAGATTTGCGAACCGATTTTGAGGTCAACAATCCTTCAGCCGTATTCGACGGTGATCTTGATGGCTTTATCGCTGCCGGAATTCGCTGGCGTAAACAGACACAACTGGGCGCCTAAGGTACTGAAGCCCAGGTGGCTCTTAGGCTGGTGTAATCATGATCAGCATCTCTAATGTCAGTAAGCAGTACAAAGGTTCTGCAAAGCCTGCTCTAAATAACGTCTCACTTGAGGTGGAAAAAGGCGATTTTGTTTTCTTGGTCGGCGCCTCTGGTTCTGGCAAGTCTTCATTGATGCGATTGATGTTGCGTGAAGATGTACCAACCAAGGGTTCCGTTCATGTTCTAGGCGAAAACCTGGTTGGAATTCCAAGTCGAAGAGTGCCATTTTTTCGCCGTCGCCTTGGAGTGGTTTTTCAAGATTTTCGTCTTTTGCCAAATAAAACTGTTGCTCAAAATGTTGCCTTCAGCCTCGAGGTAATTGGCAAATCCCAGGGTTTTATTCAGGAAGCAATTCCAGAGGTGCTGCGCCTGGTTGGCCTAGATGGCAAGGCAGACCGTTTGCCGTCTGAGCTTTCAGGTGGTGAGCAACAACGCGTTGCCTTAGCCCGCGCCATTGTTAATAAACCAGCATTACTTTTAGCTGATGAGCCCACCGGAAACTTAGACCCATCAACCTCGCAAGACATCATGGCCTTAATTGAAAGAATCAACCTGGCCGGAACTACCGTAATTATGGCCACCCATGACCGTGGAATTGTTGACCGTTTGAAAAAACGTGTGGTCGAACTTAAAGACGGAGAAATTATCCGCGACCAGGTGGGCGGTTCTTACTAAATGAAGTTTGTATTTAGCGAAATCGCGCAAGGGTTCCGCAGAAACCTTTCTATGGTTGTTTCTGTAGTGCTGGTTACTTTTATATCTTTGACTTTTGTAGGTACTGCCTCACTTTTGCAGATGCAAATTGGTCAGATGAAAAACTATTGGTACGACCGCGCTCAAGTAGCGGTGTACATGTGCAGTGATGTGTCTGCCGCCGATGTTTGCCCCCAGGGGGAAGCATCCGAAGATCTTAAGGCTTCTGTGCAAGACAAGCTAGAGTCAACCACTCTTAGCGAATACATCGATAAGTATTACTTTGAAGACCACGATCAGGCCTATGAAACCTTCCAAGCACAGTTTGAAGGAAACGCAGTGGCAAAATACGTGACCGCAAATCAGTTGAACGAGACTTTTTGGGTAAAGCTGAAAGATTCAACTCAAAGTCAAATCATTACAGAAAGCTTTACCGGCGTTGCTGGGGTAGAAGAGGTTCGAGATCAGCGAAGCTACCTTGATCAAATATTCAGCATTTTGAATGCTGCCTCATTAGCTGCAATAGGCATAGCTACGCTCATGCTGTTCTCTGCGGCCTTGCTTATTTCAACAACCATTCGCCTTTCTGCGTTTAGTCGCCGTCGTGAACTTGGAATTATGCGCCTGGTGGGAGCTAGTAACTTTTACATTCAGCTGCCTTTTATTCTTGAAGGAGTTCTGGCCGCAACCATTGGTTCAGTTCTAGCCGGCGGTGCTGTGTTGGCTATAGTGCAGTTCTTTGTTCAGGGGTACCTTGCCGAACGTCTGCCTTTTACCAGTTTTGTTGGCCTTACCGATGGCCTTCTTGTGGTTCCAGTACTGATTGGCGCTGGAATAGTATTGGCGGCTTTGGCTTCTGGCCTCGCAATTCGCCGATACCTGCGAATATAGAACTCTTATGCCTAGAGAACGTGGTCAAAAGGTTGTTGCCAGCAACCGAAAGGCTCGCCACGACTACCTAATTTTGGATACCTATGAGGCCGGCATGGCATTATCGGGCCCTGAGGTTAAATCACTTCGCGCTGGCAGAGCATCTCTAATTGATGGTTATGCGTCTATAGATGGCGGCGAAGCCTGGCTTGAGAATGTGCACATCCCTGAGTACACCCAGGCAACTTGGAATAACTCGCCTTCTCGTCGCAAACGTAAACTTCTGCTTCACCGCGAGGAAATCCTTAAGCTGCAATCTAAATTAAAGGAATCTGGATTCACTTTGGTTCCGCTTTCTATCTACTTTAAGGATGGCCGCGCAAAAGTGGAGATTGCACTTGCTAGAGGTAAAAAGGAATACGACAAGCGTCAAACCTTGAAAGAGCAAACTGACAAGCGAGAAGCTGATCGAGCCATGAGCTCTAAAGGTAAAGATTGGTAGTTCAGTGATCGATATTGAACTCAAGCGAATCTCTGTAGATTCACTTCATGATTTTCTGGATTACTTTGACCACCGTGCTTTCTTAGACGATGAAGATTGGGCTGGCTGCTACTGTCAGGCTTATCTAAACGAACCTACCGACAATGGTGAAGAGGCTTGGGCTGAAGGTGTAGCTCGTCAACGAGCTTGTGACCGTGTGGCGAGTGGTGCAATGGACGGCTATCTTGCATACAGCGATGGGCGAGTTGTTGGCTGGTGCTCAGCAGGCTCAAGCAAGTTGTACCCTGCCGTACCGGAATCAAATGAAAAGCTTGCAGTAATCGTTTGTCTGAATATTGACCCCGAAATGCGCCAAAAAGGCGTTGCCGGTCAGTTGATGGATTTAGTTATCCAGGATCTTTCCTACAGAGGCTTTGAAGCTGTTGAAGCCACTCCTCACAAAAACGGGGATGCAAGTGAGAAGAGCTTTAGAGGAACACTGAGCATGTACCAGGCTCGCGGTTTTGAACCGCTTTCTGACCTGGGTGAACACTACATACTGATGCGAAAATATCTGAACTAACTCACAGGCTTCTCTCAGGCCTAGGCCTTTTCAATGTAGCCCACGTGGTCTACCATTAGAGCAACCCCAAAAAATCGAGACCCAGACGTTTAGGTTGGATTTTTTGGGTGATGATAACTAAATATGGGGATGATCGGTTTCGACAGTGCATGTGTAACTGGATGAAGCGGGTCGAGAATGTAGCGTCAACTCGTAAATGTCCGCTGCAAACTATATAAGTGCTAAATCATCACGCACTGACTTCGCCCTAGCTGCTTAATAGCCCCTAGCCTGAAGTCCGTTAGACCAGATGTGATTTCGATCTGGGCCCTAGCGTCATTTAGAAATCTTGCTTTGTAGTTATGCCTTAGGGCTACAAGGGACTCAAACTAGGACTGGGCCCGTCGGTTATGTTGCTTCAAGCTAGCACCGGGGCCAAGTAGAACCTTATTGAAGCTACACCCGTAGAAGAGTCAGAAACTCTGTATTGGACGGGGGTTCAATTCCCCCCATCTCCACCATCCCATATTGAAAAAACCCACCAGCAATGGTGGGTTTTTTATTTAAGGCGCTACTTGAGCAAGAGCCCAACCGCAAGAGCCAGAATTAGAAGCGCTCCGGCGTATTGAATTCTGTGCTGAACCTTTACGTCGGTGAACTTAGCAGTTAGGTGTGCCGCGAAAACCAAAGACAACTGCCAAACAACAGACCCTAAGAAAACACCAAGGGCAAACTCAAGAATCCCTGGGCCACTGGCGGATTGGTTTGCCATTGCTGCCACACTTGGTGTTATACCAACAAAATAGAAAGCCGTTGCGGGGTTCAAAATTGTAAGTCCAAAGAATTTTGCGTAGGTCTTGAATCTTGAGGTAGGTGAATTATCTAGCTCTGGCGATTCAAGCGTTGCACTTTTTCGTGCTTCAAGAAAAATTCTTAGGGCCACGTATACCAAAATTGCCGATCCGGCTATTCGCATAGGTACCACCCAAGCATCAAGAGTTTTGACCACTGCGTTTCCAAATGCAAAAACCAAGGCTGCGTAGCTAAAGTCAACGCTTGCCATGGCCAGAGCGCCAAAATACCCAATGCCACGACCATGTTTAATGGTTGTGCTGATTAGCAAAATTGCCATTGGGCCAAGGGGAATAGCTAGTGCAATTCCAGCCACGAGCCCAGTAATGAAAACGTCCACGTGGCAATCTTGGCATACTTGAGTCATGAACTCAGGAATGTCTATTGCCGATTGGCTTGTCTCTAATGGCAATGTTGCCTTTGAAATTATTGGCACGCTGGCATTTGCTCTTTCAGGATTGATTGAGGCCGCCAGAAAGAAACTAGACATCGTTGGCATGGCCATGGTGACCTTCTTGGCGGCTTTTGGTGGTGGCACCCTTCGCGATATTCTGTTAGATCGCCGACCATTTTTCTGGGTTCAGAATCAATTCTGGATCTGGGTGGTGCTAGCAATGTGCGCTCTTGCACTCATATTTATGAGAACCAGGCACATCGAACCCACCGAGCGCGCAACGGCATGGCCTGATGCAATTGGATTGGGCATCTTTACGGCTGGCGGAACTCAGATTGCGCTTCAAGCAGGAATGCCCGCAATAATTGCAATCATCATGGGAATCATCACCGCGGTATTTGGTGGCGTTCTGCGCGATGTGGTTGTAAATGAAATACCAAGAGCGTTTGTAGATCACCAGCCCTATACCGTAGTTGCCTTCGCAGGCGGCTGGGTTGTAGTTGGTCTTGATGCCCTGGGTGCCAGCGGCTTAATCTCGGTGGCTATCGGTGCAGCTGTAATCACGACCCTAAGATTTATGGCTATGATTTTTGGCTGGCGTTTGCCAACCTGGAGAGTCTGAACTACCTAGTCGTTAGCGCAAGGTGCAAGTTGCGCAACACGCTGTGGCGTAACTCCAAGCAGAATTGCAATGTCTCGCATAGTTAGACCTTCATCGCGCATACGAGATACTACGTCTCGAATCTCATTGGATGCTTCTTCTTGAAGTTTTGCAGCATGCTTCATTTTTTGCTGTGCTGACTCGATATCGCAAATAATGCCAGGCATAACGGCTTCAACTTTTACGATAATGTCGCATTTTGATTCGCCGGTAGTTTTCTCGGCCAGGATCTTTATCTGCTCTGTTGCCTTGTCGAGGCGCTTAGAGGTGGTCTTGAAATTGCCCAGGGAAGGCACCGCAATTAGCCAGCCATCTTCTTGGCGTTCAGCGCGAGCTTTAATCTCCATGACCTTATCTTCCCTAAGAAACCGACTTGGCGCAATTGTAAAGGGCTACTTGACAAATCCTGTCAAGTAGTGCTTTACTAAACAACTGTAGATCCGAATGGTCGGAAACTCAAGACAAGTTAGGGAACTTATGAATATCGTTATTGCAATTGCTGCCGTTTTGGTTTCAGCATTCAATGCTCGCGGCTTTTACAAGGCGGGCTCGTTCAAATCAAAGGCAAATAAAGAGACACTTATCGGCGCGGGTATGGGCTGGGTTGAGAAAACACCAATGGGCCTTATTCGTTTGATTGCTTGGTTAGAAATTCTTGGAGCCATCGGAAGCGTTGTTGCGCCTATTGGCTCATACCTAACCGGTTTCACCTGGTCTCAGGTAATTGGTGTTCTAGCCGCTGCTGGCTTGGCGTTGACCATGTTGGTGGCTTTCATCATGCATGCTGCGCGCGGTGAAGCTAAATACACCTGGAAGGCAAACCTCGGAATGTTTGCATTTTCTGTGATTGCTGCTGTGCTGCAGTCGCTAGTTGTGCTTCCACTGTTCTAGAGGCAATTAGTTTTTTATGCCGGCCCTGCTGGCTGCTCTGCGAAGGGTAGTTAGTAGGGCCGGTGCCGTTAAAAAGATCAAAATGCTTGTTGTTATAGCGCGCCCAGCATCCCAAAGTAGTCCACCAGTAAAAATTTGGTATTGCCAAAATTTTTGCAAATTAGACACCAAACCAGCTCCTGGTTCAAAGGACAAGCTGGTTCCAAAACCTGCTAAGAACGGCCAGTTCCATAAGGTCATCAGCGCCCCGAAGCTAAAGCTTGCGAGGACCGCATAGAAGATCAGTAGCGATACTTGCTTCCAGGTTGAAGAAGCTTTAGGTAAAAGTCCTGCTCCAAAACCAATCAGTCCGGCCGCCATCATCTGAAACGGCAGCCATGGCCCAACACCGCCGGTCAACAGCGCTGAAACAAGCATTGACAGACTGCCGAAGGCGAACCCAAACCTGGATCTAAAAATGTAGGACGCAATAACTATCAAGAAGAAAGCAGTTTCAATTCCAGCAAAGCCAGCCCCCAACATTCGAATTACAGAATTTAGTGCTGTAAGTACCGCAAGCAGGGCTAGTTGCTGGGGCTTGGTCTCTCCGGTCGTTATCTCAACCAGAATTAAGATCAGCAACAGCGGCATGAGCAACATAAAGGCGGTTTGGGCTATGCCGGCTTCGGAAGAAGTTACCTTATCTAAAAACAATGGCCAGCTGAATGCCGATACCGCTAGCAGGAATGCAATTGCGGTAAGAATTTTTTGAAAAACTTTAGGTAAAGTCACGACATTTTCCCGCTTTCTGCAATCAAGACGCCCTGCTCAAGTCTTAAGCGTCTTGAGGCAACCTGCTCAGCAAAGTCATTGTCATGCGTTGCCAAAAGCACTGCGGTTCCTTGGTGGCTGAGGCTTAGAATTTGCCTCACAAGACCAGCCTTTGCACTTCTGTCTAAGCCGCGCGTTGGTTCGTCAAGCATCAGTATTTTCGCTCCGCGGGTTAGCTGAAAGGCCAGCACGAGGGCCAATTGCTGACCTGTAGACAAGTCTCGGGGGTGAATACTTGGATCCACACGACCAACAAGAGATTCAAAGATATTTGAAGTGGAATTTGCTTTAGCGTTTGCCAGAAGGTCGGATTCGAAAAGCTCTGCTGAGACGGAGCCAAGGAATAGCAAGTCACTGGCGTTCTGTGGAACGACCGCGACGGTGCCGGTTTGCTCTAAAGTTCCTTGGGCCAAGCCTAAGTTTTTCGACAAAGCCATGAGTAAAGTGGATTTTCCTGAACCATTCGGTCCTTGAATTGCAATAACCTCTCCACTAAATATTTCAATCGAAATTTGATTGAGAACGGCAGGCTCGTTTTCGTACCTCACAGAGACGTCGGAAGCCTTTAGGGCAATAGGCCCATGGGGAATCTTGTTGTTTAGTACTTGGGTATCGCGCCAAAAGGGAAGTACCCCAACAATCGAAGCCAAATAGGGCTGAGCCTTAGTCACTGACCCATCACCTTTGAAAATCATTAGATTGTCTGTAAATGGTAAGACCCGCTCAAACCTATGTTCGCAAAGGATTACCGTAATGCCATGTTGCTTGGTTAAATCGCGCAGCCAGTTAAGAAGTGCCGAACATGACGCGTCATCAAGCGCAGAGGTAGGTTCATCTAAAAGCAGAATTTTCTGTCCGGCCGCCATTGCAGCACCAATGGCAACTTTTTGGGCCTGCCCCGCAGAGAGTGTTTCTAAATCTCGCTCAAGTAAATCTTCAATTCCAAGCGTTGTGCAAATTTCATGAATCCGTTTTTTCATTTCGTTTGGTGCTATGCCCAGTTGCTCTAGGCCAAAAGCCAATTCTTCAACTACAGATTCTGAGACGAAAAAACTATCTGGTTGTTGGTTTACGTAACCAATTAGTGGTGCCACGTCATGCGTTTTCATTTTCGAAAGATCTAGGCCATCAAGTGAAATTGATCCGCTTGCAGTACCTGAACTAAATTCAGGAACCAGCCGATTGATAATTTTTAGAAAGGTTGATTTTCCGCTTCCGGTGGGGCCGATCAGCAGTGCTAGTTCGCCAGGCTTAAAAACCGCATTCACGCGCCTTAGAACCAACTCTTCACCAGCACCATAGCCAAAATTTAGATCTTCAATTTTTAACATCAAGTAACCTGACTTGAAATAGAAAAGACGGCAATCGCTATTGAAGGCAGCAGCAAGATGGCATCTCGCGGCTCAAAACTGTTTGTTATTAGATTGGTTCGCTTGGAGTTTGTTGAGGCCAACCAAAGTGAGGCCAAAGCAAAGCCTGCGCCAACTGTGCTCAGATAGAAATTAGATACACCCTGAGTTGTGCCCAGATATGTGCCTATCGAAAAAAACAACACGGCAAGCAGGCTTAGCACGCCCGTGAGAACTCTTTTTGAACTATTGCTTTGCCTCCCAAAGCCGCGAGAGCTCATGCTTGCAGCCAGCAACTGGCTTTTATCAAGGGCATCTTCTAGAACGGGAATTAGAGTTCCAACAAGAAGCCCAATTCTTTTGCTTCGACCTCTTAGCTTCTGAGCCGCACGAATGCGTTGCGTACTCTTTATCATTTGAGGCGCAAGATTAATCGCTATTGCCACAGAGGTGGCAATTTCATAAAGAACTGCAGGTGTTGACCGAAGCAACTTTCTTGGGTTGGCAAATGTGACCGAAATGCCGATGCCAAGAATTATTGCAGCCAGTCTTATGCCGTCAAGAAATGCCGCAGACAACGAATTGCTTGAAATATCTCCAAGTAGTTCAACTGGGTCACCGAAACCCAGATTGATTTCAACTTTGGGTAAGAAGAGTGCTATTTCGTCTTGTCTTGGATCGGAAAGGTTAAAGACGATTCTGAAAATAACGCGGCTAATAATTACTGCAACAGAGACCAAGAGATAGAACTTTAATGTGGGTGATGCTGCTTGGGTCCGTTCCTTCTTTAGGGCCAAAATCACAATTGAAATAAAACACAAAGACCCAAGAATGATTAGGTCTCGCGACAGCGCCGCCGCTGAAGCCATTGCGATACCGAAAATCCACCAAGAGGCTGGGTGAAATCCCAAGTGCCATTTAGCGTTGATTATTTTTGACATCTAAAGGGCCTTGCTTCAAATCTTGGTGCAGCGTTGCTCTGGTCCACCGAGGTTATGTAGCGCCAACCTTCGTAATCACCGCAGCTTGGATTTCTACTTGCTGCTCCCTGACCGCTGCGCATCCATTCAGTATTTTCTGCCGTTGCGTTGAAATAGACCCAGGTTCCTTTCGCAAAAGACGGGGTACGTAGGCAGTCTTCTGTTTCAGCTGAGGGAAAGTCATTTAGGCGGCAAACAAAAGACTCTGGATACTCAGCGGTTCCTTGCACGTTTAGGTTTGCAGCATTAAAGATGTTCCAGCCAGTGCCCTCGAAGTATTTGACGCACCTGGTAAGCACCTGGTCCTGGTTGCCACCTTGGTCAACAATTAGCGTGACACCAGTATCAACGCAGGGTGAATTAGAGACCTCTAGCGCTAGATTTTTTTGCTTTACCGGGCCCACAGAGAAAACAGAACCTAGTGCCACCAAAACAAGCAGGGTAAACAGAACGGCCCTAAGGGAAACCTTGTTCACTTAGGGCAGTAGGTCCAGGTAGCTTTTGCCAATTAGTGGCACGTAGGCCTGAGACGTCGCAAAAACGTCTCCGCTTCCGTTTGACCAGTCAGTTATAAAACCTCCAGTAGAGGCCAGTTTCGATTTAAGCCAGGCAACGTGCTTGGCCAAGCTGCTTGATTTCTTGCCGGCGGCCTTGAGTCCCATGAGTGCATAAGCAGTTGAATTCACAGAAGGCCCACCGTAGGCGCTCCAATATGAATCTTCTACATCAGTTGCCAAAAGGTATGCAGTTGCTTTCTTTTCAGAAGCCAAGCGTTTGTTGTCTTCGGAATCTGAACCAAATGTTTCGCGGTAATTTATTGCCTGAAGTGCAAGTCCAGTTGCATCGGGTGTTGAGGTAACTAGGTCTGCCTCACCAAACCCTCCATCGGCATTTTGCAATGTGAGCATTTTTTGCACCACGCGATTTGCAAGGGTGTATTCCTGATAGGAGTTCAAGCCAAGCGCAACCCATGCGTAATCTATTACGCCAGCTTCGGTGCCAGAAATCTCACCGGTCTTATTGTTTATCCGCGCAGAAAGCTTTTTGAAAACCTCAAACCTAATTGCATTATTTGGAACGTTTATAGCCTCGCTAGTAAAAAGGAACTTACCGGCACGCCCCACCTTTAGGCTTTTTGCGGTGTCCTTGTTGAATAGGTACCCCTTAGATGAGCTGCCAAGCGGTTGTGTCTTGGTTGAGAGCATGTAGGTAATGGCTGGCAATTGCTGGACAAAAGTTTTTCCGCCGGCCTTAAGTTGCATCATTGCTTCTAACGTGAAGCCATACTCTGGTGTGCCTGCAGGATATCCATCTAAAGCCTTACCCTTCACCATTGCATTTGAAAGAAAGGTAACAGTGCTTCCATAGGGGTTGGCGGCGCTGGCTGGAGCACCAATAGCCAAGCTAAGTAGGGAGGTTATGCTGAAAATAGCTGCGATTTTGCGCAACCCAGATGTGTGACTCATTGTTAAGAGCCTTTCGCAATTAGCGATCTGAGTGCGAAGGCGAAAAGGCGTGCGCCAATTCGACTCCGACCGTAGACCTCGACGGTTATAACTGGAGTCTTTTGCAAGCTCTACAGGCAATCCGACTTTCGATAAATCGATCACGGTTGCGGGTCAGCGTCGGATTTTCACCGACTTCCCCTGCAGAAAGCAAAACACGTTGGCACTGCTGCCAACATCACAAATCTACCTGCATTTCTTTAGGGCAGTGGGAGGCTCTTGCCAATCAAGGCATAGCCCACGAATGAAACCGCATCCAGAATGAAGTGGGCAAAAACCAGCGGCATCACTCGCCCCCATTTTTTATAGGCCCAGCCAAACACAATGCCCATTACAAAATTTCCGATGAAACCGGCGAAACCTTGGTACAGATGGTAGCTACCTCGCAGTGTGGCGCTAATTACTAACTGAACCCGGTGTGAAATTCCCAGCTTGCCTAATCTATTAAAAAGGTAGCCAACCACAATGATTTCTTCTGACACCGCCGCCTTTACCGCTGCCAAAAGCAAAATTGGCACTACCCACCAGTAAGCGGCGAGCTCGGCCGGAACAATTTTTGACGATAGCCCAAGTAAGCGCGCACCTAGATAAAGAGCTAAACCTGGCACACCGATAACCGCTGCCAGGCCAATGCCGCGACTAAGCCAAAAAGCTGGCCCCTGCAGGTTGAATCCAATGATTTTGAAGGGGTATTTGTCTGTTTGCCAAATTAGGTAAAGGGCTAAGGCAACTGGCGCGAGCCCAAGGCTTATGGCCAAAAGCTGGTAAGTCATATCTAGCCATTCAGCCCTTGCCATAGAGCCGTTTATTTTTGTGACCTGAGCACCCAGCCCCGCAGGGGAGAGCAGCTTTGCAATTAGCGCGACCACCGAATAAATGGCCGAAGCTCCAAGGCTCAAAGACAAAACAATTAAAACCTCGAAAAATAAAGGTTTACGGTCGATCTTCAATTGAGCACTCCTTTGTGCCGCCTGGCAGACGATGTCGATTTTTCGCCACCCAGCGATAAACCCAGGCAGAAATGGGGGAAAAAGCAATCAAAAAGTACCCCAACGCCCGCCAGGCCAGAGATCTCTGATTCAAGAACAGCCAGGCAACAGCGCGGTGGCCGCCCAAATGGGACTCTCCGTCAATAAGCCATACCTGAGCCTTGGCCTCGGCAAGAGAAAGGTGGTGTTCGGTAAGGTCTATTTTTTGGAAGGCTGCGTATCGGGGTAAGTCTTTAAGGTGATTAATTGCCCAATTAAGGCTGTTTTTACAGAAAGCGCAGTCGCCGTCGTATATAAGAATGGCTCGCGAATTCATGATTTGAGCATAAGGTCATCCAGCGTTCATTTTCGATTGTTTCGAATCGGATAATTTTGTCAAAAATCAAATAAAAATAATTTTCTAATCGCTTAGAGTAATCAGGTGTTGAGCAAAGAAGCCACCAAAACTGTTGCGGGCCACAGCCCAAGGCAGTTAGCCTGGCGCAGGTTTAAGAGCAACAGGGTTGCTGTGCCATCACTCCTTGCTGCTCTAATCATTATTAGCGCCGTGGTGTTTGCTCCGCAGGTATGCGCACTCCTCGGGATTTCTCCAGATGTTCGAGATGCAGCTTCGATTGATTCACGTGGCCAGGTAATTGGCGACTGGGGAGGCATAAGCGCAAAACACCCACTTGGAGTTGTGCCTGGAATCGGCTACGACGTACTAGCAAGACTTTTATATGGTGCTCAGATATCATTTCTCATTGCTTTGATGGCAACCATAGCCAGCGTTGGAGCTGGTTTGATCTTTGGAATGCTTTCGGGATACTTCCGTGGTCGAGTCGATAGCGTGATCGGACGCTACACAGACTTCTTGTTAGCTTTCCCCTCGTTTTTTATGATCCTTGCTCTGAGCGCACCAATGATTCAGCGCATCGAGATGTCTGGTATCGCTCGAAACAACGATGCTCGCATTCTTTACCTAATTTTGATTTTGGCTTTTTTTGGATGGCCATACCTTTCAAGAATTATTCGCTCACAAGTACTGTCACTTCGCGAACGTGATTTTGTGCTTTCAGCAAGAGCATTGGGCGCTTCGAACACAAGAATTATTTTCAAAGAGATTTTGCCAAATGTGTGGACCCCTGTGATTGTCTACATCTCACTAACTTTGCCGGGCTACCTAACTGCAGAGGCTGTTTTTTCTTACTTGGGAATCGGAGTTCAGCCGCCAACTCCAACTTGGGGTTTGCTAATCGCTGACTCTACAAAGTTCATCATCAATGAACCTACATACTTCTTTATCCCATCGCTTTCGTTGATTCTTGTCGTCTTGGTTTTTAACCTGCTCGGCGATGCAATCCGCGATGCTCTTGACCCTAAGAGTGAAAGTTAAAAAAAGACTTACCTCCTTTTGAGGTAAAAACAAAAAACCGACAAAGAACTCCAAAGGAGGGGGAAATGTTGAAAGGCAACAAGAAGGCGCTAAAGACTACTTTGGCAACCCTTGCTGTAGCAGCACTTGCTACCGCAGGACTAACCGGCTGTTCAGCTGGTTCAAACGTAGGTGGAACTCTTACTTACGTAACTAACTCAGACGCGTGGACTCACGCGGATCCAAACCGCAACTACACCGGTATGCACATTGCTTGGTTTGGTTCTTATATGCACCGCACACTAACTGCGTATGACCGCGCAGAAGGCGCTGCGGGTTCTGCAGTTGTTCCAGACTTAGCAACCGACACCGGTACCGCTTCAAACGGTAACAAGACTTGGACATTCACACTTCGTGATGGTTCAACTTTTGAAGACGGCTCAGCAATCACCTGTGAAGACGTCAAGTACGGTGTGTCTCGCACATTTGCAACTGACGTAATCACCGATGGCCCAACATATGCAATCGGTATGCTGGACATTCCATCGGCAGAAGATGGCTCATCTGTTTACAAGGGCCCATACGCTACTGAAGGCAATGACACAGCTGCTTATGACAAGGCAGTCACTTGTTCAGAAGACAACAAGACAATTACCTTCAACCTGAAGCGTGCCGTTGGAGACTTCAACTACACAACTACTTACCTATCATTCAGCCCAGTTCCTAAGGCTGCTGATGATGGTGACCAGTACGACATGCACCCAGTGTCGTCGGGGCCATACAAGATCGAGTCTTACAAAGCCAAGGACTCAATGGTTCTAGTTCGCAATGAAAAATGGAACAAAGATTCTGACCCGCTACGTGCAACTCGTGCAAACCCAGACAAGATCGTTGTTAAATTTGGCGTAGCTGAAGAAGTTCGCGACCAGTTGTTGCTGACCGATTCAGACCCAAACACCATGTCGCTTGACGCACTGTTGCCAACCAACTTGCCAACTGTTTTTGGTGACGATGGCAACGTGCTTCCTGAATGGGAAGGCCGTGCGATTAACGTTTACGACCCTTACGTCCGCTACGCAGCCGTGAACGTCAAGAAGGTTAACTGTCTACCGATTCGTCAGGCAATTTACTATGCGAAAGACTTTGACGCTCTAATCACTCTCGCTGGTGGTCGCGCGTTCAATGGTGACCCAGCTGACGGTGTAATTAAGCCTCTTATGGGTCTTGACTACAAGAAGACAACCGGATACGAAGACTGGACCACAACTCCAAACGTTGCAAAGGCAACAGAGTTGATGGCCAAGGCCAAGACCGAGTGTCCAGAGCTTTACGCTCGCGCAACGGACAAGAACCGTGGTCTAACCTACGACATCGCCGATTCAGAAACCAACAAGAAGTCTGCTGGAATCTGGATTGACTCAATGGCTAAGGCTGGCATCGTGATGAAGTTCAACTTCATCGAGCCAGGTTCTTACTACTCAGTTGTTCTCGACGCTACCAAGCAGGGTGACCTATCAGCTGGTGGTTGGGCTCCAGACTGGGCTAACGCTTCAACCGTTATCCCAGAGTTGTTCACTGCTGAGGGCGGTTTCCCAATGTCTCAGAACTGGGATGACCCAGCATATGCTGAGTTCAAGAAGCTATCCGATGCAGCGCTTGTAGAGCCTGACCGCAAGAAGCAGGGTGAGCAGTGGGCCGCACTGAACCAGTATGTAATGGATCAGATGTGGGTTATCCCAGGTGTGTTCTCTAAGACACAGGAAATCTGGGGCTCAGGCCTTGGTGGTGTGTTCTTCTGGGAGCCACAAGGCGCACCTTCATTCGGTGACATCTACATCAAGTAACAAAATCTGAATGATCTGTGGTGTTGGAGGGAAACCTCCAACACCACAGCAGATCAAAACTCAACTAACTAATAGAAAGGAAATCATGTCTGGTCTACTTGCCTATGTTTCGCGCAGACTTGCAGTCACCTTTTTGATTCTTCTTGCGGTTAGTTTTGCCGTTTATCTAATTTTTGCTTTCTTGCCGTTCGACCCAGCCACATTGACTTGCGGTAAGAACTGCAACGACCCAGGAATCATCGAAGCCAACCGTATTCGCCTTGGCTATGACAAGCCTTTCTATGAGCAGTATTGGGTTTTTCTGGTTGGCCTGTTCGCCGGTCGCAACTATGGTGAAGGTGCTGCGGCAATTCACTGTGCAGCGCCGTCTTTTGGCTATTCATTCCAGCAACACGCATGCGTTACCGATCTTCTAGGCGATGCACTTCCTGTCACTTTGGCGCTAGCCATTGGAGCTTTGGTTTTGTGGCTTGTTTTGGGAATTGGTCTGGGAGTCCTCTCAGCCAGATTCCGCGGCAGGTTCTTAGACACCGCCAGCACAATTTTTGTTTTGATTGGAACATCACTGCCAACATTCCTAACCGGTCTGCTTTTGATTATCTTCGTGGTAATCAAGTGGCACCTCTTGCCATTCCCAGCCGGCGGCTACACGTCACCTTTCGAGGACTTCCCAGGTTGGCTCAACACAATGATTCTTCCTTGGCTAACTTTGGCTTTCGCTTACGCGGCGTTATACACACGTTTTGTTCGTAGCCAGGTAATCGAAACTTCAACAGAGGACTACATCCGCACCGCTCGTGCTAAAGGCCTTAGCGAAGGTGTGATTCTTGGTAAGCACACTCTTCGCGCTGCACTGGCACCCATAGCAACCATGGCCGGCCTTGATTTTGCTGGTTTGATGGGCGGGGCCATTTTGACCGAGGCGGTATTCAACCTTCCAGGACTTGGCCGACTTTCACTGGGTGCAGTTATCGAGTATGACCTCCCAGTAATTGTTGCCACCACGCTTCTTGCCGCCGCAATAGTTGTTTTTATGAATTTGATTCTTGATCTGCTCTATGCCTTTATTGACCCTAGAGTGAGGGTCTAATGAGTTTGCTTTCCGTGCGCGATTTGCGCGTTCAATTCACAACTCCAGACGGAATCGTAAAGGCCGTAGATGGCATTTCTTTTGATGTGAATCAAGGTGAGACTCTGGCTATCGTTGGCGAATCTGGATCTGGTAAGTCAGTAACCAATCTTGCATACATGGGCTTGCTGCCAAAAGGTAAAACTAAAATCACTGGTTCGGTGATTCTCGAGACAGATCAAGGCCCGGTTGACCTAATCGGCATGGATCCGGAAACTATTAGAAAAATTCGCGGCAAAGACATCGCCATGATTTTTCAAGATCCAATGTCTGCTCTGCACCCTTTCTACTCGATCGGTGACCAGCTCATCGAAGCTCACCAGGCCCACAACGATGTTGCCAAAGAGGTAAGTCGGGCAAGGGCAGTAGAGCTGTTGTCATTGGTTGGAGTTGCAGAAGCACAAGAAAGATTGCGTGCCTATCCTCACCAGTTCTCTGGAGGCATGCGACAGCGCGTAATGATTGCCATGGCGCTAATGAACAATCCATCGGTGTTGATTGCTGATGAGCCAACTACCGCTTTGGACGTGACCGTTCAGGCTCAAATTTTGAAACTTATTTCTGATTTGCAGAAGCAATTCAAGATGGCAGTGATCTTGATCACGCACGATCTAGGTGTAGTTGCCGGTGCTGCAGACCGAGTGAACGTGATGTATGCCGGAAAGCTGGTTGAGAGCGCGGGCGTTGATGAACTTTATGCAAAGCCAAAGATGCCTTACACCGTTGGTTTGCTTGGTTCGGTTCCTCGCATGGATAGACCACATGAAGATCGCCTAACCGCAATTCCAGGTCAGCCACCGTCACTAATGAAACTGACGGCCGGCTGTGCATTTGCCCCACGTTGCACTCGCAAGAGTGAGGTGCCTGAAAATAAGTGCGAGACCACTTCGCCAGAGTTAATTCAAATCTCTTCTGGCCACCACAGTCGCTGTCATCTGTATGAAGGAAAGAGCAAGTGAGCGAACCGCTACTAGAGGTCACTAATCTCGAAAAGTTCTTCCCGGTTTCAGGACCAGGTATGTTTTCGCGCGAACGCGGAATTAACAAGGCCGTTAACGGACTCACCTTCTCATTGAAGCAAGGGGAGACCCTTGGACTTGTTGGCGAATCTGGTTGTGGAAAGTCAACTGCAGGCCGCACAGTGCTAAAACTTTATGATCCAACCTCAGGCTCGATTAAGTTTGAGGGCGAAGAAATTTCAGGTTATTCATCTTCAAAGATGAAGCCGCTTCGAACTCAGATGCAAATGATTTTCCAAGACCCCCAGGCGTCGCTAAACCCACGCCAGACCGTCGGCGCTATTGTTTCGGCCTCTTATCAGGTGCACAAAATTAAGCCCGAGGGAGGCGTTAAACTCGCCGTTCAAGACCTGCTTGAGCGAGTAGGTCTAAGCGCAGAGCATTTTGATCGCTACCCTCACGAATTCTCAGGTGGCCAGCGTCAGCGAATCGGTATTGCCAGAGCGCTTGCACTGAAGCCAAAGTTCATCGTCTGTGACGAGCCTGTCTCCGCGCTAGACGTGTCTATCCAGGCTCAGGTCGTGAATCTACTGAGTGACCTTCGCGATGATTTTGGGCTTTCGTACCTATTTATTGCGCACGACTTGTCGGTGGTTCAGCATATTGCCGATCGCGTTGCGGTCATGTATCTAGGCAAAATTATGGAAATCGCACCGACTAGCTCTATTTATACGGCCCCTCACCATCCGTATACCAAGGCGCTTTTGTCGGCCGTGCCAATTCCAGATCCAAAATTGGAGCGTAAACGCGAGCAAATCGTGCTGTCTGGGGAGCTACCTAGCCCAATGCACCCGCCAACTGGCTGTGTTTTTAGTACCCGATGCTGGAAAGCACAGGCTAAGTGTTTCACCGAGGAGCCAAAGCTTCGAAAGGTTGAATCCAGCGAGGTTGCCTGTCATTTCCCTGAGTAAAAAGGTAGACTGGCAAGGCAGGGGCTCAAAGATGCAGTTCTGCACCCCCTAAGTAATCAATTTTGTGCCATTCATTTTGGCGCGCTCACAATGAGGATGTTCCTATGGCTCAGGCCACCAGAGATGACTTGCGCAACGTCGCAATTGTTGCCCACGTAGACCACGGTAAGACCACACTGGTTGATGCCATGCTTCGCCAAACCGGTTCGTTCAGCGACCACGCCGCAGTAGGCGAGCGCGTTATGGATTCAGGTGACCTTGAGCGTGAAAAGGGAATCACCATTCTCGCCAAGAACACCGCTATCGCCTACAAAGGTGAGCACTCAGGCGGAAAAGAAATCACCATCAACGTTATTGACACCCCTGGTCACGCCGACTTTGGTGGCGAGGTTGAGCGCGGTTTGTCAATGGTTGACGGTGTTGTGCTTCTCGTTGACGCATCAGAGGGCCCGCTTCCGCAGACGCGTTTCGTTTTGCGTAAGGCTCTTGAGTCAAAACTTCCGGTTATTTTGTTAGTCAACAAGACAGACCGTCCAGACGCTCGCATCGATGAGGTTGTTGAGGAAACTCACGACCTGCTTCTTGGTCTTGCATCTGACCTTCACGACACTGTTCCAGATCTAGACATTGATGGAATTCTTGAACTTCCGATCATCTACGCATCAGGTCGCGCGGGTATTGCATCTCTTACCAAGCCTGCCGATGGCACAATGCCTGAGGGTGAAAACCTTGAGCCTCTATTTGGCGCAATCATGAAGTACATTCCAGCTCCGAAGTATGACGATGAAGCGCCACTACAGGCTCACGTTACAAACCTTGACGCATCACCATTCTTGGGTCGTCTTGCTTTGCTTCGTATCTTTAATGGAACTTTGAAAAAGGGCCAGCAGGTTGCTTGGGTTCGTCAAGACGGAACAACTCAAAACGTAAAGATCACCGAACTACTAAAGACCAAGGCGCTTGAGCGATTCCCAACCGATGAAGCCAACCCAGGTGACATCGTTGCGGTTGCGGGTATCGAAGAAATCACAATTGGTGAGACTCTTGCAGATCCAAATGATGTTCGCCCGCTGCCAATGATTACCGTTGACGACCCTGCGATATCTATGACCATTGGTATCAACACTTCACCAATGGCTGGTCGAGTTAAGGGTGCAAAGGTTACTGCGCGTCTTGTAAAGGACCGCCTTGACAAAGAACTAATCGGTAACGTGTCAATCAAGGTTCTACCTACCGAGCGTCCAGACGCTTGGGAGGTGCAGGGTCGTGGAGAGCTTGCACTTGCAATTCTTGTTGAGCAGATGCGTCGCGAAGGCTACGAACTCACCGTTGGTAAGCCTCAGGTGGTTACCAAGCGCATTGATGGCAAGCTTCACGAGCCTTTTGAAGATCTAACTATTGACGTTCCAGAAGAATTCTTGGGCGCAATGACCCAGTTGCTTGCATCTCGCAAAGGCCAGATGAAAAACATGGTTGCCAACTCAACCGGATGGACTCGCATGGAGTTCCGTGTTCCTAGCCGCGGTTTGATTGGTTTCCGCACTGAGTTCCTGACTCAGACCAAGGGAACCGGTATTGCGAATGCAATTTCAGCAGGCTACGACGCTTGGGCCGGGGAAATTACTACTCGTAACAACGGTTCATTGATTGCCGACCGTGCCGGTGTAGTTACCCCGTTCGCAATGATCGGCCTGCAAGAGCGCGGCTCATTCTTCGTTCAGCCAACCAGTGAGGTTTATGCCGGAATGGTTGTTGGCGAGAACTCACGTGCCGACGACATGGATATAAACATCACTAAAGAAAAGAAGCTCACCAACATGCGAGCTGCTTCATCTGATGAGTTCCAGTCGCTTACCCCTCCGCGTACGCTTTCTCTTGAAGAGTGCCTAGAGTTTGCCCGTGAAGACGAATGTGTAGAGGTTACCCCTGAGGCAACTCGCATTCGCAAGGTTGAGCTAGACGCTAACGTTCGTGCTCGCCTGTACTCACAGCGTAAGAACGCCAGCGAGAAGAACTAATTGCTTTCAATCAAAACCCCCAGCCTTGTGCTGGGGGTTTTGTTCTAAAGTTGATACATGGCTAAACCAAAGTTTGCTCCCAAGAGATTGCTCATCGTGCACGCCCATCCTGATGATGAGAGCCTGTTCACTGGCCATGTGATTGCCGATCGCCTTGCGGCCAAGAGTGAAGTCTATGTTTTCACTCTCACTCGCGGTGAGCGTGGAAAAGTAAAACTTGATGAGCTCAAGGGTCTTGAAGGAAACCTAGCCGCGATGGGTTCGTTTAGAACCTCAGAGCTAAAAGAAGCTCTGAAGGCTTATGGTGATGTGCAACACGCATTCGCCGGTACTCGTGCTTATCTTGATTCCGGCATGCGCATCAATGCATTCGGCAAGCCGATCAAACCAAAAAATATGGATGAGCTTGCGCTTTCTGCTGCGGCCACAACAGTTATCGCTGACGACATCGCCGCCAAGATTAACGAGTTCAAACCTGATGCTGTGCTCACTTACAACGGCCGCGGGGGATTCGGCCACCCTGACCACAAGATGGCCCATGATGCCACAGCAATGGCTGTGCGCAAAGTTGCCAAGCAACGCAGGGGTCGGGCACCACAGTTTTGGGTGATCGCCGAACCGCGCGAAAAATTTGACGCCGAAATTGGCAATGCAAAGACTGCAGCAATCAAGAAGGCTGCCTTAGAGGCGCATGCAAGCCAGGTTGCCGTAGGGGCCGAAACTTATTCGGTGGTTCCCGGAAAAGAGATTCGATACGATCGCCCGGAACGAATTCGTCTTTCTTCGCCAAGTATTTTGGTGGGTATTCGATCTGCCTTTACTTTTCTCTGGGCTTTACCGCTTGGGGTTCTTCTGGCATTGGCTGGCACAATGATGCACCAGGTGAAAGCAAATGACTCTGGCCAAACCCCGGTTGGCCTAATTGTGGCACTGGTAATGACAGCCTCGCTGGCACTTGCACTTCGCCTACTAAGAAGAAGCCGCGGGGCACTGTACCTAATTACGGCGTCTTTAGCGACAGCTGTAATTTGGCTGGCGCAACCTCAACCCGGTGGTGAATTGTTCATTCCTGGCAATGACGCTGGCAATATTTGGGCCTATGGTTCCATTGGCATTTGTGCCTTGGTCATTTTGTTTCCAAAGATTCAGCCTGGGGCGTGGCGCCGAAGCTCACGCGGGCATCGTTAAACTAGAGTCAGTTCCCGAAAGGATTTCCATTGACTTACGTAATTGCGCTTCCTTGCGTTGATGTAAAAGACAAGGCCTGCATTGAAGAGTGCCCGGTTGACTGCATTTACGAGGGTGACCGCATGCTTTACATTCACCCCGATGAATGTGTTGACTGCGGAGCTTGTGAGCCAGTGTGCCCGGTAGAGGCAATTTACTACGAGGATGATCTTCCTTCACAGTGGTCTGAGTACTACAAGGCCAATGTTGAATTCTTTAGTGAGATTGGTTCACCGGGCGGTGCTGCCAAAGTTGGTCTAATCAACTCAGACCACGCCGTAATCACTGCGCTTCCAAATCAGGCCCAGTAGCAAGCCGTATTCGGCAAAAGCCGCACTTCATGATGGCGGTGCGGTAGATCTCTCGGTAGGTTCACCGGTAGATCCAACTCCAGTAATTATTCAAGAGGCATTGAACGCCTCATCTAATGCGCCGGGCTATCCTTCAACGGGTGGTTCGCCAGAATTTAAAGCTGCCGTAGTTGAATGGTTCGAAAGGCGTCGCGGGGTATCGGGTTTAAACCCAGATCAGGTGATGCCAACTATAGGTTCAAAGGAACTAATCTCATGGCTTCCGCTTTTACTTGGGCTTGGCCCAGGTGATGTCGTTGTGCAGCCAAAGGTTGCGTATACGGCCTATGTGGTTGGTGCGGCGTTATGCGGAGCTCAAATCATTTCTGAAGACGATCCAGCAAAATGGCCAGCAAATGCCAAGTTAATCTGGATAAATTCGCCGGGCAACCCTGACGGTCGAGTCCTTGATGTTGCCGAGATGAAGGCAGCGGTTGATCGTGCACGTGAGCTTGGTGCCCTGCTAGCCAGCGATGAATGTTATGCCGAACTTGGTTGGGGCCAGTGGAGTGAAAAAATAATTCCAAGCGTGCTTGATCCGCGCGTTTGCGGTGATTCCCACAAAGGTGTCTTGGCGGTTTATTCGCTAAGTAAGCAATCAAATATGGCAGGTTACCGTGCGGCATTTGCGGTAGGCGAGCCTTCGCTCATCAAAGGCCTAGTTAACTTGCGCATGCACGCTGGGCTAAATACTCCTGGCCCGGTGCAGCGTGCCATGGTCGTGGCACTCGGCGACGAGGAGCACGTAGCCGTAGAAAAGGAAATATACCGAGAACGCCGAGAGGTGCTTCTGAGTGCAGTAAGAGCCTATGGTTTTCATTTGGCAGACAGCCAGGCCGGTTTGTATTTATGGGCCACCCTTGGCGAAGACTGCTGGAAGACCGTTGATCGCATGGCAGAACTTGGCATCGTGGTGGTTCCAGGCACCTTCTACGGTGAGTCCAGCAGCCAGTTTGTGCGTTTTTCAATCACAGCCACCGATGACAAAATTGCCGAGGGAGCGCGCAGGTTGCGCGATGCCATAGGCTTGTCAAAGGCCTAAACAGGGCCGAAAGCACAATACAAAGCAGTAGGAGCTTCGATGACCTCGAGCGATAAAGTCACAGTTACGTACGGTGAAATCACCGCCGACCTTCCGGTTATTTCTGCCGTCGACGGTCACGATGCAGTAGACATTTCAAAGTTCACAGCACTAACTGGCCTAACCGCATACGATCAGGGTTTCGTAAACACCGCATCAACAAAATCTGCAATTACCTTTATCGATGGTGAAAAAGGAATTTTGCGCCACCGTGGTTACCCAATCGAGCAGCTTGC
>JBJOJI010000014.1:0-35145 GCA_046046665.1 Actinomycetota bacterium
GCGAATTCTTTGCGAATGGCCATCAACCCAGGCATCTCGTTTTGGGCCAGAGTTATTTGATGGCGGCCAGCTTGAGCTAGCGAAATATCAGCAATTTGATATTCAAGTATTTTTGCCGAGGCTTCGGCATTTGATTTTGTCATAACGTTTTGAGCCTAAAGACCTTTTTCGTAAATAACAAACTCTGATTTTTTGGCTAAGTTTTGGTACAGCTGCTGGGCCGTCTGGTTATTTCTATGAGTTTGCCAATACAGTTTGCGAGAGCCGTGCTGCTTGGCAAATTCCGCGGTTGCTTCTATAAGGGCTCGCCCGTAACCTTTACCGCGTTGACTTGGATCTACAAAAAGATCCTCTAAATAGAGGTCTTTATTTTGAGCCCAGGTGGAACTGGTGAAAGAGCTGTGGCTAAAGCCAAGTACAACCCCATCAACTTCAAGAACCAAACCGTGTATCTCTGGTTCTTGGTCAGTAAGGCGCTGAAAAGTTAGCTGCGTCTGTGATTCTTCAAGAACGTGTTCGTAGAAAACCAGATATTGGTCCCACAGTGCTCGCCACTGGGCGTAATCAGATTTATTTAGAGGCCGAATCATCTTCAGAGTCCTCGTTGTCCTCTGAGTCTTCTTCTGGGTATAGGTCAGCCCACTTATCAACGTATTGATCTTCGTCTGTTGGGTGACCAATCTCTTTTTCAAGAGCGGTTAGGTCTGTGCTTGGGCTAAAGTACTTTAGCTCGCGAGCAACCTTGGTGTGCTTTGCTTTTTGACGGCCACGACCCATGTCGAGCCCCCTAACGCATGATTGAGCGCGAATTAACGCGCGGGATAAAAAATCTAATGGCTATTTTAGCAGGGCGGCGCCGGCCAATTGCCCAAGCCAGACGGCTGTGGATGACAGGGCCAGGGTGGCCAAAGTGTTGAGAAGTGCCTGAGCTATGCGACCGCGGCGAATGAACTGGGTGGTTTGGGCGGCAAAGGTGCTGAAGGTTGAGAGCCCGCCGGCAAGGCCAGAGATCACAATGATGCTGATGAGCATATTTGGAGACTGCTGCGCAAAACCAACCACAAACGAGGCAAGAACATTGGCTATCAAAATGCCCCAGGGTAGTGTGCCCTCAAACTTTGAGGCAAAGAGGCGAATTACAGAGCCCAGGCCACCGGCCAAGGCAACGAACAGCAAGGTTAGTGGGCCGATAAGTGCATCCATTAGCGAACTGTCTTTCGTGATTGCTGAAAGCTAAGCCAATAAGAAAGTACGCCAAGGCCCAAGAACACAAAGCCAATGGCAAATACTGCCCAACCGGTGAACTGAGCCCCTAATACCAACATCGATGCCACGCCGCTCATGGTGGTGAATCCGCCGGCGAATCCGGTCTTCCACATGGCATTGAATTCTGGTTTGTCCAGTGCCTTATCACCGTTAAGCCAGCCAAGCAGCGCTGCGCCAAGAAGATTCACCAGCAAAAGCGAGAACAAGTCACCCAAAAAGATGCTCATGTTGAAACGCAAAAGGGAGCCCAGTGCGCCGCCAAAAAAAGCTAGGCGAATAATCTTGGCGCTAATTTGCATACTTACTTCTTGGCCTTTTTCTTTTCTGTCTTTGCAGCTGTTCCCAAGTTGAAGGTAGAGGCAAGACCCAGCAGCAAGAAGAACGCAGCGGCCCAGCCGGTTGCCTTCATGCCATCGGTGAAGCCATCTTGAGCCGCAACCGTAACCTCTGTGGCAACTGCATCGGGGATACCTTGAGAGATTAGGTAAGCAGGAATGCCAGCAATTGCTGCACCAGCTGAATCTGAAACTGGTTTTGCAATTTGAGTAGCAAGTTCTTGACGCGAAGTCTCATCAATCACTGAAAGAGATTTGATGTCTACAATGCGGTTTTCAATTGACGCTTGAGTTGAAGTGAAAAGCACAGTTCCAAGAACTGCAATTCCAAGTGCTGAACCAATTTGACGAACGGTTGACTGTGAACCGGATGCCTGACCAATTTTTTCCATTGGCACGTTCACCATGATCACACCGGTTAACTGTGCGGTAGCCAGACCAACACCAATACCGTAAACGGCCAAGAACGGTGCAATGCCAACCCAGCCGCCATCTGTTGATGCAACGAAGGCAATGCCGGCAACTGCAATAAGTTCAAGCAGCACACCAATGCGTACGGCGTTTACAGCGGAAAGTTTGCCGCTTAGCGCGCCACCTACACCAGATGCCAGGAATGCTCCGCCGGCTAGCCAAAGCAAAACTAAACCGGATGAAATTGCACTTAGGCCTTCAACGTTTTGCAACCAAAGCGGAATTGCGAAAAGTAAACCAAACTCACCCATCGAGATGATGCCGGCAGCAATTGAACCGTTGCGGAACGAAGCGATGTTGAATAGCCCAAGATCTAGAATCACGTTCTTGTTAGCTGCCGACCGCTTGCGCTCCCACAATACAAACAAAACAGTTGAGACCACAAAAATTGCCAAAGAGAAAGGAATCACAGAGATGCCGGTGGTTGCCCAAGCAAAGTCACCAATCACAAACGGGTTTGCTTCGTTTACGTTCCACCAGCCGTACGTACGGCCTTCGATAAGACCAAACACCAAGGTCGAAAACATAACCACTGAAATTGCTGCACCAACAATGTCAATTTTGCCAACTAGGTTTGCAACCTTTGATTCAGTTGCAAATAGCAAAAGACCAATCACAATAATGATGCCTAGCGGAGCATTGATATTGAATGCCCAGCGCCAATCAAAGTCAGTCGCTAACCAGCCACCAAGCACCGGACCAACGGCCACCATTCCACCAATGGTTGAACCCCAGATAGCAAACGCAATTCCGCGCTCTTTGCCGTGGAAGGTTGCGTTAACCAAAGACAGAGTTGTTGGAAGCACCATTGCTCCACCAATGCCCTGCACGATGCGAGCAAGAATCATGGTGGCTGCATCGGTAGAGAAGCCAGCCCAAACAGAGGCGGCGATAAAAATCAAAATACCAATGATCAAAATTCTGCGACGACCAATGCGGTCGGCGACCGAACCCCAAACTAGAAGCAAAGACGCAAAAACTAATACATAGCTTTCCTGCACCCACTGAACCTCTGTTGAAGTCAGTTTTAGGTCGGCGATTACGGCCGGAAAAATTGTGTTGACGATCGTGCCATCAATGATGACCAGTGAGATTGCCATGGAGATAAAAACCAGGCCTATCCAACGGTTAGGGGTTTTCTTTGCGGTTGCTTCTGAGGTATTAGACATAGCCTTAGGCTACCCGATACCCGCTAGGCAAGCGCTAGCAGCAGGCTGGCACCTAGTGTCATGCCAATGCCTATTTTTTGAATTCCGGCCACATGTTCTTTCAAAACTATGCGCGCCAAGATGATGGTGCCAAGCGGGTAAAGCGCGGTGAGCACACCGGTAACGGTGAGACTTCCGGTTCTAGAAGCCAGGGTAAAGAAAATATTGGCCAGGGCATCTAGGCCACCAGCCCCGGCAACGGTTAGCCAAATCTTGCGATCAAGAGGCTCCTTGTTTTCATACGCCGAAGCCCTTTTGCCTTGCCACATGCCAAACAAAACAATTGCTCCAAGCAACACCGATGCCGTGGTACGCATCACAATGATTGGTGCTATGCCAGAGTCGTGCGGTGAGCGAGCTAGTGCGGTAACAGCTAGGCCGATTCCGGTGCCGGCAATAATTGCCAAAATAATTGCGCGTGGCTTTGGCAACTCAATATGCTCGCCTGGAATGAAACCAACCAGCACAACTGCAATTAGCGCCATGGCAATTGCTATCCAGCCAATAAAACTGAAGCTTTCACCAAGTAGTGCAACGCCAATTACCGCGGGAACAATTGCCGACATCAAAGCACCAAGCGGCGACACGATAGAAATTGGCCCAAGCGCCAGCGAGGCATAAAGCGCTAGCAATGCAACCACAGAGCTGAAGCCACCCATGAGGCCCCAGAAGAAGGCTTCATCACTAAACTTGGCGCCAAGCGCCGGGGTGAGTGCAAGCAAAACAATTAGCCCGGTAATGCTGGCTAATGCGGTAACTACAACAACACGAATTTTTCTTGAGGCAATAGCAGCAAAGAAATCAGCAGCACCATAGGTAATGGCGGTGCATAGCCCCAGCAGTGCAGTCAGCATTTATCCCCGATTAATACTTTGAACTAAATAGTCAGTTGTTAAATAGTTTTTGCGTCAATCACAAAACGGTAGCGAACATCGGCATCAACAACCCGGTTCCATGCTGCATCAATCGTTGCAGGGTTTGTGGCATCAAGTAGTTCAATGCTGGCACCAACATTGTGCTTCGCGGCAAAATCAAGCATTTCTTGAACTTCAATTTGGCCGCCAACCTGCGAACCACTAATTGAACGGCGCGCGCCGGTAAGACCAAACACGTTGAACTCTTGGTTATCTGAAGGCAGTCCAACATAAACCAGCGCACCGTCTAGCTTGATTAGACCAAGTAGTGAATCAATTGGAATATTTGCGCTGGTGGTGTTAAGAATGAAATCAAATTTTTTCTTTAGGTCAACGAAAGTTTGTGGCTCAGATGTTGAACGGTAGTCCACCGCTCCAAATGAAAGAGCATCTTCTTTTTTATTTAATGAGTGACCAAGCACAGTGACCTCTGCGCCAAGTGCCACCGCAAACTTAACCGCAAGGTGACCAAGACCACCCATGCCAAGAATGGCAATCTTTTTTCCGGGCGCTGCACCCCAGTGCTTAAGTGGAGAGTAAACGGTAATGCCGGCACAAAGAAGCGGTGCGCACTCGGCAAGGTTCACATCATTTGAAATGTGCAGCACAAAGTGTTCGTCTGTCACGATTTCTTTTGAATAACCGCCGTGCTGCACTGAGCCGTCGTAGCCAAAACCGTTGTAGGCACCAACCGGACCCTTTTCGCAGTAGCTTTCAAGATTTGCCTTGCAGGCATCACATTGGCGGCAAGAGTCAACAAAAACTCCAACGCCAACAGCTTCACCAACTTTAAATTTGGTAACCCCCGGGCCAACCTCAATTACGTGGCCAACAATTTCGTGACCGGGCACCATAGGAAAGTTTGACCCGCCCCACTCTTCGCGAGCCTGGTGAACATCAGAGTGGCAAATACCTGAGTAGGCAATTTCAATTCGCACATCGGTGTTGCCAACAGCACGGCGATCAATACTGTCTTTGACCATAGCGGCATTGGCTTGGTTGATTACAAGTGCTGGGGTAGTTGTCATGGATTTAGCCTAAGGCCGCCCGCTTAAAGTGAAAATCCCCCGAGTCGTGAGAACCTGGGGGATTTCGTGGCTCCGACCGGCATCGATCCGGTGACCTAACGATTTTCAGTCGTTCGCTCTACCAACTGAGCTACAGAGCCTCGAGCAGTTACCTGCCCGATTCACTAAAAGCCCCTCTAATGAAGGGCTTCTAAGGTGAAGCGATCCTGACGGGACTTGAACCCGCGACCTCCGCCGTGACAGGGCGGCGCGCTAACCAACTGCGCTACAGGACCTTAGTTGCTACTAAACATCTATTTGGTGACCCCAACGGGATTCGAACCCGTGCTACTGCCGTGAAAGGGCAGCGTCCTAGGCCACTAAACGATGGGGCCCTATAAAGAGATACTTCATAGCACCAAGGGTCAAGAATACTGGGTGACAAGGGGTATGGCAACCCGAACCTGATTCACAGGTGGCCTTCAGCCTCTAATAAAGAGGTGCGTGTTAGTTTCGAAGACATGAACATCCGGATTTCGCGCGCTCTTATTGGCGCATTCGCCGTATCCGGGCTGATTTTCACTGGTTTAACAGTGGCCCCATCGTTTGCGGTGCCAAGTTACCCATCGGCTGCCGAGGTAGCCGCCGCCAAGCGCAATGTGAGCGCCAAGAAAGAAATGATTGCTCGCCTAGAGAAAATCATCGCTGAATTGGCCGCCGAAGCCGCAAGCCTCGGCCGAACCGCGCAAATAAAAGGTGAGACCTTCAATCAGGCTCAAGAAGAAGTAGATGTAATCACCGCCAAAGTGAACACTTTGCAGTCACAGGCCGATGCCGCAAATGCAGCAGCCGATGAAGCTCGTGCTCAGCTAGGCAAGATTGCATCGCAGATGCAAAAAGACGGCGCTACTGGTGGCACCGCAATGACGTTGTTTTTAAATTCGGGCGAAGCCGATGACCTGCTTTACCAACTTGGCGCACAAGAAAAAGTTGCCCAACAATCTGATGTGATTTACCGCCGCTCAATTGAAAAGCAACAGTATGCGCAATCTGTTTCTGATGAACTTGGCGTTGCCAAAAAAGAATTGGCCGCAAAAGCTGCGGTTGCCAAAGCAGCATTTGTTGAAGCTCAAAATGCAGCTAACGCGGTGCAGGCAAAAGTTGATGACAACAATCGTCTAAACAAAACTTTTTATTCTCAGCTAGCAAGTTTGCGAAACACCGCATCTGATCTAGAGCGCCAGCGTGCCGAAGGTCTTGCCGCCGAAGCAAGGCAGAACGCCGGCAAGACTATGCCAACCGCACCAGAACTTTATGACGTTGGCCCAGCCAACGCAGCCAAGGTTGAAGGAATGTTTGCCTTTGCAAAAGAACAACTTGGTGAGCGCTACGTGCTTGGTGGAATGGGCCCAGATGTTTGGGACTGTTCTGGAATTACCAAAGCCGCTTACGCAGCGGTAGGAATTTATATTGGTACACATTCTGCAACAAATCAGTTTCGCACAATGGCTTACGCAAAGAAATTAATTCCACTTAACCAGGCGGTAAGCGGAGACCTAATGTGGTACTCGCAAGAGTCGGCATTTGATGGCGATAAATATCACGTGGTGCTTTACATGGGCGGTGGCATGATGCTTGAAGCGCCAAACCCTGCTCGTACTGTGCGCATCGTTCCGCTTCGCTACGGTGAGCTTTTTCCTTACGCGGGGCGCCCTTCAGCTACTAAGTAGCGAAAGTAAAGTTTTCTTATGACTGCTCGCGAACCATTCAGAATTTCTCATGTAGCCAACGCGCCTATTGGTGTGGTCTGGAATGCGTGGACCAACGAACGCGAATTAGCCCAGTGGTGGGGGCCAGCCGGGCTTTACATGAAAATTTGCAAAGCCGATGTTCGCCCAGGCGGAAAATTTCATTACCTAATGACTCACGAACCAGATTCATCGCAGCAGTTTGAAATGTGGGGCGCGTTTGACTATCTAGAAGTTGAGACGCACCAGCACATTGTTTTCGTAAATTATTTTTCCGACTCTGATGGTGGCAAAACGCGTCACAACATGAATCTTGATTGGCCGCTTGAAGTGAAAAACAAACTAACTTTTGTTGAAGATGGCGATCAAACTTTGATTCATCTTGAAGGCGCGCCAATCAATGCATTGCCGCACGAAGAAAAGGTTTTCTTTGACAACCTAGAATCAATGCGCATTGGATTCGGCGGAACTTTTGCTCAACTAGATGAGTACTTAGCTGGTTAGTGCTTGTAGCGTTCCTGTGCCTCTTTGATTAGACGCTCAGCAACATCGCGGCCCTGCCACTCGCCAACCTTTACCCACTTGCCCGGCTCAAGGTCTTTGTAGTGAGTGAAGAAGTGCATTAGTTCGTTCTTTAGCTGCTCTGGCACGTCGTTGATGTCTTGAATGTGAGCGTAGCGAGGGTCTTTGGTTTGCACGCAAATTACCTTCTCGTCAATTCCACCGTCGTCTTCCATAGGAAGCACGCCAACTGGGCGAACATCTACAACCACACCAGGGAATACAGGGAACTCAAGAATCACAAGTGCGTCTAGTGGGTCGCCATCGCCGCCCAGGGTCTTGTCAAAGAAGCCGTAGTCAACCGGGTAAACGAAAGGAGTAAACAGAACGCGGTCTAGGTGCACGCGGCCGGTCTCGTGATCAACTTCGTACTTATTGCGTGATCCGCGAGGAATCTCGATTACTGCTTCGTAACCCATGGGTCTCCTAATTAGGCTTGAGGCGGGATACCTCCCGCACGACTTATTACAGATTACCGAAAGAAGCCAGTGCCAGCCGATTCAGAAACCGTACGCCCAAGATTGACACCGGCAATCGCCGATGTTCGTCGTGCCGTGCGCGATGGGTTTGAAGCAGCTGGCCTAGTAGCCGGAGACCTAGTCTTGGTGGCTTGTTCTGGTGGGGCAGATTCGCTGGCCCTGGCTGCAGCAACGGCCTTCGAGGCACCGCGTGTTGAGCTGAAGGCTGGCGCAATCGTGATTGATCACGGCATGCAGGAGGGCTCTGGAATCGTTGCCGCCGAGACCGCTCAGAAGCTAGCCAAGTTGGGGCTGTACCCGGTAGAAATTCGAACCGTAGTAGTCGGCACCGAAGGCGGCCCGGAAGCCGCCGCCAGAACTGCCCGATACGAGGCAATTGACCAGGTGGCTGAAGAGACCGGGGCCAACGCCATTTTGCTTGGGCACACCCTAAACGACCAAGCCGAAACCGTGTTGATGGGTCTGGCCAGAGGTTCTGGTGCCAAGAGCCTAAACGGCATGGCCGTGGTGAGCGGAAACTATGTGCGCCCACTGCTTGGCATTAAGCGCGAAACCACAGAAGCCTTTTGCACCGATAGTGGTCTTGAGCCATGGCAAGACCCAATGAATAAAGATGAGTCTTATACCCGGGTTCGAGTGCGCAAGAATCTGTTGCCGGCACTTGAGGCCGAGCTTGGCCCAGGCATTGCCGAGGCCCTAGCCCGTACAGCCGAGATTCTGCGTGAAGACGATGATGTACTGGCCGAGTTGGCCCTGGCCGCGTATAAAGAGGTAGCCAAAGAGGGTGCCACGCAAATCAGTATCGGTGTTCAAGAATTTAAGGACCTACCGCTGGCGATTAGGCATCGAGTGATCGCGCTCGCCGCAGTTGTGCTGCAGGCGCCAATGCTTGCCCGGGTGCATATTTTGTCGATAGATGAGCTTGTGGATAGCTGGCACGGGCAGAAACCGCTTACCCTGCCAGGCATTAGAGTTGAACGCACGGGCGAAACCCTCGCTCTGAAAACCACAAAAACAAAACTCTCAAAACAGGAGCCTGCTAAGTGGACCTCTCGAAGGTAAGCGATCAAATCACCAAGGTGCTAGTCACCGAAGAACAAATCCAGACAAGAGTCACCGAATTGGCGGCCGAGCTGGATAAAAAATACGACGGCAAAGACGTGCTGTTGGTTGGTGTGCTGAAGGGTGCGGTCATGTTTATGGCCGATTTGTCTCGAGCTATGCAGATTCACGCTCAAATGGACTGGATGGCCGTATCTTCCTACGGTTCAGGCACCGTTTCAAGCGGTGTGGTGCGAATTCTTAAAGACCTAGACGCCGATGTATTGGGCCGTCATGTGGTGATTGTCGAAGACATTATTGATTCCGGCTTGACCCTGAGCTGGTTGGTTGGAAACCTGGAAGCCCGCGGCGCGGCCTCTGTAGAGGTTGTTGCCCTACTTCGTAAACCTGCTGCGGCCAAGGTGGAAGTAAATGTGGGTCTTGTTGGTTTTGATATACCTAACGAATTTGTCGTGGGTTATGGGTTGGATTATGCAGAGAAGTACCGCACCCTCAAGGGCGTGGCAATTCTTGCTCCTGCCGTTTACTCATAAGCACACCCGTACTCGCTACACCCAGAAAGGTTGAGGGCTTTCCTCAGTTATGAACTTTAAGAAGATTCTTGCCGGTCCATTTATTTGGATATTTGTTGCAGTAACGGTTTTGCTCATTGGTTCAACAATGATCAACGGCCAGCAGGTAAAAACAGTTGACACCGCTTACGGCCTGAACCTAATTGAAAACGGCCGCGCCAAGAGTGTAACTATTCTGGGAACAGATCAGCGAGTAGACGTTGAGCTAATTAGCGCCGATGCAAAATACGGCAAGCACATTCAATTTTTCTACGTTGCACCTCGTGGTGCTGCAGTTACTGAGGTAATTGCAAACGCACCTATTACTGAGGGCTACAACGACGACGTACAAAACACCCCCTGGTACCTGTCACTACTTGGCACACTTTTGCCGTTTGTGATTATCGGTGCAATTTTTTGGTTCCTAATGTCAGGTTTGCAGGGCGGCAACAGCAAGGTAATGAATTTTGGTAAGTCACGCGCCAAGATGGTGACCAAAGAAACTTCAAACATCACTTTTGCTGATGTTGCCGGAAGTGACGAAGCGCTTGAAGAACTTACCGAGATCAAAGAATTTTTGAAGGAACCGGTTAAGTTTCAAAAAGTTGGCGCCAAGATTCCACGCGGTGTGCTTTTGTATGGTCCGCCAGGAACCGGTAAAACTTTGTTGGCTAAGGCTGTTGCCGGTGAAGCCGGAGTTCCGTTCTTTGCAATCTCTGGTTCTGACTTTGTAGAAATGTTTGTTGGTGTTGGTGCATCACGTGTTCGTGATTTGTTTGAACAGGCTAAGCAAGCTGCACCGGCAATTATTTTTGTTGACGAAATTGATGCTGTTGGTCGTCACCGCGGTGCCGGAATTGGTGGCGGAAACGATGAGCGCGAACAAACTTTGAACCAGTTGCTGGTTGAGATGGATGGTTTTGATTCAAAGACCAACGTGATCTTAATTGCCGCAACTAACCGCCCAGATATTCTTGACCCAGCGTTGCTTCGACCAGGCCGTTTTGATCGCCAGATTGGCGTTGGCGCACCAGATCTAATTGGTCGCGAACAAATTCTTAAGGTGCACGCCAAGAACAAGCCAATTGCTGCCGATGTAGATATGGCCAGCGTTGCTCGACGCACGCCTGGGTTTACCGGCGCAGATTTGGCTAACGTTTTGAACGAGGCAGCGCTTTTGACTGCACGTCAAGACGAGTCAGAGATTAGCGCTGCAACTCTGGATGAGGCAATTGACCGCGTAATTGGTGGACCACAGAAGAAGTCACGCCTAATGCAAGACCGCGAGCGTTTGAACACCGCGTATCACGAGGCCGGTCACGCATTGGTTGCGGCGTCGCTAAACAACAGTGACCCGGTATCAAAGGTCACCATCTTGCCCCGCGGCCGCGCACTTGGTTACACAATGGTGTTGCCACTTGAAGACCGCTACAGTATCTCGCGCAACCAGTTACTAGACCAGATTGCCTATGCAATGGGTGGTCGCGTTGCCGAAGAGATTGTGTTTCACGACCCAACCACAGGTGCATCTAATGACTTTGAGAAGGCAACCAACATTGCTCGCGACATGGTCATTAAGTATGGCTTCTCTTCAAAGCTTGGTGCTGCCAGCTTTGGCAACGGTGGCGAGGTATTTATTGGTCGCGATATGGCTCAGGCACGCGAATATTCTGAGGCAACTGCGCAGCAAATCGACGCAGAGGTTCGCTTAATTCTTGATGCCGCTCACGACGAGGCATACAAGGCATTGATGACTAACCGCAAGGTGCTTGATGAATTAGCAAAACAGCTAATGGAGCGCGAGACCCTGCAGGCAGAAGACATTGCCAAAATTTTCAAGCCGGTTAAGAAGCTTGCTAAGCGCCCGCAGTGGTTGAGCAAGAAGTCTCGCCCGGTTTCAAAGCAAGGACCAATTGCTATTCCGGTAAAGGGCTCAAGCGCGGCTAAGGCTAAGGCAAATGCTGCAGCCACCAAGGCCGAGGCCGCAAAGCCTGCCAAAAAAGTTGTTGCCAAAAAAACCGTAGCTAAGAAAACCCCCGCAAAGAAAAAGTAACTGTGGTTGATTCTGAGCGCATAAAAAAGGCAGTCGTTGAATTAATTTCAGCGATTGGTGAAGACCCAACTCGCGCCGAGTTGTTGGCCACACCAACCAAGGTTGCCGAAGCGTATGCAGAATTTTTTAAAGGCGTTGGCGTAGATGAATCAGCAGTGCTTGGTGAACCATTTGAAGCCGAGCACAACGAAGTCGTGATCTTAAAAGACATTGATTTCGTGTCCATGTGCGAACACCACCTGTTGCCGTTTACCGGGGTTGCACACGTTGCCTACCTACCTTCAGACAAAGTTATAGGTCTTGGTCGTTTACCTAAGTTGGTAGAAACAGTTGCAGCCCGCCCGCAGCTTCAAGAAAACGTAACCGCACAAATTGCCGACGCACTAGAAAAGGGTCTTGGCACCAAAGGTGTGGTTGTAGTTGTTGAGGCTCGGCACCACTGCGTCATCTCACGTGGTGCTCGTCAGCCTGAGGCAAACACCATCACCATGGCGGCACGTGGTTGCTACTCAGAACCCGCGGCTCGCGCCGAGGTAATGGCGCTGATTTCAAAATAATGAACTTCACGGCGCCAAAGCAAAAACCCAAGGTAATGGGTGTACTAAATGTCACTCCAGACTCATTTAGCGACGGCGGCCAGTTCAACAACGTTGAGTCCGCACTAGATCACGCCAGGGTGCTGCTAATTGGTGGCGCAGACATTATTGATGTTGGCGGCGAATCAACCCGCCCCGGTGCCGGCCGCATCAGCACCGAAGAAGAACTTGCTCGAGTACTGCCGGTGATTGAGGCAATTAGCGCAGAGCTTTTGGCTAGCGGCAGAAGCGATGTGCAGATATCGATTGACACCATGAACGCCACCACCGCGCTTTCGGCGGTTGCCGCGGGGGCCAAAATAATCAACGACGTTTCTGGCGGCCTAGCCGACGAAAAGATGTTCTCGGTTGCCGCGGCAACCGGGGCAACCCTGGTTATCTCTCACTGGCGCGGTTTCAGCTCAGAGATGGATCAGCTGAACCAATACCTAGATGTAGCCCGCGAGGTGGGCATTGAACTAAAGGCCCGAATCGATGCAGCCCTGGCTGCCGGAGTGGCCAAGCACAGGATTGTTATTGATCCGGGCTTGGGCTTTGCCAAAGACATGGACCAAAACTGGAAGCTGGTGGCCCGTCTAGACGAGCTGCAAAAGCTGGGCTACCCAATACTGGTGGGCGCCTCACGCAAAAGGTTCATTGCCGGGGTGCTGGATGCCGATCTAGAGGCATCGGGTGTGGTTTCTAATCAGCGTCGAGACCTGGCCACTGCCGTACTTACCGCCCTGCTGCTGCAGCGCCCACTTTGGGGGGTTCGCGTGCACAACGTGGTGGCCACCCAAGATGCAATTGCCGTCGTGCAGTCGCTACGCGATTCGCAATAGGCTTGCGATATGGCCAAGACCCTAAAGATAAAGCTCACTGGGCTGCGCGTTTTTGCGCACCACGGGGTTTTTGATTTTGAGCGACAAAACGGCCAAGACTTTTTTATTGACGCCACCGTTTGGGTAGACAACAAGGTTCTTGAATTCAACGATGACCTAAGCAACACCGTGCACTACGGTGACCTTGCTAAGGCACTGGTTGAAAACGTAAAGAACCAACCAGTTGATTTGCTAGAGACGTTGGCGCAGCGCCTGTTAGACATGGTGCTCAACTGGGGTGGCCCGGCCAGCCCGGTGGTGAAGGCAAAAATCACAGTTCACAAACCAAATGCGCCAATTGTTTACGAGTTCAACGACGTATCGGTGACCGTAAAAGGAAAGCGCGCATAAATGGCTGAACCGGTACGCGCCATTCTTGCGATTGGTGGAAACCTAGGAAAGCGTCGCAAAACAATTCGTTCGGCACTCAAGGCGCTGGCAGTTACCCCGGGTATCAAAAAAGTTTTATGTTCGCCACTCGTTGAGTCTGCTGCAGTTACCGAAGCCGGTATAGATGAAAGCAAGCCAGCTTTTCTGAACGGGGTGGTGCAAATTCAAACCACGCTAAAGCCAAAAGAATTACTAGAAGAAATTCGCCGCATTGAAACAGAGCACGGTCGCGTGCGACTTGAACGATGGGGTTCTAGAACGCTAGACATAGACATCATTGTTTATGGTGACGTATTGAAATCAGGAAAAGAACTAACCATTCCGCACCCTCGTGCCTTCGAAAGACCATTTGTGATGGTGCCGTGGGCAATGCTTGACCCCGATGCTGTTTTGCCGGGCCACGGCTTGGTAAAAACAATCGCTGCCACGATGCAAGATCAAGTGAGCGTGTTGCATTGAGCAGTAACAACTTGAAAAATAATTTAAGGCCCACAAGCATCATGACTTTGGTTGCCTGGCTGGTATCGGCTACTACGGCCGGCTATCTCTTGCCGCAGCTGATTATTAATAACGGCGGTTCAATTCCAATTTCCCCTTGGAGTATTTTGCTAACGCTTCCGCTAATCGGAATTCTGCTGATCATCATGGCAATTCCAATGTTTAAATATCGTTTGGCGCTTCGCGAAATTTCAAAATCAAAAGCGGCAGGCAACGAAGTTAAGTTAACAAGTAGGCCTAAACGTTTGAATCCGTTTTATGCGGTGCGCCTAGTGCTGCTGGCTAAATCAATTTCAATTTCTGGTGCAATCTTTAGTGGTTGGCACCTTGGTTTAGTTTGGCTACAACTTACCCAGCCGGTGGTTCCAGGTTCTATCTTTCAAAATGCTTTTGGGTTATTTGGTTCAGTGCTAATGACGGCGTGTGCAATAGTCGTTGAGCGAATCTGCAAAATCACCGATGACCTGCCAGACGCCAAGCCAGTGGGCGAACCAGCATGAGCGCTGCGCAAGACGGTCGACTAAACGTTGCTGTAATTGGCGCGGGGCCGGTGGGCACAGTGCTTGGCCAAGCCTTGGCCGCAGCCGGGCACAAGCTGTTGACTGCAAATAGCAGCGACCCACAGGCCACAGTTGCCGAAGCCGACCTGGTGTTATTTGCAATTCCGGCAGACCAGATTGTCAACACTGTTTCCGGTTACGCAAAGGCAGGTTTATTTAAGCCCGGTCAACTTATCGCACACACTGCAGGCGAGTTTGGCATTGGAGCTTTAAAACCTGCCGTTGAGCAGGGTGTCATTCCGTTGGCAATTCATCCGGCAATGACTTTCACCGGAACCTCTATTGACCTGCAAAGAATTCGCGAAAGTTATTTTGGTGTGGCCGCGCCCGAGGTTGCCTTGCCAATTGCACAGGCATTGGTAATTGAAATGGGCGCAGAGCCCATAGTGATTTCCGAAGAAGACCGAAAGGTTTATTTCGAGGCAATCAGTGTGGCGAACAATTTCTCAAAGTTGATTGTGAACCAATCAATTGGCTTATTAGAGTCAATAGGTATTGAGCACGCAAGAGTTGTGCTTGGCCCACTAATTAGAAGTGCAGTTGAAGAAGCCTTGGCTGATGGGCATACGCCAATTAATCCAGAGGAACTGCTTAGCTAATGCAAAGGGTCACCAGCGCCAACGAATTGAATGCTGCAATTGAAGCTGCTAGAGCAAGCGGTCTTGAAATTGCTTTGGTGCCAACCATGGGTGCTCTGCACGAAGGTCACCTTTCTCTTATTCGTGAGGCTCGAAGGCACGCACCGTTTGTTGTGGTCTCAATTTTTGTAAATCCACTTCAATTTGGTGCTGGCGAAGACTTTGAAAAGTATCCGCGCACAATAGAAGATGACGCCGAAAAACTTGATGCAATTGGCGTTGATGTTTTATTCACACCAACCGTGAATGATCTTTATAAAGGCAATATGAATGTCACCGAAAGCGCCGGCCACATTGGTGAAATTTTTGAAGGCGCTGCCAGACCAGAACACTTTGACGGAATGCTTACTGTGGTGGCTCGTTTATTCGAAACGGTAAAACCAAACTACGCAATTTTTGGCGCTAAGGACGCACAGCAGATTTTCTTAATTCGTCAATTGGCCGCCAAGAAATTCAAGAACCTCAAAATTATCGAGGCGCCAACTGTGCGTGAAGAATCGGGGCTGGCAATGTCTAGCAGAAATCGATTCCTCTCGCCCGAACACGCAGTGGTGGCTGAGAACTTGGTGGCCGCTTTGAACGCCGGTGCCGCGGCCAGCGCCGGTGGGCCAACATCGGCAGTTCAAGCCGCCAGAAACCAGATGCTTAAGGCGCCTGAGGCTAAACTTGACTACGTAGCCCTTGTCGATGCCGACACCTTTGAGCCCGTCACAGACGGATTCACCGGCCGGGCCATTTTGCTCATCGCAGCCGTGGTGGGTGAAACCCGATTGATCGACAACCTCGATATCACGTTTTAGGAGCATCCGCATGAGCCAGGACTCAAACGCCACTGGCAATGTCAACCCAGACATTGAGCAAGATTCAGAACAGGATCTGCCAGAGCAGATTGCCGTTCGTCTTGCCAAGCGCGAGCGCCTAAACGAACTGGGCGATGCATACCCGGTTAGCCTGCCAATTACCCACACCATTGATGGCGTGCGCGCGGCCTATCCAAGTCTTGAAATTGACACCGCAACCGGAGACAAGGTTGCCCTTGCCGGCCGCATTGTGTTTCAGCGCAACACCGGAAAGCTGTGTTTTGCAACCCTGCAGGCCGGTTCAGGCCAGCGAATTCAGGCCATGCTTTCACTAGACAAGGTTGGCGAGACCCGCCTTGAAGAGTGGAAAGAGCTGGTTGACCTTGGCGATCACGTGTTTATAGCTGGTGAGGTAATCACCTCAAAGCGCGGCGAGCTTTCGATTTTGGCCGATGAATGGTTGATGGCTGCAAAGACCATTCGCCCGCTGCCGAACCTGCACAACGAACTTGGCGAGGAATACCGTGTTCGTCACCGCTACGTAGACCTAATCGTGCGCGATCGCGCGCGCGAGGTAGTGCAGATTCGCTCAAAGGTTATGCAGTCACTGCGCCGAACCTTTGAACAAGAGGCGTTCCTTGAGGTTGAGACCCCAATGCTGCAAACCATTCACGGTGGCGCATCGGCAAGACCTTTCAAAACTCACTCAAACGCCTTTGATACTGAGCTGTTCTTGCGAATTGCGCCAGAGCTGTTTCTAAAGCGCGCTGTGGTTGGCGGCATTGATCGAGTATTCGAGATCAACCGCAACTTTAGAAATGAAGGTGCCGACCGCACCCACTCGCCAGAATTCGCCATGCTAGAGGCTTACCAGGCTTATGGCGACTACAACTCAATCGCCGACCTAACCCAGAAGCTGATTCAAAATGCGGCCATGGATGTCTTTGGCACCCACCAGGTTGAGCTAGAAGACGGCGAAATCAATGATCTTGGTGGCGAATGGCCACGCATCTCAATGTATGAATCACTAAGTGCAGCCTGTGGTCAAGAAATTACCCCGGCCACCCCAATTGCAGAGCTCAAGAAGCTTGCGGCATCGGTGGAAATTGAAATCGAACACCCGCTGGCCGGAAAGTATGTTGAAGAACTTTGGGAACACTTTGTAAAGGGTGATTTGGTAAAGCCAACCTTTGTAATTGATTTCCCGGTTGACACATCACCGCTAACTCGCGACCACCGCTCAAAGGCTGGCGTAGTTGAAAAGTGGGATCTCTACATTCGCGGCTACGAGCAGGCCACCGGATACTCCGAGTTGGTTGACCCGGTGATTCAGCGAGCCCGCTTTGTTGAGCAGGTAACGTTGGCCGCAGCCGGAGACCCAGAAGCAATGAAGCTAGATGAAGACTTCTTAAAGGCTCTTGAGTTTGGTATGCCACCTTCGGGCGGCATGGGAATGGGCATTGACCGCCTGTTGATGAGCCTCACCGGTCTTGGTATTCGCGAGACCATCATGTTCCCGTTGGTAAAGTAAGCGGCTTTAAGTAATTCTCAGCATCGACAGTTAGGGTCAAATCATGGATCTACAAATTCTTTGGGACGCCCTATTGGCGCTAGTGCCACCAACCCTTGTTGGCGGCCTTTTTTACGTGATTATGCGCGGAATTCTGCGAGCGGATTCAAAAGAGCGCCAGGTCTACGCCAAGATGGAGGCCGAAATGAGGGCCCAAAATGAGGCGAAAAAGGACCAAAAATAGCTTTTTACGCGACACGCCGACTCGCTTTGCAATAACTACATCTAGTGGCATAAACTCAACTCACAACTAAATAAGCCATTTTTCGGGGGAAATCAGTGAAATTCTGCTCTTGCCTCAAATAGCCGCGGAGATCCTGATAACTGGCCCAAAAGTACTTTTTTGAGGAGATTTTTATGAGCATCACCGTTTACACACTGCCTTCTTGTGTTCAGTGCGACAGCACCAAGAAGTTGCTTGACCGCAATGAGCTTGAGTACGCAGTAATCGATATGAGCCAAGACGAAGCAGCATTGGAGCTGGTTAAGTCTCTTGGTTACGCAGCTGCACCGGTAGTTATTGCCGGCGACAGCCACTGGTCTGGCTTCCGCCCAGACAAGATCTCAGAAATCGCAGCCGCTTAATAGCTCTGGCTATTTAGAAACTGCCCTTTCACAAACTCAAAACAGCCGTGTTAGAGATCGTTTACTTTTCAAACGTCTCTGAAAACACAAAAAGATTTGTTGAGAAGCTGGGAATTCCGAATCATCGGATTCCGCTTTATCCAACAGACGAGCACCTTCAAGTTTCAAAACCATTTGTTCTTATATCACCCACCTACGGGTTGGGCGACGACGAGACAAGTGTTCCAAAACAAGTAATTCGTTTCCTGAACGATCCGGTAAACAGAAGTTTTCTGAAAGCGGTAATCGGGGCCGGAAACACAAACTTTGGCGAAAAATACTGCAGAGCTGCAGAGGTTATTGCTAGAAAAACTTCAGTGCCACTGATTTATAAATTTGAACTACTGGGTACGCCAACTGACGTAGCCACCGTAAAAGAAAAGATGGAACTCCTTTGGAAACTACAGTGATGGAAAAGCCTCGCGGCAACTACAGCTACCACGAGCTAAACGCGATGCTGAATCTTTACGATGCCAATGGAAAGATCCAGTTCGAAAAAGACAAAGAAGCGGCACGCGAGTACTTCTTAGAGCACGTGAACATGAGCACCGTGTTCTTTCACTCACTACGCGAGCGTCTTGACTACCTAGTTGAGCACGAATACTACGAGCCAGGCTTTCTAGAAACCTACTCATTCGAGTTCATCGAAGAACTAACCAAACTTGCTTACTCATACAAGTTCCGCTTTGAGTCATTCCTGGGTGCCTATAAGTTCTACACCTCATACGCACTAAAGACTTTTGATGGTGCACGCTACCTAGAGCGTTTCGAAGACCGCGTAGTAATGGTTGCTCTAACCCTTGCCGAAGGTGTTGAAGAAACCGCACGCATGTTGGTAGACGAAATGATCACCGGTCGTTTCCAGCCAGCCACCCCAACTTTCCTAAACTGCGGTAAGGCACAGCGCGGCGAGTTTGTTTCTTGCTTCTTACTACGTACCGAAGACAACATGGAGTCAATCGCCCGTGCGATTAACTCTTCACTGCAGCTTTCAAAGCGCGGTGGTGGTGTTGCTCTTTCACTAACCAACATTCGTGAGTCTGGTGCTCCAATCAAGAAGATTGAAGGCCAGTCATCGGGTGTTATTCCAGTTATGAAAATGCTGGAAGACGCGTTCTCATACGCAAACCAGCTAGGTGCGCGTCAGGGTGCCGGTGCCGTTTACCTAAACGTTCACCACCCAGACATTATGAAGTTCCTAGACACCAAGCGTGAAAACGCCGATGAGAAGATTCGCATCAAGACCCTAAGCCTTGGTGTTGTAGTTCCAGATGTAACTCTTGAGCTAGCTAAGAACAACGAAGACATGTACCTGTTCTCTCCTTACGATGTTGAGAAGGTTTACGGAGTTCCATTCAGCGACATCTCAGTAACAGAGAAGTACCAAGAGATGGTTGACGATGCCCGCATCAAGAAGACCAAGATCAAGGCGCGTCAATTGTTCGAGACCATTGCTGAGCTTCAGTTTGAGTCTGGCTACCCATACATTGTTTACGAAGACACCGTTAACCGCGCAAACCCAATTGAGGGCCGCATTAACATGTCAAACCTTTGCTCTGAGATTCTTCAGGTGAACACCCCAACCACCTACAACGCTGACCTCAGCTACAACCAGGTTGGTAAAGACATCTCATGCAACCTTGGTTCGTTGAACATTGCAATGGCAATGGATTCACCAGACTTTGGCCGCACTATTGAGGCTTCTATTCGTGCGTTGACTGCGGTTTCTGACCTAAGTGATATTGATTCAGTTACTTCAATCAAGTACGGCAACGAGCAGTCTCACGCAATTGGTCTAGGCCAGATGAACCTACACGGCTACCTAGCTCGTGAGCGCGTTCACTACGGTTCAGAAGAAGGAATCGATTTCACCAACATTTACTTCTACACCGTTTTGTTCCACGCGCTAAAGGCATCTAACAAGATTGCAATTGAGCGCGGCAAGACTTTCGGCGGCTTCGAGAAGTCAAAGTATGCCACCGGTGAATTCTTTGACAAGTACGTTAACCAGGAATGGAAGCCAAAGACCGATAAGGTTGCGCAGCTTTTTGCAAATGCAGGAATCTCAGTTCCAGACCAGACTGACTGGACCCAGTTGAAGAACAGCGTGATGACTCACGGTATCTACAACCAGAACCTTCAGGCTGTTCCACCAACCGGTTCTATTTCTTACATCAACAACTCAACCAGTTCTATTCACCCGGTTGCTTCAAAGATTGAGATTCGTAAAGAGGGAAAGCTTGGTCGTGTTTACTACCCAGCGCCATTCCTAACCAACGACAACCTTGAGTACTACGACGACGCTTACGAAATTGGCCCAGAGAAGATCATCGAAACCTACGCGGCTGCAACTCAGCACGTAGACCAGGGTCTGTCTCTTACCTTGTTCTTCAAAGACACCGCAACCACTCGCGATGTTAACAAGGCACAGATTCAAGCTTGGCGCGCAGGCATCAAGACCATTTACTACGTACGTATTCGTCAGATGGCGCTGGAAGGCACCGAAGTTGGCGAGTGCGTAAGTTGCATGCTGTAAAAACGATTTATCTCTAAAGAGGAAAACAAAATGACTACAACAACAGCAACAGGGATCACCCGCCCAGTCAACTGGAACAAGCTCGAGGACTCAATGGACCTTGACGTTTGGAACCGTCTAACCTCAAACTTCTGGCTGCCTGAGAAGGTGCCAATGTCTAACGACATTCCGTCATGGGCAACCCTTACCCCGGCTGAGCAGAACTTGACCCGCCACGTATTCACCGGTCTAACCATGCTCGACACCATTCAGGGAACCGTTGGCGCTATCTCATTGATTCCTGATGCTCTGACCTCTCACGAAGAAGCTGTTTACACAAACATCGCTTTCATGGAGTCAGTGCACGCTAAGAGCTACTCATCAATCTTCTCAACCCTGTGTTCAACAGATGAGATCGAAGAGGCTTTCCGCTGGGCAGAAGAGAACCCTTACCTGCAGAAGAAGGCCGAGATCATTCTTGGTTACTACCGCGGCGACGACCCGCTAAAGCGCAAGGTTGCTTCAACTCTGCTTGAGTCATTCTTGTTCTACTCAGGTTTCTACCTACCGATGTACTGGTCATCACGTGCCAAGCTCACCAACACTGGCGACCTAATTCGTTTGATCATTCGCGATGAGGCCATTCACGGTTACTACATTGGCTACAAGTTCCAGAAGCAAATGGAGTTAGAAACCCAAGAGCGTCGCGACGAGCTAAAGGCATATACCTACGATCTACTTCTAGAGCTATACGAAAACGAAATCAAGTACACAGCAGATCTATACGACCCGCTTGGCTTGACCGAAGACGTAAAGCACTTCTTGCACTACAACGCCAACAAGGCTCTGATGAACCTTGGTTTTGACCCGTTGTTCCCTAAAGAAGTTTCTGAAGTTAGCCCTGCGATCTTGTCAGCGTTGTCACCAAACGCAGACGAGAACCACGACTTCTTCTCTGGCTCTGGTTCTTCATACGTTATCGGTAAGCACGAAGCTACCGAGGACGATGACTGGGACTTCTAAACAGCGCCCACCTAAGGCGGCAATTTCTAAAGCCGGGCTCGCTTTTGTGGGCCCGGCCTTAGCAACTGGTGTTGCTTATATTGATCCGGGCAATGTTGCCACCAACCTCACCGGTGGAGCACGCTTTGGATATGCACTTATCTGGGTAATTGTTTTTGCCAATATCGGTGCCTGGTTAGTTCAATACCTTGCCTCAAAGTTGGCCATCGCCAGCGGCAAGTCAATGGCCGAGTTGCTTGGCTCGGCAATCAAAAAACGCTGGCTAAGAATTTTGTATTGGCTACAAGCAGAAGCCATGATCTTGGCAACAGAGCTCGCCGAGGTAGTTGGTGGCGCCATTGCCCTGCACCTGCTGTTTGGGCTCAACCCAATTGTTGGCGCTGTGATTATTGGCGCAGTTGCGTTCCTGATTCTTTCTCTGGCCAAGCATGAAAAGGTTGGCATTTTTATTGCCGTGGTGGTTGGGCTGATGGCAGTTACCATCATTGGTTTTGTTTCAAGTTTGTTCACCAGCCAGATTGATTCCGTGGCCATGGCCCTTGGTTTGGTGCCGCAAATTTCAGAACGCGATGAACTGTTTTTGGCCCTTGGTATTCTTGGCGCCACGATCATGCCGCATGCAATTTACGTGCACTCGGCGCTTACTGCCGAGCGCTTTGGGCGAGCCAAGGCCGATGAAAAACTAAGGCTCATCAAGTGGAGCAAGCTTGATGTTTCGGTAGCAATGGGTATTGCCGGTTTGGCGAACGTTGGTATTTTGCTGGTTGGTGCGGTTACCGTTGCCGGTGATGTTGAAGACGTAACCATCGATACCGCGGTTGCCCACATCTCTGATTTTCACGGTGAATTTTTTGGCACCATGTTTGCCATTGGGCTTTTGGCATCAAGCCTGGCATCTTCAGCTGTGGGTGGCTACGCCGGTGCCTCGGTAATGAGCGGCCTCACCAAGATCAAGGTCAGTGCTCAGGTTAGACGTCTAATCTCGATCGTCCCATCGGTGCTGATTCTGGCCCTGGTGCCCGATTCAACCTCCATCTTGGTGATTAGTCAGATCTTGCTGGCCTTTGGTTTGCCGCTGGCTCTGGCGCCGCTGGTGTGGCTTACCGGGCAGCGCAAGGTGATGGGTGCGCACGTGAATAAGCTGCTAACCAAGATCCTGGCAGCAGTGCTGCTGAGCGTGCTGATTGGCCTAAACGCCTGGAGCCTGCTTCCTTCGCTTGGCTGATTCACCGGCGCCTATTTACCCCATAGCGAACACCCTTCAAAAGGGCAGTTTGGCAACCTAGCATCTTTATAAGGCCACCGGGATTGGTGGTTTAAAGGAGTAAAGATGTTTGAGAAATTCACCGATAAGGCTCGTCGCGTTGTTGTGCTTGCGCAAGAAGAAGCAAAGCTTCTAAACCACAACTACATTGGCACCGAGCACATTCTGTTGGGTCTGATTCACGAGGGTGAAGGCGTTGCAGCCAAGGCACTTGAATCACTTGGCATCAATCTTGATTCAGTGCGCGAGCAGGTTCAAGAAATTATTGGTCAGGGCCAGCAAGCACCTACCGGTCACATTCCTTTTACTCCACGCGCTAAAAAAGTTCTTGAACTTTCACTTCGTGAAGCACTTCAGCTTGGTCACTCATACATTGGCACCGAGCACCTGCTACTTGGTTTGATTCGCGAAGGCGAAGGCGTTGCCGCTCAGGTTCTTACCAAGTTGGGTGCCGACACAAATCGTGTGCGCCAGCAGGTTATCCAGTTGCTTTCTGGTTTCCAGGGCAAAGAGGCAGTTGCTGTTGGTGGCGACACCGCAGAAAAGCAAAAGGGTTCACAAATTCTTGACCAGTTTGGTCGCAACCTAACCCAGGCAGCTGCCGACGGAAAGCTAGACCCGGTAATTGGCCGTGAGCGCGAGATCGAGCGCGTGATGCAAATTCTTTCTCGTCGCGGAAAGAACAACCCAATTCTTATTGGTGAGCCTGGTGTTGGTAAGACCGCAGTAGTTGAAGGTCTTGCACAGGCAATTGTGAACGGCAACGTTCCAGAAACTTTGAAAGGCAAGCAACTCTACACACTAGACATGGGCTCGCTAATTGCGGGCTCACGCTACCGCGGTGACTTTGAAGAGCGCCTAAAGAAAGTAACCAAAGAAATTCGCACTCGTGGAGACATCATCACTTTCATTGATGAAATTCACACGCTAGTTGGTGCCGGTGCTGCCGAAGGTGCAATTGATGCAGCTTCAATTTTGAAGCCGCTACTTGCGCGCGGTGAACTGCAGACAATTGGCGCAACCACACTTGACGAGTACCGCAAGCACTTTGAAAAAGATGCAGCGCTTACTCGCCGATTCCAACAGGTAATGGTTAACGAGCCATCGCTGCCACAGGCAATTAATATCTTGAAGGGCCTTCGCGACCGCTACGAGGTTCACCACAAGGTTTCAATCACCGATAGCGCGCTGGTTGCTGCCGCGCAGCTTTCAGACCGCTACATCACCGACCGCTTCTTGCCAGATAAGGCCATCGACCTTATCGATGAAGCTGGTGCCCGTTTGCGCTTGAGTATTTTGTCTTCACCACCAGAGCTTCGTGAAATCGAAGAGCGCATTGTTGCCGTGAAGGTTGCCAAAGAAAAGGCAATTGAAGATCAGGACTTTGAACTTGCCGCCACCAAGCGTGACGAAGAGAAGAAGCTAAACATCGAGCGCGTAAAGATGGAGAAGCAATACCGTGCCGGCTCTGTTGCCGCGCAGGGCATTGTTGACGAAGGTCTAATCGCCGAGGTTCTTGCACAGGCCACCGGTATTCCGGTGTTCAAGCTAACCGAGGAAGAAAGCGCCAAGCTCATCTTCATGGAAGACGAGCTACACAAGCGCGTGATTGGCCAAGAGGATGCAATTGCTGCAATCTCTAAGTCAATCCGTCGTCAGCGTGCTGGTTTGAAAGACCCAAACCGCCCATCGGGCTCATTTATCTTTGCCGGCCCTACCGGTGTTGGAAAGACAGAGCTGGCAAAGGCACTTGCAGAGTTCTTGTTCGACGACGAAGGCGCTTTGATCTCGCTTGACATGTCTGAATACGGTGAGAAGCACACCGTATCTCGTTTGTTTGGTGCGCCTCCGGGCTTTGTGGGCTTCGAAGAGGGTGGCCAGCTAACCGAGAAGGTTCGTCGCAAGCCATTCAGCGTTGTCCTGTTTGACGAAATTGAAAAGGCTCACCCAGATATCTTCAACTCACTGTTGCAGATTCTTGAAGAGGGCCGCTTGACCGATGGTCAGGGTCGCGTTGTTGACTTCAAGAACACCATCATCATCATGACCACCAACCTTGGTACCCGCGATATTTCTCGCGGTGCAATGGGCTTCAACCTCGAAGGCGATAACGCCAACGACTACGAGCGCATGAAGGGCAAGGTTAACGAGGAACTAAAGAAGAGCTTCCGCCCTGAGTTCCTAAACCGTGTTGACGAAACCATTGTGTTCCCTCAGCTAATCAAGAGTGAGCTAGTTCAGATTGTTGATCTGTTCATCAAGCGTCTTGGAATCCGTCTTGAAGACCGCGACATGACCATCTCTGTCTCGCAGTCTGCTAAAGACCGTTTGATTGAAATTGGCTTTGACCCAACCCTGGGTGCGCGACCACTTCGTCGTGCGGTGCAGCGTGAGATCGAAGACAAGCTCAGTGAAAAGATTATGCATGGCGAGCTAAAGAACTCTTCACACATTGAAGTTGACTTTGTGAACGGTGAATTTACCTTCAGCTCGCGCTTGCACAATGCCCCTGTTGTGGTTGGCGGGCCAATTGGTGAGTTAGAGGCTTAGTTAGCGCTGTTCAACAACTACGCTTTAAGCATGACCAGTTCAGTAAAGGTACGCGCCGCGCGCACTAGCGACGTTGACGCTATCTTGGCTATTCGCCAGCCGCTAGAGGGCTCGGCTGTTTTGCTTGGTCACGAAAAAGTTAGCTTCTACGAGGCTGTGCCAGAATTTTTGGTGGCCGTTGACGATACTGATGCCGTGATTGGTGCTGGTGCTCTGCACGTAATGTGGCAAGACCTGGCTGAAGTTCGCTCCATGGTGGTAGCCGAAGAGGCACGTAGCAGCGGAGTTGGTTCTGCGGTGCTTGAGTCACTGATTTCTAAGGCTAGAGACCTAGGAATAACTAGGGTATTTTGCCTGACTTTTGAGACCGGTTTCTTTAGCAAGTTTGGTTTCGAAGAAATCTCTGACGTTCCGGTAGACGAAGCAACCTTTGACCAAATGGTTCGCTCGCACGATGACGGTGTGGCCGAGTTTCTTGACCTCGCCCGCGTAAAGCAGAACACTCTGGGCAACACCCGCATGCTTAAGACGCTTTAAATTCAGCCATAGCCACCTAAGAGGTTTTGCAAGGTTCGCTGGCTAATCTATTTTTATGAGCAATTCACGTCACAATCCAGCTAATCGTCAACGCCCAGTGGGCCGCCCAGATAAAAGCGTTTACCGCAAGCGCCGCATTATTGCCCTGGTGGTTTTGGCAGTGGCAGTGGCTCTTGTGTGGTCTTTGGTGGCGGCACTGGTTGGTGTGGTGCAAAACATTATTGGGGGTAATCCGGCTGCAAGTGGCACCGGGGCAGTGGCCCAGGGCGCGTGTGATGTGACCAAGATTTCACTGGCACCTATAGTTGCCGATTCGTCGGGTGCGCAGAGCGCATCTTTTGACACTGGAATCAACCCATTCTTTGGTTATGCAATTACAAACACCGGTGATAAAGATTGCAACTTTGATCTAGGCGCCAAAGAAACCTATTACAAGGTAACCAGCGGCAGCGAAACAATTTGGAACTCTGTTGACTGTGACCGCACTGGTCTTACCACAGCGCCAATGACCCTAAAGGCCGGCGAAACAAAGAGCAGCGCGCTTAGTGACTGGTACAGGGTCAAGTCTTCTTCAACTGGCTGTGGCGCAGACCAAGAGCCGGTCACCGCCGGCGGTGCCTCTTATCACCTGAGTGTTGAAGTTGGTGGGGCACTGTCTAAAGACACTGCTCAGTTCATCTTGAACTAAATATGACTTACCTAACCAGTTTCTTTGATGACTTCAGGGCATCTGAATTAAACACCGATATCTGGTTTCCGCTGCAGTTTCCGCATTGGTCGAATCGTGATTCGGCTCAGGCGAATTATGAACTGACACCAAACGGGCTGCGACTGCACATTGCTGAAGGGCAGCTTCCTTGGGCATTGAAGAACGACGGTCAGACAAGAGTTTCAAACCTTCAGACAGCAATCACAAAAGCAACTTTGGGCAGTAGCAACGGGCAGCACAGGTTCAAGCCGGGGCTGGTAGTTACCGAAAGCCAAGAAGAAGACTTGAAAGCCCTGATGCACCTCGGCAGTTTAGAAGTTCGCGCCAAGTTGTTTTTGAAACAGAACAACGTTGGTGCACTTTGGCTTGTTGGGCTTGAGGGCGTCCCAGAAGATTCCGGCGAGCTCTGCGTTTTTGAGGTCAAGCACAGAGCTGATCTAGGCGATGCCATTGAGGTTGGGCTTGGCACCAAGAATCATCACGATCCGCGCTTTCTAGGCGTATTTCAAACATTTATTATTGCCGGTGCAAATGATTGGCACGTTTACAAAATTAACTGGACGTCAGAATTAGCCGAGTTTTTTATCGACGGCAAAAAAGTATTTGAAACTAATCAAGTACCAACCTACGCACAGCAATTAATGCTTTGCGTTTTTGATTCAACTCCGCACACCAAGGCTTGGGGCGAAATGTTGGTTGATTACGTTCGAGTTACCAATTAAGGCCAAGGGCTAAAGCAGCTTTTAGATCACCAACACCTGAATCAACGCTTCGCACAAAACCTAAACGGTTTGCTTCGCTAGCGCGAACCTTGCCGTTTGAAACTTTACGAATTTCACCCGCCAATGAGATTTCACCAAAGGCAACTAAGTTGTGAGCGATTGGTTTGTCTTGAACCGCTGATGCAATCGCAAGTGCAATAGCAAGGTCTGATGCAGGCTCGGTAAGTTTTACACCACCCACGGTTGAAACATAAACATCCATGTCGCTAAGACGAAGTCCGGCGCGACGTTCAAGCACCGCAAGTAGCATGGCCACGCGAGCTGAATCAACACCGTTAGTTACTCGACGCGGTTGTGGCGTAGAAGACTTAACCACCAAGGCTTGAACCTCGGCAATAAGCGGACGTTTTCCTTCTACGGTTACCGTGACGCAAGTTCCAGAAACCGGTGCATCACCGCGCGACAAGAACATTCCGCTTGGGTCTGGCACTTCGTTGATTCCCTCACCGGTCATTTCAAAACAACCAACCTCATCGGTTGGACCAAAGCGGTTTTTCATGCTGCGCACAAAACGCAAACTGGTTTGGCGATCACCTTCAAAGTGACAAACCACATCAACCAGGTGTTCCAGTGCGCGAGGTCCGGCGATGTTGCCATCTTTGGTTACGTGACCCACCAAAATAACTGGAAGTGCGCGCTCTTTGGCAACGCGAATCAAATTAGCGGCAACCTCGCGAATCTGCGAAGGCATTCCGGCAGCGCCATCAATCTCGGCAGCGGCAATTGTTTGCACCGAGTCAACCACCAAGAGCTCAGGTGACACGGCATCGATTTGGCCAAGCACTGTGCTGAGGTCAGTTTCGGAAGCAATAAATAGGTTGTCACTCATGGCTCCGGTGCGCTCGGCACGAAGGCGAATTTGCCCAACCGATTCTTCACCAGAAACATAAAGAACCTTCTTGCCAGACTTGGCGGTATTCGCGGCAACCTCAAGCAGCAACGTGCTCTTACCTACGCCGGGTTCCCCAGAGAGCAGCACCACTGCGCCAGGAACCAGCCCGCCACCAAGCACGCGATCAAACTCGCCAACCTGTGTAGACCAAGCGGCTACGCGCTCGGTAGAGACATGGGTAATTGGTTTAGCGGCAGATGAGCCAACAATGGCTACCGGCTTGATTTGACGCACTGTGCCAAGCCCACGGCCCCCGCCAGCCTTGCCCTCTTGCATGGTGTCCCACGCTTGGCACTCGCCACAGCGACCAACCCACTTAGGGGTGGTCCAACCGCAATCGGTGCAAGTAAAAGAGGATTTTGCAACAGCCATGAGACAAAACTACCAAGTGATTCAGACACCCACACGCCCCTCAACAGGGGCTGTCCTAAACTGAACGGGTGAACATCAAGCGCATTGCAATCATCGGCACCGGCTCCATGGGTGGCGCAATTCTTAGCGGTCTACTGAAATCTGGATTCAACCCAGACAATGTTTCAGTCAGCACCCAGTCAACTGCTAGTGCAGAACGCTTAGCCGATGAGCTTGGTGTGCTTTCATTCGCTATGGAAAACGGCGAAGATGCAAACCAAATGGCAGTGGCCGGTGCAAACGTAATTTTGATTGCCGTAAAGCCCGCCTACGTCACCGAAGTGCTTGCCGATATTGCCGACTCACTTGATGACAACGCATTAGTAATTTCTGTGGCTGCCGGAATCACAACTGCGGCGATGGAAAAAGTTTTGCCTGAAGATGTTGGCGTGGTTCGCGCAATGCCAAACACCCCGGCAATTGTTTCAAGAGCAATTACCGGAATTGCAGCCGGAGAGCGCGCAACCGAATGGGCCATTGAAACAGCAGTGCAATTATTTGACACCGTTGGAAAATCAATTGTGCTTGCAGAATCAAAAATTGATGAGCTCGGCACAATATCGGGTTCAGGCCCGGCATATGTTTTCTACCTCATCGAAGCTTTAACAGCAGCGGCAAAACAAAAAGGGTTCACCGAAGATGAAGCAGCGCTGCTAGTTAACGAAACTTTCTTGGGTGCCGCAGAACTCTTAATTGCGTCTGGAAAAGACCCGGCAGATTTGCGCAAGCAGGTAACCTCACCAAACGGAACCACCGAGCGCGCTATTGCCCGAATGACAGATGCCGATTTAGCACAGATGTTTATTGAGGCAACTGATGCCGCTTTGGCCCGCTCAAAAGAATTAGCCGCCGGTAAATAACTACTGAGCTAGTTGTTTCCAGATTGGCAGTTCATCGGTGCCAACAAAGAAACCACTAAATGAAGTAAGCATGGCCGCATTCCAACTTGCATCGGCCACCGGAGTTGAATCGAATTCTGCAACCACACGGCCGTGCAGCATTCCTAAAGTCATAACTGCTGCGGCACGTGGCTCTAGATGTGGCTTCAAAATTCCACGATCTTTCAGAAGCTGCATTACCTCAGTTAGGCCGGAGGTAAGTTCCGTTTGAACGGCAATGATGGCTTGCTTTAGCAGTGGGCGACCTGTGGTGCTACCAATTGTCGAGGCGCGATCGCGGGCGGGAAATTGTTCAAAATGGTGATTCAGAAACGCAAGCATTTCGTCGTAGTGTTCGGCCATTTCTTTCGCACTGGTCATACGATTCATGAATCTCTTTACGCGATCAATATCACTTTGGATGGCACTGCGAAAAGTTGCTACGTAGGCGGCTCGAATCAGGCCGTCACGATCGCCAAAGTGGTGGTAGATAGACCCAATGGAAACCCTGGTTTTTGCAGAAATGTCTTGAACTCGAACAGCAGCCTCGCCACCATCTTTAATTGCCAGGTTAGTTTCGGCTAGAACCAGATCAATGGTTTCTTGGCCGCGCAACTGCTTAGGTTGTGGAGCAAGTTTCTGCGTTGTAGGCATTTTGCCCCCTCGGTTAGTTCTAGAAAGTATGGCACTTTATTTCTAGAACAAACAGAGGTTTTGCTCTAAATGTTCCCTATTTTGAATCAATCTCGGCGATTAGCGCCTCAACCTTGGCGCGCACAGCATCGCGAATTGGGCGAACTGCGTCAACGCCCTGACCGGCTGGGTCATCAAGTGGCCAGTCAAGGTAGGTCTTGCCAGGAAAGAACGGGCAGGTGTCGCCGCAGCCCATGGTGATTACGTAGTCAGATTCTTTTACCGCTTCATCGGTTAGCTTTTTTGGAAAGTTCACGCTGATATCGATGCCCTCTTCAGCCATTGCCTCAACCGCTGCCGGGTTTACCTTGTCGCCTGGGTCTGTGCCCGCAGAGCGAACCTCAATGCGATCGCCGGCTAGGTGCTTCAGGTAGCCAGCAGCCATCTGTGAACGGCCAGCGTTGTGAATGCAAACAAAGAGTACGGACGCTTTGGTAGTCATACCTCAATGTTAAAACAGAACGCGCCGGTTGCCCGACGCGTTCTGTTTAACTTTTGCTGAATTATTTCTTTGGTGCAGCCTTTGCCGGTGTCTTTTTGGCAGCTGGCTTCTTAGCTGCGGTTTTCGCAGCAGGGGCTTTCTTTACCGCTGGCTTTGCAGCAGCTTTAGGAGCAGCCTTCTTAGCTGCAGGCTTTTTAGCCGCTGGCTTCTTTGCAGGAGCAGCAACGGTGGTTGCAGGTGCAACTGCAGGAGCAGCAACGATTGGAGCTGGCACAAATGCCGGGGCTTCCTTCTTTGCCGGAGCCTTCTTGGCAACCTTTGCACCAGTGATTGCAAGTAGCACAACGGCAACTAGCAGACCAACAAGCTGAGCAATAACAATGCTGGCAATGCTACCGGTTGAAATACCGTTAAACATCAGGCCAAACGCAACTGCTGGGTTAGCCATGGCTCCGGTCACGGTGAATGTGCCGGCCGCGAAAACCCATGAAGCAACCGCAATCCAAATTAGGTTTGCCTGCTTGTTGTTAACCAAAGTTCCGATAATGAAAACAAGACCGGCAGTGGCAGCAACTTCACCCATGAACACAGATGCCTCAACCTGGTTGCCATCTACCAAAGGTGAGATGGTTTTCTGCCATAGACCAAGACCTGCAGCAACACCAAAGAATGCACCGGTTAGCTGAGCTGCAACATATGCAACTAGCGCACCAAAAGAGAGCTCTTTTCTAGCGAAAAAGTAGATAGAAACGGCTGGGTTAAAGTGACCACCGCTGATTCCACCAAGGGTAAGAATCATTAGACCCAAAGTTAGAGCTAGTGAAATCTGCTTAAGTGGCGAACCTGATGTTGATGCGCCAGCGATTGCTAGCAAGAATGTGAAGGTACCGATGAACTCGGCGATTACCTTCTTTAATGTTGCGTTCATAGAGCCTTAGGCCTTTCAATTTTTATGATTGCTTCGTTCCGCTTTAGAAAGCCTGGCTTCCATGGAGGATCAAATCTTGCCCAGTATATGGCTCCAATTGGCTCAAGTCCTGCAGCCGCTACGGCGTTTAGCAACAGTTGCCCTTCAGCCTCAAAACGACCCTCGCTCCAGCCACCACCAAACCTTCTGGCTGCGGCATAGTGGGCAGGGGTCGGCACCATCTCTACTCGGGCATCGGTTGGCACAGGAACGTCTTTAGGCTCCATGCCGGCTGGCAGCACAAAACTCACCAAGTGCTCACGCTCGGAGGCAGACTCTTGCAGCACGGGTGCAGTCATGGCAATCTTTTGGCGAGCCTGGTTGCTGCCGCTGATGTAGTTGACCAGCGGGCGAAAGGCCATGCTGCCGGCAGACATGAAATCTCCGGTCACGGCCACCTGCATAAGCACGCACGGCTCATATTCGCGGATTTCAAGGCCATTGAGGCGCTTTATCACTCGGTACTTCTGTTGTTCGGTCACGGTAGAAGGCTACGCCTGTTTCGGGCTAGAATAGGGAAATCGTTTTGCTTACGGCCTCTTGGTCGATAATCATCCAAAAACTGTGAGGTCCCTATGGGTTCAGTAATTAAGAAGCGCCGCAAGCGTATGTCTAAGAAGAAGCACCGCAAGTTGCTTCGTAAGACCCGTCACCAGCGTCGCAATAAGAAGTAAATCTTCTTATCCAGCTTTAGCCCGCCGGCTTTGTGCCAGGCGGGTTTTTGCGTTTGAAGGGGTTTTGAATCACACCGATACCGGTGCAGTCGACACTACTTCTTATTGGCGCGCAGTTCGCGCTTTTTGAAATCAAGAATTGGCCAAGCGGCTTCCTTGGCGTAATAGCGCAAGGCAACATCGGGGTTGATTGCCGTTGGATTGCCAACCGAGGTGAGCATTGGCAGATCATTGACGCTGTCTGAATATGCATATGAGCGCTTAAGACTTATGTTGCGCTCCTGTGCCAGTGCCTTAACCGCTTTGCGCTTTGCCTTGCCGTGCAGGGTTTGACCAACTAGCTTGCCGGTGAGAATTCCATCTTTATTAACTTCAACCAATGTTCCGAGACCACCGGTAAGACCTAGGCGGTGGGCAATTACGTCGGCAATTTCTTTAGGCGTTGCGGTCACAAGCCAAACCTCGCGGCCGGCGGCAATGTGCTCTTGGGCAATACGAACTGTTTCTGGCCAAAGCTTTGGGCAAATGTAGTTTTCATAAACTTCATCGGTTAGCGCGGTTAGGTCTTCGGCACGGTGGCCGGCAATCAAGCTAAGAGCCTTGTCTTTGATTGCATCTAAAGAATTTAGTTTTTCGCCCCTAGAAATAAAGAGGCTTTGCTGCCAGGCCATCTTCCAAAAATCTTTGCGATTAAAGAAGCCCTTTTTAAAAGCCGCTTTGCCAAATAAGAAACTCGATGATCCGCGCAGGATTGTGTTATCAACGTCAAAGAACGCTGCTTCAATCTTGCGTGGCTTCTTAGGGGTTTCCGGCACTCTGCAAGTTTAGAGTGTTGGGCCAACTGCCCGCGCTGGAATAGGCTGAATTCGTGACTATTCAACTGACGTTAATAGGTAAGCCGGGATGCCACCTTTGCGATCAAGCAGAAGAGGCCATGCGCCGCGTGCTAGAAGACTTTCAAAAAGCTAACCCAAGCACTGAGGTATTAGTTGATGAAAAGAACATTCTTGAAGACGAGGAATTGCACTCTAAGTACTCTGAAGAAATTCCGGTAATTCTTATCGATGGAAAAATGCACAACTACTGGCGCGTAGACGAGGAGCGCCTGATGCGCGCCCTCTACGCCAAGATTCGCGGCTAGGCTTAAATCATGCGTTGGATATTAAAGAAGTTCTGGTTTCCGATCTTGCTGGTCGTGCTTCACTTCTTGGCAAAAAAATATCCCTGGGCCGCAAAGCTCAGGGATACTCTAAAGAAGTTTTAGTTCTTAGGCTCCTAAGGTTCTAGGCGGTTTGGCCCGCGGAACAAGAAACCAACCTCGCGAATGTTTGGCTGGTGCAAAAGCAACATCAAAACGCGAAGCAAGCCCATACCAAAACCACCGTGTGAAGGTGCGCCGTACTTAAAGAAGTCAAGGTAGGTCTGCAGGCCTTCTGGCTCAAGACCCTTTTGTTTAACCTGTTCAATCAATACATCTAGGCGGTGTTCACGCTGAGCACCGGTGGTGATCTCAGTGCCGCGCCAAATCAAGTCGTAGCTGTTAGTAAGAGCTGGGTTGTCTGCGTGACGCATGTGATAGAACGGGCGCACGGTTGCCGGGTAGTCAGTTACAAAAACAAATTCGTGACCGTGGGTCTCTTCGGCCCAAGCTGCAATTTGACGCTCACCCTCTGGGTCTAGGTCGCCTCCGCGCTCAACGGTGTGACCGCGCTGCTTAATGATTTCAATTGCCTCAAGCAGTGGCACGCGAGGGAAAGGAATAGAAGGCACAACTACATCAATATCAAAGTGCTTCTTGATTTCATCGCCATGCTTTTCTTTCACGGCACTGATTGCGCGGTGAAGTAGCTGCTCTTGAATTGCCATCACGTCTTCGTGCGAGTCAATCCACGAAACTTCAATATCCACCGATACGAACTCGGTAGCGTGGCGAGAGGTGAAAGATGGATCGGCGCGGAATACCGGGCCAATTTCAAAGATCTTGCCAAGGCCAGACATCATGGCCATCTGCTTATAGAACTGAGGTGACTGAGCAAGGTAGGCGTGGGTCTCAAAGTACTCAAGCTTGAACAGCTCGGCATTTGATTCAGAAGCAGAGGCCATCAACTTAGGTGAGTGAATCTCAACAAAGTCGTTCTCTGCCCAGTACTGGCGCCAGGTGTGCTCAATTGTGCTTTGAATGCGGAAAACCAGGTTCATCTCTGGGCGGCGAAGGTCTAGGAATCTCCAGTCCATGCGCTTATCGATTGAGGTGTCATCGGCAATTGGGGTTTCAGGGTCGGCCATGGTGACGATTTCTACGTCATCAAGCTGAATCTCTAGACCGCCAAGCTTTACGCGCTCGTCGTGCACTAGGCGACCGGTGATCCAAACGAATGAACCGTTAGTTAGTGTCGAAACCTTTGCTGCTAGTGCGTCATCTTCTACCGGTAGCTCGTCTTTTACTGGGCGAGGGTAGGTGACTTGAACATCGCCAGATTCATCGCGAATAATGATGAATTGAATGCGCTTCTGATCGCGAAGCTTTTCTACCCATCCACCAACGGTAACTGGGCCATCAGGCAGGGCGGCAAGGTCTTTTACTAGGGCACGGGCTCTCATAAGGCACAAGTTTAGC